>CAYWRH010000008.1:0-55215 GCA_964460435.1 uncultured Desulfatiglans sp.
TAAAAGGTACTTCTTTGTACGGTGTTAAAATTAACTAAGACTTACATCTTTGTCAATTTTTTTCTAATTCAAAATTTACATATATGTTAAACACGAAAACGGTAAAGTAAATTTCCGGAGCGATATTTTTAAAAAAACCTTTGTATGATAGCAAGTTAACCTTGATAATATAATAACTATAAGCTATGTTTTCTGACTCAGATTATACTAAACACTACTCCGTTTAAGGGGTAAAAGATAAAAAAACAGGATATTTAAAATGAACTGGAAAGATAGAATATACTGCGGTGATGTGGCACTGCACCAAACAGGAAAGGATATACTCCTGCTGGGCTGGGTTGACGCCATCCGTGATCATGGGAATGTGCTTTTTATCCACCTCAGGGATATCAGGGGGATAGTCCAGGTGGTATTTTCATCTGAAAAAAATAGAGACTGTTATGATATCGCTGCATCACTAAAGGAAGAGTATGTAGTAGAGATAATAGGCAAAGTTATCCTGAGAGAAAAGGGGACAGAAAACCCGAACATCAAAACCGGCGCTATAGAGGTAGAGGCATCTGAGATCAGGATTTTATCAAGCTCCAACCCCCTTCCCTTTCGCATATCAGAAAAGGCAATGGTTCTTAACGAGGAGATCTCTGCCGGGCCTGAAAGTGTCGATGAAGACCTCCGCCTCCAGTACAGATATCTTGACCTGAGGCGCCCGTCAATGCAGCACCTTTTTATAAAGAGGTATGAGATATTAAAATGTATCAGGAACTTTCTTGACGAAAGGCATTTTTATGAGATAGAGACGCCATTTCTTACACGCAGCACTCCTGAAGGGGCACGTGACTATCTTGTGCCCAGCCGTGTTCACCAGGGAAAATTCTATGCCCTGCCGCAGTCCCCCCAGCTCTTCAAGCAACTTCTTATGATGAGCGGCATGGACAGGTATTTTCAGGTGGCCCGCTGTTTCAGGGATGAAGACTTAAGACCCAACCGCCAGCCCGAGTTCACGCAGCTTGACCTGGAGGCATCCTTTATTGATGAGGAGTTCATATACGAGCTTGTTGAAGAGCTTATTGTAAGGATATTCGCCATTGGCGGTATTACCCTTCCACGTCCATTCCCGCGTATGACCTATAAAACCGCAATAGACAAGTACGGGGTAGACCGGCCCGATCTGAGATTCGGCATGGCCTTTGAGGATCTTACTGATATACTTAAGGGCACAGAGTATTCCATCTTCAAACAGATCATTAAAAAGAATGGGATCATTAAGGGATTTTGCGTAAAGGGGATGTCTGATGCATTAAGCAAGAATGTGCTCCAGAATGAGTATGCAATGAAGATAGTCCAGTCTTTCGGCGCCAAAGGCATGACATGGATGAAGTTGATTGATGGGGAACTCCAGTCAAATATTGTCCAGTTCTTCAGTAAAAAAGAGCTGGATGGCCTTATTAAAAGGTTTGGTGCAGAGGAGGGTGATGTGCTCATGATGATAGCCGACACATCGTCCGAGTCTGTAAACAGGGTACTATCTGATCTCAGGCTCCATGTTGCAAACCGCTATAACCTGATACCAAAGGATAAATACTGCCCTGTCTGGGTAACAGACTTCCCGCTCTTTGAATACAAGGATGGTAAAATCGGTTCTCAGCACCATCCCTTTACCATGCCTGACAGGATAGATTTTGATCCGGGGAATCTGGATGAACTCATCTCTCTTAATTCTAGGGCATATGACATTGTGATGAACGGAGAGGAGCTTGGAGGAGGCAGCATCCGTATCCATGACATGAATATTCAGAAAAAGATATTCACTGCCCTTGGCTTGAGCCGGGAAGAGGCAGAGGCAAAATTTGGCTTTTTCCTTAGAGCGCTTGAATATGGCGCCCCGCCTCACGCAGGGCTCGCCCTTGGAATGGACAGGGTTGTTTCAATGATACTTAATACCCCATCTATTAGGGATGTTATTGCCTTTCCAAAAAACAGAAAGGCATTCTGCCCCTTGAGCAAGGCGCCGAATTATGCTGATAAATCCCAGCTTGACGAACTTGGCCTTACAGGGGGTATAAAGGGTATACAGTCAATCACCGATGAAGGTGATCATGACAGGATAAAAACAGCAAAAAAGGCTCATGCCAAAAGGGAAAAGATCAGCAAAGAGGAGGTAAAACACATAGCCAAACTCGCAAGGTTAAGCATGAGCGAAGAGGAGACCATAAAGTACAGGAATGACCTCAATTCAATACTGGATTATGTGACAGAGCTTGAAGAGATAGACACAACTAGCATAACGCCAATAAGCCATGTAATGGATATGAAGAATGTGTGGAGAGATGACAAACCCGCTGAAAGAGATAATCCCCATGAACTCCTTAATAATGCACCTGACAGTGAAGATGGTTATTACAGGGTGCCAAAGATTATGGAGGGGAACTGATTATGGAATTATGCGATAAAAAAGCAATTGAGCTCATCGGGCTTCTTAAAAAGAGGGAAATAAGTTCAAGGGAACTTACAGTATCTGTCCTGAAAAGGATGGATGAGAAGGAGACGTCAATTAATGCCTATATTTCAAAGACAGGCGAGATTGCCCTTAAACAGGCAGATGAGGCTGATAGGCGCTTTGCAAGTGGAGAGGATGTATCACCCCTTAATGGTATCCCCATTGCAATAAAGGATAATCTCTGCACTAAGGGTATAAGAACAACATGCGCATCAGGGATGCTTGAAAACTTTATCCCGACATATAATGCAACCGCAGTTCAGAGGATAATTGATGATGGCGCTGTTATTGTAGGAAAGACCAACCTTGATGAATTCGGGATGGGGTCATCAACGGAAAACAGTATAATAGGCCCGACCCGTAATCCCATAAACACAGGCTATGTATGCGGGGGCTCAAGCGGAGGTTCAGCCGCTGCAGTGGCATCAGGCGAGGCCATAATTGCCCTTGGCACAGATACAGGCGGCTCAATAAGGCAGCCATCCGCCTTTTGCGGCATAACCGGCATAAAACCCACATACGGCAGGGTATCAAGGTACGGGCTCATATCATATGCGTCATCACTGGATCAGATAGGAGTTCTGGGCAAAAGCGCAGAGGATTGCGCCATAATGCTTAACTCCATATGCGGTCATGATCCAAGGGATACAACCTCAGCGAATATAGAAAAACCTGATTTTACATCATCCCTCGAAAAGGGGGTGAAGGGTCTAAGGGCCGGTCTTCCAAGGGAATATTTTGTAGAGGGTCTTGATAAGGGTATCAGGGATTCTGTTATGGATGCAGTAAAGCTTCTTGAGAAGAACGGCATGGAGATAGAAGAGATTTCGCTGCCACATGCCTCATCTTCAATAAGCAGCTACTATCTGATTGCAACCGCTGAGGCGAGCAGCAACCTTGCAAGATATGATGGCGTGAAATACGGGTACAGGGCTGACACAGACACAGATGATTCGGTAATGATGTATGAAAAGACCAGAAGCAGGGGATTTGGGAGCGAGGTAAAAAGAAGGATCATGCTTGGCACATATGTGCTCTCAGCAGGGTACTATGATGCCTATTACCTTAAGGCACAGAAGGTGAGGAACCTTATAAAAGGCGACTTTGACAGGGCATTTAAAAAGGTTGACTGCATCATTACACCTACCACCCCGTGTCTGCCATTCAAGATAGGCGAGAAGATGGCTGATCCGCTTCAGATGTACCTTGTAGACATATATACTGTATCGCTCAATCTTTCAGGGCTGCCAGGGTTGAGTGTAAGGTGCGGCACTGTTGACGGTTTTCCGGTTGGTATGCAATTGATTGGCAGGCCGTTTGATGAAGAGATGATCTTAAGGGTGGCGAGCGGGTATGAGAAAATAGCGATATAAGATATAAGGTCTTAGGTTTGAGGTCTTCGGTCTACGGTTTTTCCGAATACCGAAGACCGCAGACCGTAAACCGGCTTGTAATGCCACAAAAATTATACCATGCGCTGAATTAATAAAGGTTATTTAAATGGAATACGAACTGATCATATGTTTTGAAACACATATAGAGCTGGACACAAAGGCAAAACTTTTCTGTGACTGTCCGGTTATATATAATGCACCGCCAAACAGCGCCATATGCCCGGTCTGCACAGGGCAGCCCGGCGCTCTGCCGGTGCTTAACAGAAAGGCTGTTGAATATGCTGTAAAGGCTGGGCTTGCGCTGAACTGCCATATTAACAGGCTCTCCAGGTTTGCACGAAAAAATTATTTTTATCCTGACCTCCCAAAGGGATACCAGATTTCACAGTATGAAAGGCCTTTCTGTGAAAACGGTTATCTTGAGATAAATGGAGATGATGGAAAGCCTTACAGGGTCGGCATAAAGCGCATCCATCTTGAGGAGGATGCCGGCAAGCTTGTCCACTCTTCAGATTCATTTGATGAGGCAGATTACAGCCTTGTTGATTACAACCGTTCAAGCGTGCCACTGCTTGAAATAGTTACAGACCATGAAAATAACCCCATGAGGTCTTTAACCGAGGCAAAGGCATACCTTGAGAAACTGAAACAGACCATCCAGTATATCGGCATAAGCGAATGCGCCATGGAAAAGGGTCAGCTCAGGTGTGATGTCAATATCTCCATAAGAAAAAAGGGTGATAAGGGGTTCGGTAACAGGGCCGAGGTAAAAAACATGTCATCCTTCAGGTTCATCATGGATGCACTTGAATATGAAGTGAAACGGCAGAAGGAGATCATTGAATCAGGCAAAGAGGTAAAACAGGAGACAAGGCTCTTTGATGAGGCAAAAAAGATAACCCTTCCCATGAGAAGCAAGGAGGATGCGCCTGACTACAGGTATTTCCCTGACCCTGACCTCCTTGAAATAGAGCTTGATGAGGCATTTATTGAAAGTATTATGAAATCGATGCCCGAACTCCCTGACCAGAAGCTTGCCATGATAATCGAGAAGTATAATATTCCGAAAAACGATGCAATAACCCTTACAAGAGACAGGGCTGTTTCCGAATATTTCCTCACCTGCATAAAGACATGCAGCGATAACCGCAAGCTCTCAAACTGGATAGTAAATGACCTGTTCAGGTATCTTAAGGATGGTTCTGTTTCTATTGCAGATTGCCCGGTCAAGCCCAACGACATGGCAAGACTCATAAACCTTATAGCAAATGGTGATCTCACCGAGGCCATAGCCAAAAAGGTGCTTGCCGAGATGTTCACCACCTGCAAAGGCCCTGATGAAATAATTAAGGAAAAGGATCTTAAGCCTGTTGCCGATGACTCGCTTATTGAGACGATACTGGATGAAGTCATAAAGGAAAATCCTGATGCCATTTCACAGATAAAGGCAGGCGATACAAAGCCGGTTGATTTTCTGCTGGGGCAGGTGATGAAAAAGACAAAGGGAAAGGCGAATCCCAAAATCGTCAGGGAAATGATGAAAGAAAGGTTTAAGGTATAAAATACCTGGCGCAAGGCGCAGGGCTCAAGGCGCAAGATAAATGAATATTTTACGTCATTCCCCGACTTGATCGGAGAATCCAGTTTTCATTAATTGCTAAAATCTATTCTCTACAAAAAGTCTACTCATCATCTACAAGGAGGAATTCTATGAGATTATTGACTATTTCAGGTAGCAGGAACCCCGAAGGAAGAACCGCCATGCTCATAAACGCCCTTTGTGAAGGTGTTAAGGAGGCCGGCGGAGAAACAGAGATTATTTATCTCCCCAAAATGAATATAAGCCATTGCAGGCAGTGCAATAAGGATGGCTGGGGTATTTGCAGGGATGATAATAAATGTATAATAGATGATGACTTTCCATCCATTGTAGAAAAGATAGATAATGCCGATGTAACAGTCTTTGCAAACCCCGTATATTTCGCTGACCTGAGCGAAAGCATGAAGGCATTCCTTGACAGGCTCAGGAGGGTAAAGTCAAGGATACCAAGAAAACCAGTAAACCCTAATGCGCCAATGCCCGGCCCCTTCAATAATGATACAGGGCCAATAGCTTTTGGGATCTGCTATGCAGGCGGAAGCGGAAACGGAACCACCTCATGCTGCTTTAATCTTGAGCGCACACTCATGTTCTGCGGGTTTGATGTGGTTGACATGCTGCCAGCAAGAAGGGAAAACCTAGAGATCAAACTTACTATTGCAAGGCTGACAGGCAAATGGCTAACCACCATGCCCTCATCAAACAAGTGTAAACTGGAGCCAGTATAAAAAAGTATTATCTATCTCCCGAACAGATTCTTAAGCGCCTTTTTAGGGTCTTTAACCGCATCCTGTATAAGTTTTTCAGTGGTAACAGGCTCTGGTTGTTGTGTCTCTTCACCTGTTGCGGCCTCCGGCGCAGCCTCTTCTTTCCTGGCAGCCTGTTTCACGCCACTCCTGGCTGCCTCAAGTGCAGAGGCGCATATATCTATATCTGAGGTAGTCTCATCAGGAGATGCCTTTTTTAAGAGGCTTTTGAGCCCATCTTTCTGGATTACCTTACCGATTGAGAGGGCTGCCCTCTGTTTATCGATGACAAGTGAGGGTTTTAACAGGGTGCCGCCAAGCTTGAAGGGCTGTGCAAGCTCACCTAGATTCAGTTTATACCCGGCAACGCTTTTTTTTGCTGTAGGTATCAGCGAAATGTTCATCGCCTCTGTCTTTAAATTAATATCCCCCTCTCCTTCCACGCTCATCAGCTCTGTATCCACAGCAAGAACAGTTCCATCTGCTATTCCGTCGCGGGCATCAAACCTGTTTACCAGACATTTTATTGTAGTATAATCCTTTGATTCTGACCCGGGATTTAATAGCCTCATAACACCCTTGCTGAAATCACTGCCCAGCATTTTTATATATTTGTTGCTTACAACCCCGTTACTTACCGCAACAGTTGAATAGCCGTTAAGCCCAGCCATTATGGATGCAATGGAATTACCACTACCCCTGATATCTATATCAGCATCAACCAGCCCCTCAACCTTATCCTTGATACCCATCTTTTCAAGCACACCGGCAAGCTCCAGCCCCTTGATATTTAACACAGTTGAAAAGTCTACACCATTCACCTTTGAGACAAGATCCATATTGATACCAATATTACCTCCGCCAAGAGACATCTTTAAGGGCTTTAGGGAAAGGCTTCCATTATTCATTGCGGCGTCAATTGAAAAGGCGTTTAGCACCATTTCAGATAAAACAAGTTTATCTATGCTGATTTTGAATTTGCCATTTATTGCCTTTAATGAATTAATATTAAGGGGCTCTTCTGAAAAGATCCTTTTCATCTTTTCCTCACCCTTAACCTGCGGTTCAGCAGGTTTGTCCTGTGCCTTGTCCTTACTAATAAATGGGGTTAAATCAAGCTCTTTTGATGAGAGGATAGCGTTAATATATGGCACTTTGCCCGAAAGGTTCATGCCTAATGAGCCATTTATCTGATTCCTGCCAAGGGTAATCCTTAAGCCGCTCATGTTGTAATCCTTTGATGCCCTGTCAGTAATATTGCCGGAGACGCTGAATGGTTCCTTTACAGGTATCTTTGTTTCCGCCAATTTTGAAAGCCCTGACCAGTCATCTATCTTTACATTAAAATCGATATTTATACCCTTCTGCTCAGCAGGGTTTTTTATGGAACCCTTCAGACCCGCAACTGCGCCAAAGGCCTTTACAGAAAGGTCAAAAGGCCATGGGGTCTCAGGTTCATTAATGGCTTTTATACTGCCGAGAGTGCCCGATACCTTAAATGGATCATTGTTATATTTGCCGCTAAGATCAATGGTTAAAGGGTTTTCAAGACCCTTGATCCCTGTCGTAAGGTTAGTGATGGTCAGGGTTTGCGTCTTGCCTGTTTTCCCATCCCTGTAGTTGATAATGCCGTTAGCTATTTCAAGTTCATTCACAGCAAACGAAGGCGGCGCTGCCCCGGCCCCTGTTTCAGTTCCGGGCTTTTTCTCTTCTGTTTTAGCCTTTTTCTCTGTATCAAACTGATAATTGCCTTTACCCTTCTTGTCTGTTTCTATTAACACATCAAAGTCTTTAAGTATAAAGCGGTTCACCTCTACATTTCCTTTTAAAAGGGGCATCAGTGCGACCTTCAGCTCAAACCTGCCCACATTCAGCATATCTTTTCTGGTGCCCCACTCTGCATTCTGAAACCTCACTTCTGATAATACAAGGGAGGGGGTAAGCCCTATATCAAGATCAATATCGCTGCCTATAACAAGCTCCCTTCCGGTTGCGTCATAGACGGCCTTTGATATGACAGGTTTAAGATTGTTGAAGTCATAACTTGAGATAATAACCACAGCAGCTATTATGACTATAATAATGATCCCTCCAAAGACTCCCAGAATCCATTTTAATGGACGTGCCATTGCACTCCTCCTTTTTGAATGAGACATGGTGGACAAGAAAAATAATGTGATGAGATATAATAATAAAAAAGATAGAAAAAATAAAGGGTCTTGACAATATCCTTTTCACAAAAGGTACGGTTTATATTTCATGGCGTAAATGCCGATAACTATAGATATAGTTTTTATTGTTAAATATTCTGTATCATATGCAGAACAGGTTAACAATGCCTTGACAGATAAAGGGCTTAATAACTTGACGAGACAACCTTAATGGCTTAAGTTATTGGCTAAAGGCTTTAATTAACAGTATTTAGCAGATTTGGAGGATTTATGTATACATTAAGCCCAATAACCCCGCGCGTGGCAAAGATACGCGAAAAATACCGCTCAACAAGGCCGAAGATCTGCATAGCGCGTTATAAAATAGTAACCGATTTTTACATGGAAAATCCACAGCTTCAGGGAATATTAAAAAGGGCCAAAAATTTCAGGAATCTCTGTGAAAAGTTGCCGGTTCTAATAAATGAAAACGAGGTCATTGTAGGTTGGCAGGGCACATCATACAGATGCTGCGCCCTTTACCCTGAGATATCCTTCAGCTGGTTTCTTGATGAATTAAAGGCCGGCACCATTCCAAAAAGGGATACAGACCCCTATGATATAGATGAAAAGGATGCGGAATATGTGCTCGCCACTGGTGATTTCTGGCGCAAGGAGTGTCTGAGCGCCAAGGTGGATGAATATATACCTGAGGGATATAAAAAGGCGGTCGGTAACGGGGTGTCAACCTTTGGCATCAAGGGTGTGTGCCAGTCGCCTGTAGGCCATTTTGTGGCAAACTTTGAAAAGGCCATTAACAAAGGTTTTGGCGCCATACGAAAAGAGGCGCAGGCGAAGATGGATGAACTTGAAGGTGTGATGTTTGGTGACAGTGTATACAAATATAATTTTTACAGGGCAATAACAATAATATGCGACGGGATCATCACCTTTTCAAAGAGATATGCAAAAGAGTGTGAAAGGCTTGCTGCAATAGAAACCAATCCTGAAAGGAAAAAGGAGCTGTTAAAGATGGCAGATAGCCTTAACTGGATAATGGAAAACCCCTGCCGTACATTTCATGATGCTATCCAGTGCACTTACCTCTACCAGATATGCCTCTGTCTTGACGGACAGCAGCACGGCATTTCATTCGGACGTTTGGACCAGTACCTTGGCAAATTCTATGATGCGGATATCAAGGCAAAAAGAATCACACACGATGAGGCGCAGGAGCTCCTTGACCTCTTTTATCTCAAGGTGGCGGAGATGAACAAGATATGGCCTGCGCTGGCAACAAGGTCAAGCCCGGGCTATACAAGCGGGCAGCTTATGACACTGGGCGGCGTTACAAGAGATGGCAAAGATGCTACAAATGCTGTTACATATATGATGCTTCAATCAGCCGGAAGGCTCATACTCCATGACCCGCCGCAATCGCTTCGTATACATAAGGGAACCCCTGATGCCCTGTGGGAAGCGGCCATTGAAACCACGCAGATTGCCGGCGGTGTGCCGACATTTGAGAGTGATGACATTATTATACCCGCGCTTATGGCGAGAGGCCTCCCCATAGAGAGCGCCCGCAATTACTGCCTTATAGGCTGTGTTGAACCACAGAGCTGCGGTGATGAGTGGGCAGCGCCGGGCGGAACAGGCACAGAGTCCTTTTTTAACCTGCTTAATGCATTTATCCTGGCAATCAATAATGGCTACAACCCAATGCCCGGATTTGATGGCAAAATGAGCGGCCAGACAGGGTTAGCCACAGGGTATCTCTATGAGATGAAGAGTTTTGATGAGGTGCTGGATGCAGTAAAAAGACAGATAGAATATTTTGCAAAGTGGCACATAAGCCTCATAAATACCTTTGAGTATGTTGCATCAGAGCATATGCCCCTTCCGGTTGTCTCTGCAACCATAGACGGCTGTATGGAAAAGGGTAAGGATGTAATGAAGGGGGGCGCAAAGTATAACTCCACCGGAAACGCAGGCATAGCAATCGGAAATATAACAGACAGCCTGGCAGCAGTAAAATATATGGTATTTGATAAAAAGCTCATAAGCGCCAGGGAGCTTTATGATGCAATCATGACAAACTGGGAAGGAAAGGAGGATTTAAGGCAGCGGATACTGAAGGAGGCGCCCCATTATGGCAATGGCAATGAGTATGTGGATCAGTTTGCCACATGGGTATCTGATGTATATGCAAACGCCATCAACTCGGGCACTGGTTACAGAGGAAGGTATTCAGCCGGGCTCTATCCTGTAACAGCACATATCCTCTTTGGCCTGATGACAGCCGCCTCTCCTGACGGAAGAAAAAGAGGTGAGCCGCTTAGTGACGGCATCTCACCGGTTCAGCAGCTTGATAAAAACGGGCCCACAGCAACAATAAGGTCTGTCTCTGCCATTGACCAGAAAAAATTCGGCAATGGCACACTTTTAAACCTGCGCTTTCACCCGACCGCGGTGAGGAATGAACAGGGCAAAGAAAAGCTCAAGGCGCTTATAAAAACCTATTTCGGCCTTGGCGGCATGGAGATGCAGTTTAATATCGTAAGCGCTGATGTTTTAAGAAAGGCCCAGGAAAAACCTGATGACTACAGGGACCTTGTTGTAAGGATCGCAGGCTTCAGCGCCTATTTTGTGGAGCTGTATAAGGAGAGCCAGGAAGATATTATCAAGAGGACGGAGTTCAGCTTTTAATCAGATTAAAATCTTTTTTGTCATTCCTCGGCCTGACCGGGGAATCCAGTTTCTTTCGAAGGTATTGCATTTAAATGAATAGTGAATTAACCGGCAAGGTATATGATATCCAGGGTTTTTCTGTACAGGATGGGCCAGGCATACGCACCACGGTTTTTTTAAAGGGCTGCCCTTTACGCTGCCCCTGGTGCCACAGCCCTGAGTCGCAGGAGTTTTATACACAGCTTAGCTGGATCTCCATGAGATGCATTGGCATTGATAAATGCGGAAAATGTTTAACTGCCTGCCCAAAAGGCGCCATAACCCCTGGCACAGTTATACAGCACATGGTTACAAAAGAGGATATACGGCTTATTGATATTGATAGAGGGCTTTGTGACAACTGTGGTGCATGCGCCAATGTCTGCTATCCTGATGCACTCTATATGTGCGGCACAGATTACACAGTGGAGGAGCTTACAGAAAAGCTTGTAAGGGATAAGCCCTTTTATGATCAGTCCGGGGGCGGTGTGACAATATCCGGCGGTGAGG
The DNA here is from genome assembly GCA_964460435.1 of uncultured Desulfatiglans sp. Classification (GTDB taxonomy): domain Bacteria; phylum Desulfobacterota; class DSM-4660; order Desulfatiglandales; family HGW-15; genus JAAZBV01. The sequence goes on from CAYWRH010000008.1 coordinate 11,628, forward strand.
CGCTATCACAGCCTGAATTCACATTGGCTTTACTTAAATCATTAAAAGAAAGGGGTATCCATACTGCGCTGGATACAACAGGTTTTTCCAGCGCAAAAAATATCGATGCGGTACTGCCATACACAGACCTCTTTCTGTATGACCTGAAACATATGAATAGTGACCTGCACAAGCAGATGACCGGCGTGCCAAACGAGATAATCATTGAAAATGCAAAAAGGATTGCGGATGCAGGCGGAAAGATTCAGGTAAGGATACCTGTAATCCCAAGGTTCAATGACACTGAAGAAAATATACGTGAGACAGGTGTGTTCTGCAGGGCACTTGGAGATGCAATAACAGTAATCCAGCTATTGCCCTACCATAACCTGGGGGTTATGAAACACCAGAGGATAAGCAATAAAAAGGTGGCCCAGGCACCTGTCCCTTCTGATGAAAAGATAGAGTCATTTAAAAAAATTCTTGAGGAGATGGGGCTTAAAGTAACAGTTCATTAACCATTTTAACAGAGAGGTTGCCATGAGCACAATAAAAACCCGTTTAAAGCTCATCACATGGTATCAATGGGTATTAGCCTCATGTCTGTTTTTATACCTTATTTACCTCTCCCTCTCCTGGTTTTACCTGCCCGGTAAGCTAAAAAAGACACTTGAAACCGATGTCTCAACCTTGATTGGAAGGGAGATAACCGCTGGCGATATCCGTTTCAATCCTTTCAAGCTATCCTTAAAAATAGAGAATTTTTCTGTCGTTGATTCAGGTGACACCCCTCTTGCATCATGGGATAATCTGCTTGTTGACTTTGGTTTGTGGAAATCTCTCTTTTTATTTGGAATAGCCTTTGACGAACTCTCTCTGGACAACTCACATATTAATATCATTAAACTCAAAAGAGGTTTTAACTTCAGCGATATTATTGAAAAGTTGTCATCATCTGATTCAGGTAAAGAGAAGAAAGCAAAAGATGGCAGCAGCCCAATCGCCATCAAGTTGTTTAACACATCCATAAATAAGGGATCATTCAAATATACGGATAAAAGCTCCGTTGACCCTGCAACAGTAAACCTTAATGATATCTCTATCCAGGTAAAAGAATTGTATTTTGCAACAGGTGATGAGCATCTGAATTCATTTACCATCAATGCAAGGGATCAGGAGGGAGGAGAGTTGCAACTTAATGGCAATTACAGGATAGACCCTCTTTATATGGAGGGAAGCATAGGCGCTAACAAAATTAACCTGGCCGGCCTGAGCAAATTTCTGGAAAATATTCTTCCCCTTAAAATAGGGAGAGGAACGCTTTCATTTGATACAAATATCCTTATTAAAAATGATACTGATTTCATTATTAAAACCGATAAGGGGAATCTTACAATAAAGGACCTTGGCATTGACGATCATACACCTGACCCGGCCATGCTGCGTGCAGGGGATATTGGTATTCATAATTTCAGTGTTGATATTACCGGGCACAAGGTACTGGTTGAAGATGTGCTTCTGGACAGGTTTGCCTTAAACCAGTGGATCGATAAAGATGGAAAAGCAAGGTATGAAACGCTTATTTCTCCCGATAGGCAGGAAAAAACAGCGGGGGAAGATATCCCTGCTGATACAATAAAAGATAATATGAGATGGGATATATTAATAAGGCATGCATCCCTCAAAAACAGCACCATTGATTTTGAAGACCAGAACGAAAAAATAAAGGCAAAACATACATTATCCGGGATCAACCTTGACTTAAAGGATATCTCCTTTGCCCCTGAAAGCAGAATATCAATTGATCTTGCTGCCATCCTTAACAGTAATGGCGGGATAAATATTGATGGTTTTTTATGCCCTTCACCCTTTTCAATGGAGCTGAAATATAAGCTTGATAAACTGGAGCTTAATCCCTTTACAAAATATCTTGAAGCAATCACATGGCTTGGGATAGCTGACGGGAACCTGTTTGCAGATGGAATGGTGTCAGTTAATAAAAATGGAAAGACCTCCATCAACGCAGCCACCAGCATGGGTGTGGATAACTTAAGGCTAAAGGATCTGCGCTCTAATAGCATTCTTTTAAGTTTAAACAGATTCATGCTTGATGATTTAAGGGCAGATGTTAATGCCCGAAAGATTACAGTTTCATCAGTCAGCCTTGTAAAACCAGACCTTGCTGTCAGCCTCTCTGAGAAAAAGCTTCTTAACCTTGCAGGCATAGTAAAAGAGAAGGAGCAAATAAAGAGTGATGAGCCGTCCATTGCGAAACCAGTCGAATCAAAACCGTGGGAGTTTTCAATAGATAAAGTCAGCATGAGTAATGGCGCTGTCCTTTTTTCCGATAAAAGTGTGGAACCAGAATACAAGACAGGCATGTACAATATGGCCTTGAGTATAGATCAGATAGGTTCTAAGACAAAAGAGCCTTCTCCCTTTTCATTCAGCGCTGACGTAGATAAATACGCCCCTTTTACTGTCAAAGGCACTCTTGATCCAATAAGCCGTCAGCCCGGGTTCGCATTTAAAAGCACGCTCAGGGGGCTTGAGATGACACACCTTTCACCCTATTCTGGTCTCTATATAGGCAACTATCTTAAAAGCGGAAAGCTCTCTCTTGATCTTGATTATTCCCTTCATGACCGAAAATTAAAGGGCGCAAATAACATAAACGCAAAAAACCTCTATCTCGGTGAAAAGGTTTCTGCCAAGCCGGTTATCGATGCGCCTGTAGGGCTTGGCCTTGCGCTACTGCGTGATATATCCGGCGTGATTGATCTTGATGTAAATATATCCGGAGACCTTGATGACCCTGATTTCAGTGTCGCTGGAATTATAATAAAGACCCTTGTGAATATTATAGTAAAGGCTGCGGCATCCCCTTTTAAGCTCCTCGGTTCCCTGATACCCAGTGGAGGAGAAGAGATGGGAAATATCCAATTTGACCCTGGCAGTTCCCTGCTAAATCAGGCAGGTAAAGAGAACCTAACTAAACTTGCTGATGCACTCAATCAAAGACCTCAGCTCTCTCTTACAATAAAGGGTAATGCATCAAAATCTGATGATGTTGCAGCGCTTAGGAAAAATCAACTGAAACAGATGATTGCCAACAGACGCTCCATTGAGTTATCCGTGATTGAAGATGAGTTGAAGAGGCAGGAGTTATGGCTGATTACACAAAATCATGCTGCCCTGGAGGCAATAAATAATGAGATGGGTCTGCCTGATGTTACCAAACGAGTGAAAAGGAGTACCCTGGAGCAAGAACCTAGAAACGCACAGAAACCCACACAGGGATCAGAGACACAGGCTAAGGATATTACTGTCTATAAAGAGATCTATGATGACATCTTAAATGCACTTACAATCAGTGATGATAAATTGATATCCCTTGCTGATGAAAGGGCGCTTGCGATCAAACAGTATCTTGTGGATGAAGTAAAATTCACTCACGAAAGGATTTCAGTAATTAAAACCAGCAGTAGTGATCTGAGCGGGACTATTATCAGCATGGGGATTGATGCCATGTAGAAACATATGATCTTCAAATTTGTTGATAGAGACGGGTTGTAAACCCGTCTCTACAAAATAAATATCTGGCGCTAAATTTGGATTAAATTATCATCCCTTAATATCAAGGCAGATCAGGCCCTGTTTAAATCTCAGGTAGAGCCTGCCGTTGGCGATAACCGGCTTTGTCCATGTTGCGCCGCTTACCTTTCCCCATACCTTTGGCAGCTCCGCAACCTTTACAAATTTCTCAGGATCAGGTCGCATAAGATAGAGGCTCCCCTTGACATCCATGCAAAGGAGATAATCCTCCACTGCAATACATGTACCCCACCCCATCTCTTTTGTGCTCCATTTTTCTGTGCCTGTTTCAAGCGTAAGGCACTTAAAATAGCCCTTGTTCTGCATGCTGTCACCCGAATAGCCATAAATATAGTTGCCAATAATAAATGGGTCTGAATGGTGTGATGCAAAATCCTTATTTTTCCATACAACCTCAGCGCCTGATTTTGTGACCCTTAACAGTTCACAGCCCGTTTTATAGCCAGAGGTGATAAATACCAGATTATCCTTTATCACAGGTGTTGTCGCATTTACATCATAGTTGGTCTGCCATTCTGTATCCCACAAAACCTTGCCATCATTCAGGGTAATTGCAGAGAGCCCTTTACCATGAAACGAAAGTATTACAGGTTCTCCCTCTATTTCCATCATGGTGATTGCCGCATAACCAGCATGCCCCTGCCCTGCCTTCCATATAACATCTCCGGTCATCTTGTTATAGGCGATTGTTCGTGCACTCCCGCCAGCGTTAACTATAACCATGGAACCGGTTACAAGGGGAGAGGATGAAAGACCCCAGGTAGGTGCTTCGCCACCTGCATCACGGACATTATTGTGCCATATCCTTTCACCGTTTAAAAGATTCCAGCAGGCAAGATCGCCGCCCCTGCCATAGGTATATACACGGTCATCATCAATCCACGGTGTTGCCCTGAAACCCATGCCATATTCATTTGATGTTTCAGCAGGATATGACTGTTTCCATATCAGACCGCCATCTTCCGGATTAAGGCAATATACCACATCATTTTTGCCGTTACGCCCACAGACTACCAGCCTGTTACCCTGCACAACCGGCGCAGACCATGTTGCGCTCTCCTCTCCATCACACAGGTAATCTATCTCCCAGATCTTCCTGAGCCCATTTGACCAGTCTGTTTTTAAACCTGAAACCCTGCTCCTGTTATCGCCATCAATATTACGCCAGCTTGTCCAGTCAGCCTCTCCCTTTGTGATCGGCTGAACAGGCGCAGTTTTAATCTTATGCGCCATCTCTTGATGCGGCTGGACCTTTCTATTTCCCAGCATGATTCCTATTGTATCGCGATACATGACTGCTAATACAATCACTGCAACAAATATGAGTCCAAGTATAATAAACATAATTTTCATAAATTTTTTCATCTCTTTTTTCCTCTTTCATCATTTATGAATTTTAAAAAATCGTTTATAGTTAAAACAGTTACTGGCGGTTCTTTCATACTTAATAGATGATTATCTCCTGAAATAATTGAATACGCCTTTCCTTCAAGAGCACACCATATAAAAATATCATCCTGAGGGTCATTCTTTATGAAGGGCTTTCCTTTCAGGACAGTAACAGGTTGAAACCATGGTAGAATCTCAACTGTAATAAGATATTCTATTTCTATATTAGTGAGTTTAAATTTTGGATAGGCAAGAACCCTTAAATATTCATCCATTATTTCTTTTGAGCATAAAGGCAGTATACGTCTGTCTTTCCAGAGTGTGACAAGTCTACCTGCTACTCCATCAAAAAGAAGGGCCGAAACAAGGACATTTGTATCAATAACAACCTTTCTCATTTCTTTCTGGCCCAGATTACCGCTTCTTCTACAGTTTTTTCTGAGATACCAAGCTGCTTCATTTTTGATCTGATCCCGTCGAGGTCTGTATCATAAACCTTGACAGGTTTAAGTATGATATTTCCTTCACTATAACTCACATCAAAATACTGTACACCCTGAATACTGGATATAACATCCTTGGGGATAGTGATCTGATTTTTTGCTGTAAGCTTTGTAAGCATATCTTACCTCCTTACTTTCCATTTTTAAGGAAATAATATATCACTTCCCAAGTAAAATCAATATCTCATCTATTTACCTGTATATTTAACAGTTTCAACCTTTTAGCCTGCGGAAAAGTCTTCTAATTTCATCTGGCACGCCTGTATCGAAGGCAATTTGTTTACGGGTGAAGGGGTGATTAAACATAATTGAACGGGCATGCAGGGCCAGTCTCTTTGATATATTCTCATCCGGCCCATATTTTTTGTCACCAACCACAGGATGGCCCATTTCTGAAAAATGCACACGAATCTGGTGCTTTCGACCAGTTAATAAATGGATATCTACCATGGTAAAGCCTTTAGTCTCTTCAATAACCTTATATGCGGTATGTGCGAGTTTACCTTTTGCAGGGTCGGTAGTCGAATAAACCCTGAGAGCCCTGTTTTCAGCAAGGTATGAGGATATAGCACCCTCTTTCACCTTCAGGTTTCCATGAAGAATAGCCAGATAGTGCTTTTCAGTCTTCTCCCAGTTATCCTGCAAGAACCTCTTCACCTGTTCGCTTTTTGCAAAAATAACTAAACCTGATGTCTCCCTGTCAAGACGGTGTACAATATATACCCGGTTTGAGGATTTTGAATTTCCTTTTCTGACATAATCATTGAGTATAAAGTGTGCGGTTTTCGATTTCTCCCGGTCAGTTCCAATGGTTAACAAGCCTGTTGGTTTATCTATCACAATGATATCCCTGTCCTCATAAATGATTGATATGCCATTAGAGGGTTCATGTCGTCCCGATTTTGTCATCTTTTATCACTCTCTTACGATGATACAAGTTGATCACCTTCAGCAATGATCTGCATGCAGCACTTCTCACAGTCAAATTCCAGCCTGTAAATATTCTGCCTGTCGTTTATCCGCAACGGAGCTTTCAGCCTGTTATTTTTTACATCCTTTGATCTCAGGCAGCCATCCAGTTCATGCCTTAAACAGAACTTTGTGGTCATCACCACCCTGCCCTTCATATCATTCTTTTGTCTATTACTATCTTCAAGGGCTGTCTCGGTAACATCTGCACCATGACGCATGTAAAAGGCCATTGCCTTTGAATTCAGGACATTTGCTCTGTAATCAAGCTTTTTTTCAGGATATGGTATGTTATTGGGGTCTATCTTTTCACCTATGTTAAAGAAGCGTTCCATACGGGTAAGAGATAATTTTTCGAGGGCTCTCCTCCTGATATCATTAATGATGCTCAGGGGCATAAAACCCGGCTGGTCAGGACTGATGGATACTGATTTCACCCTGTAGGGGGTATCCTTTGTACGCAAAAGCTGAGCCTCAATAGTGAAGCGGGCGAGCTCAGGGTTTCGGGCCGGTTTAAACAGCATTTTCTGCTCTATCTCTATCGTAATACCATCTTCGTCTGTAACTACAAGCTTAATGCCTGTTTCATCCTGAACAAAACTCATCTCAACTGAAATGACCCGGCAACTTATTGAACCTTTCAGGATACGGTTAAAATCAATATCAAGATTCCTGTATATGGATGTGCCTTCTGTTATATCTGCAATGGTATTTGGAAAAACCCTGTCTCCTTCAACCCTCTCCACCCTGCATCCGGTCAGTTCATGGTCAGGGGTAAAAAAGCAGAGGCCATCTCCATTTATAAGCGTATGACCTTTAATGCTGAAATAATCCCTGCCAATCCTATTAACTGTGCCTATGAACTCACCCGTTGATTTTGGTGAATTAAAGGTTGCCATTTTTTCCCGTTTACCATCAATAAAATAACCTGTAAACCCCCGGTTAAAGCTTTTACATGGATCAGGTTTAAAGCCAAAGGTAGAGACGCCGCTTGATGTAGCACGATATCCTGGATTTTTGGCGATAAACCTGTCAATATTCTCTCTGTACAGGGCCGTGATATTCTTTACATATTCTGTCTCTTTGTACCTCCCCTCTATCTTGAATGAGGTTATACCTGCTGCAACAAGATCGCCTATGGAATTTACACGATTCATGTCTTTAAGGGAGAGCAGGTATTTATCCTTTATAACTGTTTTATTATTGCCATCAGTAAGGGTATACTGGTGGCGGCACGGCTGGGCACATACGCCACGGTTCCCGCTACGCCCGAATGCACACTGGCTCATGTAACACTGGCCGCTATATGATACACACAGGGCGCCGTGAACAAATACCTCAAGCTCCACATTTGTCCTCTCACGTATAGCCCTGATCTCATTTAATGAAAGCTCCCTTGCAAGTATTACCCTTTTAAAACCGACAGATTCAAGGAACCTCACCTTTTCAGGTGTGGTATTGTGCATCTGGGTACTGGCAATAAGAGGGATTGGCGGCAGATCAAGTTCAAGGAGCCCCACATCCTGTATGATAAGGCCATCTATGCGGGCGTCATATAGAGCACTTATCAGATCCTTTGCCTCATCCATCTCAGGGTCTGTCAGGATGGTGTTAAGGGCAACATACACCTTTGCATGAAACAGATGTGCATGCTTAACAATGCCTGCGATATCATCAAGGCTGTTACCTGCCTGTGCCCTTGCGCTATACTTTGGCGCCCCTATGTATACGGCGTCAGCGCCGTGATCAATGGCTGCCTTGCCGATTTCAGCGGTGCCAGCAGGTGCAAGTAGCTCAAGGGGCGTTTTCATCTATTTCTGTTCTCATTACTGGTTATAATTTATTACTGATAAAATGAAAGCAATCTAATAGAATTATATATAAAATGCAACTATGACGGTTCAGGCAGAAATGCCAACTGGAATACTTAAATCATAAAATGATCAATGTAATGCGCTTATAAAAATAAAGCTGTTAAAGAATAAAATCTTTAACAGCTCTGTAATTATTAAAGATCAAATAATGTTTATTAACCCTGTGATTAAATCGCCTTGTCGCCCTTCTCTCCGGTCCTTATCCTTATTACATCCTTTATGTCGGATATGAAGATCTTGCCATCGCCAATCTCTCCGGTTCTTGCTATATCTATTATAGCCTTAACGATCCTATCCACATCCTGATCCTTAACGACAATTTCTATCCTTATTTTTGGTATGAAATTCACCTTGAATTCCCTGCCCCTGAACTGTTCAACCACACCCTTCTGATTTCCATGACCTTCAATATGTGTCACCATCATTCCAGGAAGGCCAAACTTTTCAAGGGCATCTGATACCTCATCCAGTTTTTCAACTCTTATGACTGCCTCAATCTTTTGCATATTTTTACCTCCTTCAGGTCAGACCTCACTTCATTGCGGATACTGACCTTAAAGTATTAATTGTTATTTGAATAAAAATTCGGATATGCCGGGGTTCCATGTTCCTGTATATCCAGACCCTTTATCTCTTCATGCGGTGAAACCCTTATGCCAAATATTTTATCCATCAGCTTGAAGGTGATGAAACCCAGTATAAATGACCATGAAACCGCAACAGCAGCGCCTATAACCTGGGCGATCAACTGGTCAAAACCGCCGCCATAAAACAGCCCCCTTACAAGAGGTGCTTCCGTTGTACAGAGGCCATAAGTTCCGTCTGCAAAAAGTCCAACACTTATTAGGCCCCATACACCGTTAATACCATGTACACTCACTGCACCAACAGGGTCATCTATGCCGCGGCCTTCCCAGAAATAAACACTCATCACGACAAGCGCTCCCGCTATAATGCCTATGACCACCGCAGCCCAGGCCTCAATCCATGCACATGGAGCAGTAACCGCAACAAGGCCTGCAAGTATACCATTTAGCATCATGCCAACATCCCACTTTTTAGTCTTAAAATAGACAATCAATAATGCCATTGCGCCGCCTGCAGCAGCAGCCATGTTTGTATTAACAGCAACAACTGCTATTCTCAACTGATGTGCTGAGAAGGTTGAGCCCGGATTAAACCCGAACCATCCGAACCACAGTATAAATGTGCCAAGTGCTGCGAGGGTTATACTGTGACCTGGAATTGCCTTTGGTTTTCCATCTTTACCGAACTTCCCAAAACGTGGTCCAAGGACAATGGCGCCCGCTAGTGCTACGAACCCGCCAACTGTATGCACAACACCTGAACCGGCAAAATCCACATGGCCTGCCCCGAATGGCAGATGTGCAAGCCATCCGCCACCCCAGACCCAGTGACCATAAATAGGGTATATAATGGCTGTTACTATGATACTGTAGCCAAAATAGGCCCCGAATTTAAGTCGCTCAGCAACAGCACCCGATACTATAGTGGCTGCTGTGCCGGCAAATACCAGTTGCCAGAAAAAGATGAGATATTTACTGACATCATAATTTTCACCATGTAAAAACCATCCTGAAGTGCCTATAAATCCGCCTAAGTCATTTCCCATCATAAAGGCAAACCCGAAGGCCATAAAGACCAGTGAAGCTATTGTAAAATCGAGTGTATTCTTTGCCATAAGGTTAGTGGCATTCTTTGCCCTGCAAAAGCCTGCCTCAACCATTGCAAACCCTGCCTGCATGAAAAAGACCAGGAAACCACAGACAAGCACCCAGACATAGTCAATTGGGGCCATACTGTTCTGGGCCAGGGTTTCAGCACCTGATGGATCAGCAGCCATGACAAGGCCTGAGACAGATAGTAATATTGATGAAATCAACAATACCTTTTTAATCATTTTATTCATTACCTCCTTAAAATCATTTAGTTTTTTATTCAGTTTTTGCTCAACACCGTTAGTCTCATTCCAGAAGGAGGTCAGGCCCCTTTGGATCGGACACATGCCTATTTTACTCAGCAAGGCCTGTACCAAACCGGAAACAACTTTCTGTAAGCTCTATCATATTGATATATATCCTGTTTTTATATTTCTTATAAAAAGACAGATTTGCTTTAAATTACAATATTGTATTTTACATTATTTATAGCTTCATTTTTGTTATTTATTAACTTGTTCTGGGAAAAGGGTTTAAAGGGAATAATAAAGGATGGATACAGAGATATGGACAGGCTTTCAATATATTTGCCAACAATTGTCTGGAATGTCATGCCATATTTGAGGCAACTCAGACATATCATGATCTGTTTTCTTGCCAAATTGACATGGACTATACTATATAATCAGATCATCTCAGGATTTCCGCTGTTATAAAAGCCCGGACTTGGGCATGAATATTAATTCAAAATAGAGCAAGGAGGAAATGCAAATGGATGTTGTACAGGCAATAAAGGAAAGAAAGAGCATAAGGGCATTCAAGCCGGATCAGGTGCCTCTTGATCTGCTGAAAAAGATTCTTGAAGATGCCATGCGCGCCCCTTCATGGGCAAATACCCAGCCCTGGGAATTTGCAGTGGTCACAGGCAAAAAACTAAAAGCCATACAGGATGCCTTTATAAAAAGAGGCCCTGCTGCCATGCCCGGTTCACAGTCTGATGTGCCAAGACCATATGTATTCCCCGAACCCTTTGCCTCCCGTATAAAAAAGATGCAGATAAAGGAGAGGCGGGGCCGCACCTCCGAACTGAGCAAGGAGGAGATGGAGCAAAAGATGCTTATCAATTTCACAAATTATGGAGCGACCACATGCATCTACCTGCTGATGGATAAAAGTTATTACCAGCAGGAAAAGGGCATAAATGTCTGGGGCATGTATGATTCAGGCTCCGCTGTTCAGAATATCATGCTCCTTGCTGTGAATTACGGGCTGGGCACCATAGCCCAGGCAATGGCCGTTGTATACCCTGATATTATTCATAAGGAACTGGGTATCCCTGATGACAAATGCATTGCATTAGGCATTGCAATAGGCTATCCGGACTGGACAAACGATAGAAACAAAGAGTGGCGTGACAGGGAACCACTGGATACCATGGTCAAGTTTTACGGATTTTAGGAAAGCAGTTACACCACCCGTTCGTTTCACTCACTAGAGACGCAGAGGACACAGAGTTAAATGTAATTTAAAGATATCGAAAATAATATTCTCTGTGTTCTATGCGCCTCTGTGGTGAATCATTTTTAGATTAAAGTAAAGCTCAAAACAGATGAATCAAGTTACAAATATAGATTATTCCATAATTATACCCGCATATAATGAGGAAGAGTATCTTCCCTATACACTTAAAAGCATTATAAAATCAATGAAGGCTATCAGCAGGCTGACTGGTGAGATAATAGTCACAGACAATAATTCAACAGACTCTACTGCTGCGATAGCCAAAGAATATGGTGCAAGAGTCATCTTTGAAGAGCATCAGCAGATCTCCAGGGCACGCAATACCGGGGCAAAAGCCGCTCTAGGAAAATACCTTATCTTTGTTGACAGTGACACTTTAATTTCACCTCTCTTGCTTGAAAAGACACTTAATGCTCTTGTATCAGAAAGATATTGCGGAGGAGGCGCAATTGCTGAGTTTGATACCCCTTTGCCAATTCTGGCAAGGCTTGGTCTAAAGGCATGGCTGATCCTTTCAAAAAGATTTAAATGGGCATGCGGGGCATACCTGTTTTGCACACGTGAACCATTCATGGAGACAGGCGGGTTTGATGAGCGCTACTATGCATCCGAGGAGATATATTTTTCAATTGCGCTCAGGCGCTGGGGCAGGAAACATGGAAAGGGGTTTATAATCCTGGAAGAACCCATCATTACAAGCAGCAGAAAACTGGAATGGTACAGTTTACATGAGCATTTATTAATGTTTTTGCATATGTTGCTCTATTTAAAACCCCTTCAGAACAGAAATGCCTGCCACAAAATGTGGTATGAGCGCCCGAATAAAATAAAACGTCCATAATATTATTCAGTGTCCATACATAAATTTTTGTTTTTGTATGAAAGCTCTCATCTTTCAGCTAATGACTTTCAAAACAAAGGGTAGCTATCGGCTGATTGCTGACTGCTGAAAGCACAATCCAGAATTTTTCTCTTTCTGAATGGGCACTATTTAAGCTTAAGGCAAACAACTTCCCCTTCAGCATCCCGCGCATAGATGTGATCTCCGACAAGAACAGGCAGAGACCAGCAAAGCCCGTTCAATATTTTCTTGCGGTATGTCTCCCTGAATTTTGTATCTGCCATATTCCCCCAGATCAATTCGCCTGTTTCAGTAAGCATTATCATCTTATCGCCGATCCCTATAAGGCTTCCAAATTCAAAACTCTGATCAAACCATACACCCTTTCCGGTAATGGCATTAACGCAATGCAACCCTTTATCAGCCTTTACACGACCGCTGCTTAAAAAATAGATATTATCCCTGTAAATTACCTGCGGATTAAAGGCATACCACTCATTTGGATATTTGGCATCTGTTGAAAGCCACTCCTGTGTCAGCTTGTCTCCCTTAAGCGTCAACCTCGCCATACCGTGCGCGCTGTGATTTAAATATATGCCCTCTTTATAGATATATGGAGTGATTGCATTACAGTTTGATTTTTCTTCCCAGGTTTTTGAATATGTTGCCAATGGGCTGCCTGTTGCCGGGTCTAAAATATAAAATCCCTCATTTGTAAAAATAGCCACTGCCGGTCGATTAAACATGCTTAAAGGCAGCGGCTTTGGTGTTGTATATCCTACAACATTGCCTTCACTCTTCCAGAGCAGTTCCCCTGTATCCTTGTTAAAGGCCATCCCCTTTGTGCCGATGTTGAATATAACAGCATCTCCCATGATTGTTGGTGAACCGGCAAACCCCCACCAGGGTTTTTCAGGTTTATACTGGGTGGCAGAGGCATCCCAGATCTTTTTACCGGTTTTTGCATCAAGGCAGAATATCTGCCCGAATTTACTAAGTGTATAGACCTTTCCTTCATGTATGGTAGGGGTAGAACTCGGGCCTCCCGGATGCAGACGCGGGTCGAGTTTACAAGGATAATCAAATCGCCATATCTCCTTGCCGGTTTTTGCATCAAGGCAAAAAACATAATCCTTTGCAGTATCCTCATCCCTTTTTGTGCCGTCATTTCCCATGGTATAGAGGAGCCCGTCGGCGATAGTAATGGAGCACATTCCTGTTTTTAGCTGCACCCGCCATATTTCCTCAGCAGATGTTGCCTTAAATTCCTTGAGTTCCGGTTGAAAATCGTTATTAGGCCCCAGATAACTGGGCCAGTCTGATAAGGCATTTACACAAAATGCAAAGGTCATTGTCATGAAAACAATAATGCTGCAGAGGATTTTTTTCATATCATTTAAATATGTCATTATTATCATAGGCCATCTCCTTAAAAATACTATGAGAGCTATTTTTACCCATTAGTGGATAAAAAGTATTTATAAATCCTTGCTGAAAAGAAATTTTATTACCCGCTCCGCATGGACTGTAATACCTTTTTTTGAGAGGATATCCCCCCCCAACAGCTTGTTCGTTATATCCCTTGTGGCGATGGGTGTTTCAACAAGGGCTCGCACATAAACAAGGAAACTGTCGTGACTGAAACCCTTAAAATACCCTTTCTTCTGGGCATTATAAAACACAGGCTCTATGATAGAATGCAGGCGCTCCTGTCTTCCCATCAGATAGTCAAGATGGGGGCTTGACCGACTGTTATCGTGAAGCAGAATTTTTGACAGTTCAGGATTTTTTGCTATTGTTGAGACATAGGATTTTATAAATTCCCTGAATAGCTCCACAGGGTCAGCAGATTCATGGGATATTAATATCTTCAAAATATTTTTTTCCTGCAGGTTCAATCCATAATCCACCACTGCCTTCCATAGATCCTCTTTTGAACCGAAATGATGCCTTATAAGGCTATGGGTAGTTCCAGCTATTGAAGCAATATCCCTTAATTTTGCATTATGAAAACCTTCCTGGGCAAATATTTTGAGTGCAGCCTTAAGCACGGTCTGCTTTGTTTTTTCACTTACATCCCTGGGCTGCTTGCCCAGCTTTTTTTTATTCTTTCTTATCATTAGAAGTGTATCCCGCCTTTTCATTACAGTATTTTTTAATAATGATTATAACTATTATCAGTCTATTTCAATATTTTTTCAAAAGGCGGATACCCTGCTATTTTTCTTGTTTAATTACCTCCAACAGATATTTCTGGAGCCTCTTTCTTGCCTCTTCTGCCTTTTTCTCAGGCCATTCCTGAAATCCCCTGCCGGACTTAAAACCAAGTTTTTTTTCCTCAACCAGTTTCCTTAATAGGGGAGATGGTTCAGGCGAACTCTCAAGGTGTTTAAGAATATATTCATGGATTGCAAGGGTAAGATCTGTGCCGACCATGTCAGCGTTTTCCATGGGAGCAAGGACAGGCAGCCTTAAACCAAACCCGTATTTTACACATTCATCAACCGTTGCTGCATCTGCTATACCCTTCTCGACAATAGATATGGCTTCGCGCCAGAGCGCATGCTGCAAACGATTGGCTACAAACCCTGGAACATCTTTATTTACCCGGACAGGGTGCTTCCCCACAGATTGGAGCAGAAAAAAAGTCTTCTCCATTGTTCCATCTGATGTATCCTTTCCGCGGACAACCTCAACCAGAGGGATCAGGTATGGCGGATTCCAGAAGTGGGTGCCAACGATCCTCTCACGGTATCTTGATTTGGATGCTATCTCTGTAATGCTTATAACAGATGTATTCGTGGCAAGTATTGCATCGCGCCGGCACAGGGAATCCAGTTGCTGGAAAATATTCTGTTTAAGGTCAAGTTTTTCTGAAACAGCTTCAACCACAAAATCTGGATCTGCTAAAGCTTCTTTCATATCTGTGGTGCTCTTAATTCGTGCAATTACCGGATCAATATCCTTGTATGAGCCGATACCATATTCTGCCATTAAAGCCAGATTTGCCCGGATATTTTTTGCTGCATTGGCGAGAAACTCCTCATTTAAATCCATCAATGTAACAGGGTATCCATTTTGGGCAAAAATCTGGGCAATGCCGTGTCCCATAAGGCCCGCGCCAATTACTGTTATATTCATTATTCCAGACATTTATTAACCCATTATCCGGCAGCATAACCGCCGTCAGTATGTATAATGGCCCCTGTTATAAAATCCGATGCCTTTGAACAGAGGTATATTACTATCCCGATAAAATCTTCAGGTTCTCCAAGCCTGCCTATTGGGATCCGTTTTAAAAAATTCTTGTAGAATGCATTGTCATCAAACATCCACTGGGTCAAAGCTGTTCTGAAAACAGTCGGCGCTATGGCATTTACATTTATGCCGTACTGCCCCCATTCGCAGCCAAGGGTCTTTGCAAGAAGATGGACAGCTCCCTTTGAAGGGCTGTAACCGGAGTAATTGGCCATTCCCAGATCTCCGCGCGCAGAACCCAGCAGAACCACCTTACCGCCTTTACCCTGACTAATCATCACCTTTCCAACCTCTTTGCAGAAAAGATATGTGCCTTTTACATTGGTATCCATTATCATTTCCCATTCTTCAAGGGGCTGTTCAACAATTGGAGCAGGTTTGCTCGTGCCGGCAGCAGTAATAAGAATGTCCACCCTCCCGAAGGTATCGACAGTCTCCTTCACCACCCTCTTTACATCATC
The DNA here is from genome assembly GCA_964460435.1 of uncultured Desulfatiglans sp. GTDB lineage: Bacteria > Desulfobacterota > DSM-4660 > Desulfatiglandales > HGW-15 > JAAZBV01. Next base: position 27,717 of record CAYWRH010000008.1, read on the forward strand.
ATGGTCTATTGGCGAGCCTGCTGAAAAAGATGCCACCCCGCCCTCCTTTTTTATCTTTTCTACAAGCGGTTTAAGCTTATCTTCATCACGTCCTGTGGCCATGACCTTTGCACCTGCCATGGCAAGCGCCATACTTATTACGCTCCCAAATCCCCCGGTCGCCCCTGTGACAATTGCCACCTTTCCGGTAATATCAAAAAGATCCTTTAATAATTCAACGCCCTTTTTCATTATTCAACTCCTTAATTAATATGTTGTCTTTCCCTGCGCCCTGCACCTTGCGCCCTGTGCCTCCTGCAATGTACAATCATCTGCGGGCAGACACACAGGCCTGCCCCTACTGTAATGTCATCTTTTTATTCTTTCCCTGCGCCTTGAGCCCTGTGCCCTGCGCCTCACTCCATACTTGAATCCTTGACCCCTCGAATCCTTGAACCCTTCCTAGTAATTCACCTTATCAATTCCCTTTAACTGTAATATCTCCCTGGCCTCATCAGCTGTTGCAGGTTCATACCCTAGTTCACGAATAATACGGATCGCCTTCTCAACCTGTTCAGCGCTGCTCTTGGCAAGCACGCCTTTTTCTATGTAAAGGTTGTCTTCAAGGCCAACCCTCCAGAAACCCCCTTCAAGCACATTTATGACACCCATAGGAAACTGGAACCTCCCTGCTGCACAGACAGACCATATGAAATCTTCCTTAAGTAATCTTTTTGATTCCCTTATCAGATACAGGAGGTTATCGGCAGTTGCAGGAATGCCGCCAAGGATACCCATTACATACTGGAGATAAACAGGGGTCTTAAGGTAACCCTCTCTTATTAACTGTGCCACATTGTTAATCTGACCAACGTCATATATTTCTATCTCAGGTCTGGTGCCAGTCTCATTCATTGTCGTTGAATAGATATGGAGCGATTCAAAATGATTCGAAAAGATAAAGCTCTCTGTGCCCTTAAGGTAACCCTCCTCCCAGTCGTATTTAAAATTTCTGTATTTTTCTAGAACCGGGTACAGGGCAAAATTAAGAGAACCTGCATTAAATGTGGCCATTTCCGGTTTAAGGGCGCTTACCACAGCCAGCCTTTCCTTTGGGGTCATTGTATAGCTCCCGCCGGTAGTAGGTGTAATGATCACATTTGATCTTGCCTTGATCCCGCTCAGTATATCCCTGAATATCTCTACACTTGAAGAGGGGATACCGTTTTCAGGATTTCTTGCATGTACATGCACAACAGCCGCTCCTGCATTATATGACCTTAAGGCCTCCTCAATCATGTCATCTACTTTGAAAGGGAGGTATTCGGACATTGATGGCGTGTGGATAGCCCCGGTAAGGGCTGCTGTAATTATAACTTTTCCCATAATATCTCCATTTATTTCTGATTATTGATCAGGGCCAGCAAACCTCCAGGTTTGCCGGTATTGCTGATTCGTTCTGTTCATCCCTGCTGTTGATTCGCATAAAATCCCATGCCGTATCGAAAATGTTCTTCCAGAAACGGTCCCACAAAATCAAACCCTATGGTAATTGGAAATGCTACATAACTTACCCCGGCGCCAGCAACCAATGCCATAAAATCGGTATGGACATCAATATTCGCCTGTTTTTCCCAGTCTATGGCTTCCAGGTCCGGAAACTTTACATGTTTTCTCCAGTCACTAATATCCTCAAACAAAAATTTTCCAGTTGTAGGCATTGGCGCTCTCGCCTGCGGTACAAAGGTCCATTCAACACCGAATTCATCAAGGCCAACATCAACTCCACAATAACGTTCCATTTGCGGTCTGGCCTGGATGATAGAGATGTCTGTAAATGATGAAGGTATAAATGAAGGCACCCCATGATGATATGCAATAAGAGCATTTTCTCTTTTTGTCACGTTAAATCCTTTTCTTGATGACACATGAATTCTATACCCATGTTAATGTCCTATTGGTCTCCATGTTCTAATGTGATGACCGGAGATATCGGCTTCTCGGTATCCGATTATCGTTCGCATGCCGGGCCATAGCCGGTACCACAGTAGGTATATGTCCTTTCCGGCACATCATTCAGATCATCTTCATCGATCTCAGCTACGCAGCGCACCATTGATCCGTCGCCCATATACCAGCGGATCGGGAAGCAGTAGAACCTGAAACGCTTGCCTGAAACCCTATCAAGGTCGCCTCCCAGGTTCTCGACACCCACAATACCGTGACCAAGCATCAGCTTATGACACGGTTCCCATGTTCCCTCACAGCCAATTGCCTCCAGATCACCGAACTTCGCATCATAGGCTGCCTTACCGTGCAGTTTTATATATGCAGCCTTTTCGAATTCTGCATAGGCCTCCTCACCGAACTGTTCAGCATATTCTATTGTGATAGGCTTTCCGGAATTTCCGGGCAGGTTCATCTGGGGCGGACCATTCTTGCCCATAGCGGTGTGTAGTGGATGATCCAGGGCCTGCATATCCATTGCCACACACTTGACCTTGTGCTTTACAAACCATCTGCCAGCCTCAACACCTGTGCCGCAGGAATAGTGAAAATATTCTTTTGAATCGTCAAATTTTCGGTGCATGCCGGTATTCAGACAGAGAACCATGCCTTTAAGCTCTTCAGCTCTTATGTTCGCCCGTTTACATGCATCTTCAAGATGCTCCGGCAGGATCAGCCCCCAGCGGTGTATTTTGATCTCAAGGCATACTGCATCACCAGTATAGGCATCAACCGGCATCTCGTGGGTATAACGAGCCCTTTTGCCGTCAAATTCCCGTTCCATGACATGGCGCGGGGCATCTGCATGAGTACCTGTGTGCTGAACGCAGTCAACCCTTTGTGTGAGAACCCCGCCCTTTGCCATCGTGTGCATGGAATCTATTACCGGTTTGGCAAAATAGGGCCAGCGCGGAATCTCCGCACTGAACGGATGGGTAAGGTCTATGAATACTTTTTTTCCCATATTAATACCTCCCTGATCTTAATAGAGTTATTATCAATCTCATTTTGATTGACTTTATTACTTTACGATTGTACAGTATATTTACTTTACCATTGGACAGCATAAATGACAAGAATAATTAATAATGACTTCAAATCGTCTCTTGCTCTTGCTAAAATTAAGAGTCATTTTTAAAATTGAACCTTAAAAGGAGGCAGAATATGGAAAATATAAAAATACCCCAGGACTGGATGGTTGTAGACCATGTCATCCCCGGTGTTACCCCGGAGATGCTTGACTGGTGGTGGGTCAACATGGAAAAGGGTTATGAGTTATGGTGCCCTGACGAGCACAAGGGATTCAGATGGGAACGGAAGCCGCCCCTTAACGGCCATATAGGGGCTGTGCAGATCGCCACAGAAAGCATAGATTACGGCCCTGTTATGGATTTAAGAATCGAGTGGGTTGATCCCAATATTGGCACTGAGGAGCAGAAGGCATTCTGGACATATGAACACCTTCTTACAGCAGGCACAACAGGAGAAATCCCCGGGACAAAGCCATTTATCATGCTTTCTCACCAGTGGGAGGCCATTCCCGGCGGGTGTAAAATGCGTTCCTGCATGCACGGATTCCCAAAACCTCCTCCCGGTAGCGGCCCGGCTCATCCTCCGACAGCAATGCCCGAACACCCAACAGGTAAAAAACCCACCGGAGGAGGATGGCCTGCGCATAATATAGCCGAGGCAGGCACATTCAAGAATTTTCTTCCGGCCCTGTGGGGGATATGGCAGGCAGTTACAGACCCTGCAATCAATCGCAAGGCATCGTTAAGGATTAAAAAAGAGGGTTCTCGTATTATTTACATATAAAACAGGGGATGCTTTAAATGGAAATTCTGGAACTTAAATGGATTAAAGAGATAAAAATAGAGATGGACAGATGCAAAGGGTGCAAATCATGCATGAATGCATGTTTTGTAGATGTGATCCGGTGGGATGAGACAAACAAAAAACCGGTTATTGCATACCCTGAAGATTGTGTCTGGTGTCTTGCCTGCGAATGCGCATGTCCGGTAAATTGCATTAATGTAATTCCCAATATTCCGGCGCCGTTACGTTCATCTTTCTAGGGGCATAAAAAGGAGAATATAATGACTGATTTGAATAATAATAGAGAATATCTCTCTTCAGATGTGCTGATTATAGGAGGCGGTATAGGCGGCCTGGCCTCAGCAATAAAGGTGAAGGAAAATAACCCTGGATGTGATGTACTGATTGCTGAGAAACAGACAACAGGCTGGGCAGGCAAGGCAACAAAGATAGGAGGCATCCTTGCCTTTCTGGGGCCTAACAATGATGCTGACAAATTTATAGATTTTCAGGTGCACACATCCGGGCTTTTTCTGAATGATCAGGATTTACTTGCCAGATATGTTAAAGATACATACAGGGCAATTCAGCAGTTTTCAGAATGGGGTAACAAGCTGGCAAAAACTCCTGACGGAAACATGCTTTCCTTCCCTGCAATGTTTGCTCCCGAGTATTCATCTACATTTATAGATATAGACCTGATGTTGCCCATGCGCTCAAAGGCCAGACAACTGGGGGTAAGGGTGATAAATAAAGTTCATATAGTTGATTTATTAACACAGGATAATCGCGTAACTGGAGCAGCCGGTTTTAATATTGTTGACGGCCATTTCATTATTATAAATGCAAAGGCCACAATACTTGCAAACGGAAGCTGCGGATACAAGGTAAGGCGTTTCTGGTCTGCCGGCACAGGTGATGGAATAGCAGCCGCCTACAGGGCTGGCGCTGAAATGAGAAATGCAGAATATGGAAATCTTTACGGGCACACAGTATTCCAGGCAACAGACAGCGGCATGGTGGGCTCTGATTTTCTGGTGAATAAACTTGGAGAAAATCTGGCACAAAAATATATGCCTGACAGGGGGCCGGCAGGAGTATTTTTACCTGTCAAACTGGCTGTTGGCCTAGAAAAAGAGGTTGCCGAAGGCAGAGGCCCGATCTTTTTTGATCCGCCCAAATCAATGCCTCCGCACGGTTTTTCTACCGGGCTTCCAAAGATTGAAGAATGGTTAAGAAGGATAGGAAGCAAAGAGAAGGAATACGGGATATCAATAGACTCCAAACCAGAGATAGCAGTGCCTTTACATGGTGAAACATCCTGTATAAAGGTTGATCATGATATGAAAACAAGCCTTGATGGGCTATGGGCAATAGGAGATACAAGCTATGCAGGCTCAGCGCTTGCAGGGGCTGTCGCCTCACCTCCCGGTGTGTGTCCCGGATCAGGGATCATGTTTGCTGTGATCAGTGCTGGCTGGGCAGGCGCCTCGGTTGCCGATTATGTTAAAGGGGCATCTCCTGTTGATCTGAAAAACATTGATACAGATAAGATCAGTAATTCCATATTTGCGCCGATGAAGGCTGATAAAGGTTTTTCACCCTGGGTAGCCATTTCTGCACTGGGAAGCATTGCTGCCCCGATGAAATATAATCTTCGGAGGAGCAAGGAGCGTCTTGCCGAGGCCATCAGCATGATCGAAAGGTTAAAGGAAAAATTACCGGATCTCCATGCAAAAGACCCTCACTACCTGGGCAAATGCCATGAGGTAAGGTCTATGACATTATGCGCTGAACTCACCTTCAGGGCAGCATTGATGAGGACTGAAAGCAGGGGATTTCATTATAGAGAAGATTTTCCAGAACAGGATGATAAGAACTGGCTTAAATGGATAATCATAAAACAGGAAAAAGGGGATATGAAGCTCTCAACTCAACCTGTCCCAATAAGCAGTTATAAAATCAGGCCTGAAGGAAAATAATTAATCATTTAAAAATAAGGAGGCCAAAATGAAAAAATTTGTTATTGCAGGTACGATTGTCATCACACTGTTATTAACCATTGGCGGTTTTATGACAGCGGGTGCGCAGACTGATACTAAAGGTTTTGCCGGCGAGTGGCAGGCCACTTATAAGACCCCTGTCGGTGAGATGATATGCAATTATACATTTAAGGTTGAAGGAAATAGTGTAACCGGTAAAGTTATTGCTGAAATGGGCGGAAACAGAAGTGAAAGTGAAATAACAGAGGGGAAAATAGAGGGGGATAAGATAACCTTTGTCTGGACATATAATAATGATGTACAAATGTCATGCACGGGTATATTAGCGGGTGATGAGCTTAAACTAACCCGTCAGGCAGGCACTTATGGTACAGAAGCGGCTGTAGCAACCCGGATTACAGAGAGTAAAAAATAATCGACTGTATATTTCACTCTTGGGGGGCATAGAGCAAATAGAGGGTTTATCCCCATTCTTTTACTCTATGCCCCCATATCATACCAAAACCCTTTAATAATATTATATTTTTTCTGTGTTCATCCAGAAAACGCAGATACTTATTTAATATCCTGGCAAATTCCTGCTTAATCTATATCATAAAATAATTGATATTTTTTGATATTTGTATACAACTGTATTTCTTGTTATAAGAACTGCGGTTTTTCAATTAGATATTATAACTCTATATTTTCAGGATATTTAGATATGGCAGACAGAAAAAGAAAAATTGAGAAGACATCCCTTGACCACATTTCATCCGTCCCTTTTTTCATCCAGATCGCAGAGACCATGAAAAGACGTATAATATCAGGGCAATACAATCCGGGCAGACAGCTTTTTACCGGCGAAGAGCTGGAAAAGGAATTCCAGACAAGCAATATAACTATCCGTAAGGCTATGGATAAACTAAAAAATGACGGCTTCGTGGAGCGCCGGCGCGGTCTTGGAACAACCGTATCCAGAATAGAGCAGGCTCCACTGACCTTTGAGCTGGGCAGAAGTTTTAAAAAACTTAAGGAATCGATAAAAAAGCTGAACACCCAGGTAAAAGTGCTGGAGATTACCACAGCAAGATCATCAGAATATATACAGAATTTTCTCTCAATGGACTCAGAGCAGGATATATGGAGACTGAAACGATTAAGGATTTATAATGGTTTGCCTGTATCCTTTAACACCTATTATGCAGATCCCGCTTCCTTGCGCAAAATATCAAAAGCCGATGCGGAAAAAGATGATATTCTGCATACCATTGAACAGGCCATGAAAATAAAGTTTCACAAGGTAAACCAGACCCTTAGGGCCGTTGCGGCAGACCTTGATATCTCAAGCGCCCTCGAGATCCCCTATGGAGCGCCTGTATTCTTCAATGAAACAACCTATCATCCTGTTTCAGGAAAGGCTCTATTGCTGAGCCAGAATTATTTCAGGGGGGATATGTTTATCTTCAGAACCTCATCACTTCTGTAAATATTCCAAATAGTTATACTCTTTAACCCTGAACATCCGGGATAATTACTATTTTTGTATTGACACCATTAAGGACTTTGGTATACCTATATACTATTTAAGGATTCAGCGGCTTTATACGCTGTAATCTTTATAGGGATGCGATGCATTACTCTTTACAGAAAATAGGAAAGGTTTCAAACTCCCCCCTGTCCGATTTTTTATATTGAGGCATCGCATCCCTATAACTATTGAAATTGCAGCTCCGGGATTGTACTGTCGCGTGATTCACCCACTTGCAACCCGGATAAGGTATTGTATCAAATCCTCGAAAGCCTCTGCATCGTATTAATTGTCACTTTTTTCTTAATATGAGGAATCGTGCATAAAATATATCTTAAATTTATTGCCGCCATAACCCTATCATTTCTCATTATGCTCTCATCTGCTGCCCTTCTGGTTAATGCTTCCGATACCATAAAGTACGGATGCGGCATTAATGCTGAAGAGCAGATAGCTGAATCCAGGGCACTTGCAAAAGCCATAGCAAATCCTAATGATCCCAAATGGCAGGCCAAGGGTGATCTCCATAGGAAATATCATTTTCCTCTTGCCAATGCAGATATTCCCTATCGTCTGTACATTCCCACCTCCTGGGATGGAAAGAAAGTCATGCCCATGATTGTATTTCTGCATGGAGCCATGTCAGATGAGAACCGTTATATTGATGCAAATAACAGTCAAATGATACATCTGGCCGAACAATATGGTTTTATTCTCCTTTCACCACTGGGATATACTCCGCTTGGCGCCTATGGAACCCCTCTTCGTTTGCCGGCAGTCTTTGGAAGGCCTGATGTGGCGGCAAAACAGCGTGAGTCAGTTACCCCGGAACAGGAGAAGATACTGCAACTGAGCGAGAAGGATGTTATCAATGTGATTGAGATAGTGCTAAGCGAGTATCCTGTAAACCGTTCAGCCATTTTCCTGGCCGGCCATTCAATGGGAAGCGGCGGCACATGGTATCTTGGCGCCAAATATTCTCAGTACTGGGCCTCAATAGCGCCAATATCAGGGCCGTTTGTTGATGAGAGCAACTATCCATGGGATAATATCCGGAAAATGCCAATCTTTATGACAGAAGGAACCGGGGCAACGCCCTCTCTGGCAGCAAGCAGGGCCATGTCAGCCTGGATGAAGGAGCATGGCTTCAATTTAGTCTATAAAGAGGTGGATGCCGATCATGGCGGAATGATTCCTCTTGTATTGCCGGGAATATTCACATATTTTAAAGAGCAAATAGGCACAGATTCAAAATGAGAAGCAGCGGTAAAAAGGTTTCCTGTTTAAAACAGGAGGCCAAAAGAGATGCCAGGAAATAATCCTTTTAAAGTTATAAGCGCCCACATGGCGCAATAACGCAAAACGCAAGGGGCAAAGCGTAAATGGCAGAGCGCAAAGCGCAGAGGGTAAAATCCGGCAATACTAAAGCCTTTCGCTATGCGCTATGCGCCATGCTCTATGCTTTTTTATCAGGGGATAACATGAAAATACTATTTTGGTTTATCATAAGTTTATTCCTTTCAATAAACTCATTCGGGCAGACCTTGCCGTTTCAGAATCCTGATTTAAGCCCCGAAGAACGGGCAAAAGACCTGATTTCAAGATTAACCCTTGAAGAAAAGGCTGCCCTTATGTGCGATGTTTCGGATGCTGTTCCTCGCCTCGGCATAAAAAAATTCAACTGGTGGAGCGAGGCGCTTCATGGCCTTGCAAATAACAGCAATGTTACGGTTTTTCCTGAGCCAATTGGCATGGCAGCCTCATTCGATGATGAACTGGTTTACCGGATATTTAACGCCGTGTCTGATGAGACCCGTGCCAAATATAATGAGTCCCAACAAAAGGGTTTGGAAAACCGGCGTTTTTTGAGCCTTTCAGTCTGGACCCCCAATATTAATATATTTCGAGATCCCCGCTGGGGACGTGGCCAGGAGACCTATGGAGAAGACCCTTACCTTACCTCCCGCATGGGCATTTCAGTCGTAAAAGGGCTTCAGGGGCCTGACAATGCAAAATACCTTAAACTGCTGGCCTGCGCCAAGCACTATGCAGTGCATTCAGGACCTGAATGGAGCCGCCACTCCCTTAACCTCAACAATATCGATCCGCGGGACCTCTATGAAACCTATCTGCCGGCTTTTAAATCTCTGGTTCAGGAGGCTGATGTCCGACAGGTGATGTGCGCATACCAGCGTCTGGATGATGAGCCCTGCTGCGGCAATGAACGGCTGCTTCAGAAGATACTGCGGGAGGAGTGGGGATTTAAATATGTAGTTGTTTCAGACTGCGGGGCCATAGACGATTTTTATAGAAGCCATAAGGTTTCATCGGATGGTGTTCATGCATCTGCAAAAGGTGTGCTTGCAGGGACAGATGTGGAGTGCCAGTGGATGAGTCATAATTATAAAAAACTGCCGGAGGCTGTGGAGAGAGGTTTAATATCCGAGGCAGAGATCAATAAAAGACTGATGCGCGTACTGACCGGGCGTTTTGACCTTGGCGAGATGGACGATAATGAACTCGTGCCCTGGACAAAAATTCCCATATCAATCGTTAATAATGAAGAACACAGAAAACTTGCCCTTGATATGGCCCGTGAAACAATGACACTTCTTCTGAATAAAAACAATATCCTGCCCCTGAAAAAATCGATCAAGAGGCTTGCTGTTATTGGCCCAAATGCCAGTAATGAGCCCGTGCTCTGGGGAAATTATAATGGTACTCCGGTAAGGACTATCACAATCCTTGAAGGTATTACATCAAAGCTTTCACCTGACAGGATCATTTATGACAAGGGCTGCGATCTGGTTGAAGACAAGGTTACTCAAAGCTATTTTGAAAAGTGCTTCTTTGAAGGCAGGAAGGGTTTTAAGGCCACCTACTGGAACAACCCTGACCTTAAGGGAGAAGCTGTAACCACACAGCAGATTGTAAACCCAATTAAGCTTACGACCGCAGGGCAGCATGAATTTGCTTCAGGGATAAAACTTGAAGGCTTTTCTGCCAGGTATGAAGCGGAATTCACCCCCTCCTTAACCGAAGAGATTGTCTTTAAATGCGGGGCAACAGGCGCATTTGAACTGCTTGTCAATGGCAAATCCATCACAAAGTACAGTAACTGGCGCACCCTTCCTGCCAGGATTCCTTTCAAGGTTGAAAAGGGGAATAAATACATTATTCAAATCCTCTATGCCCAGCAGAACAACTGGCAGGCAAACATTGAATTCGATTTTGGCAAAGAGGTCGATATGGACTATACCGCTCTTATAAATAAGCTTAAGGGCATTGACCTTGTAATATTTGCTGGCGGTCTCTCAGGCAACCTCGAAGGCGAGGAGATGCCAGTTTCATACCCCGGTTTCAAGGGGGGAGACCGTACAAATATCGACCTTCCCATGGTGCAGCGCAACTGTTTAAAGGCACTCAAGGAGGCAGGTAAAAAGGTTATTTTTGTAAACTGCTCCGGTTCAGCCATTGCCCTTACCCCTGAAACCGAAACCTGTGACGCCATTCTCCAGGCATGGTATCCAGGCGAGTCGGGCGGGCAGGCGATTGGTGATGTCATATTCGGTGATTATAACCCATCAGGAAAGCTGCCTGTTACCTTTTATAAAAGTTCGGATCAGCTTAAGGATTTTGAGGATTATTCCATGAAGGGCAGGACATACCGCTTTATGAATGATGCGCTGTTCCCATTTGGATATGGATTAAGCTATACGAGGTTTGAAATAGGTCAGGCCAGTCCAGACAAAACAATAATCAGGGCGGATGAAACCATCCGGCTTACAGTGCCTGTGAAAAACGCTGGCAAGCAGGACGGGACCGAGGTAGTTCAGGTTTACGTCAGGAAATCAGATGATATTGAAGGGCCGATTAAAACCCTGCGCGGTTTTAAACGAGTGGATATCAGATCCGGAAAAACCATGCAGGTTGAAATTGACCTTCCGCCATCCTCATTTGAATTTTATGATCGCAAGCAGAGGAAGATGGCTGTGATGCCAGGAGAATATGAGGTGTACTATGGAAACAGCTCTGACCCTGATGATCTGAAACTGGTTAAACTGACAGTTCAATAAAGGATGTTCAGGGAAGATGGTTAGAGGTTGTGCAAAAATAGGATGGAAGATTTAGAAGAAAAATTTAAACTGGCTTTCAGCATTCAGCAGTCAGCTATCAGCTTGAGGGATTATAAGGTAATGAATAATAAAAATATTTCAATTAGAATAATATTTTATCTTATCGTAATAACCGTCATTTCTGCATATTGCTTCCAACCCGCATATGCACAGGAAACAATCCGGCTATGGGCAAATAAGGCCCCTGGATCAGAGAACTGGACACATCAGGAAAAGAGCTCCATCTTCCCTGGCGGAGGAACAATTGTTCAGGATGTTGTTGATCCCACAATAACGGCATATCTCCCTGATCCATCCACTGCCAATGGCGCAGCGGTTATTGTCTGTCCGGGCGGGGCATTCCGTATGTTAAGCATTGACGGTGAGGGGAAAAATGTTGCCGAGTGGCTTAACAGCAAGGGATTTGCCGCCTTTGTGCTTAAATACCGTTTGTATAAAAGCGGTGATTCAAAGGATATGGGCATGCCAAAAATGATGCTTTCTGAAATAAAGCTGTCATTAAAAAATGCTAATGCAAACCCGGCGCCTGACAATCAGGAACTGAACAATGTTATCCGTATGGCAACAGAGGACGGGCAGCAGGCCATCCGTCTTGTACGCAGGAATGCTGAAAAGTGGCATATAAACCCCTCTAAAATCGGCATCATGGGCTTTTCAGCCGGAGGCGGTGTTGCAGTCGGAACAGCGCTTCTTAATGATCCGGAGGGTTATCCCAATTTTATTGTCACCCTGTATGGCCCTTCCATGGTTGATGTACATGTCCCGGCCAATGCGCCGCCTCTGTTTATTGCAGTGGCAGCAAATCATAAACCTGTATCCCAGGGCTGTATTGCCCTCTATACCGTCTGGAACGGGGCAGGCAAATCAGCCGAGCTTCATCTGTTTTCAAAAGGGCAAGGAGGATTCGGCATCAAACCCCAGGGATTACCGAGCGACAAATGGCCTGAGCTTTTTTTGGCCTGGATAAAAGGGGAAGGACTCATTTGATACAGGTTAAAAAATGGCCGATACTGTATTTATCTGCATAGCAGCGATTATTTTTGTAATTCTGCTTGGCTGTTTCACCAAATCCAATATCGGGCTCTGGGCCATTTTAGCCTCATACATACTGGGTGTTTTTGTACTTGATATAAAACCCAGGGATATTATATCCCTCTGGCCCATAAAAATCTTCATGATGCTCTTTTCTGTGACCTTTTTTTATGGGTATGCGGTCCTGAATGGTTCTCTTGAGAAACTTTCATTGAAGATTGTTTACGCATCAAGAAAATTCCCCTGGCTTATTGCAATAACCCTTTTTTTAATAGCAATCCTGATATCCGGTATCGGCGCGGGTGACGGCGCAACCGTCATGCTGATTCCCATTGCCATATCCATAGCAAAAATAACCCGTATGCATTATCTTCTTGCCTCGGTTTCTGTTGTATCTGGCATAAGCATAGGAGGCTTTTCTCCAATAAGCACAATAGGTATCTTTATCAGAGAACTTGCCGATCAGGTGGGTGGTTATGGTACTGATGCAGTCAGTGAATACGGTAACATGGCAATGTTGCAGGCAACCCTTCTCTTTTCCCTGGTGTTCGTTCTTTCATATCTTTTTATGAAGGGCCACAGGGTAAAGGCCCATGAACTCGAAAAGCCGGAACCCTTCAGCCCGGAGCAGTTAAAGACACTTGCTGTTATCCTTATTTTTATCCTTCTCCTTCTTGCCCCGCCCCTTTTAAAGGTATTATTCCCGCATGAACCGTTTTTTGATATATTGAATGACAAAATATATCTTACTTTTATTGCCTTTATGGCCTCGATCCTGTGCAGGCTGTTAAACCTGGGTGATGAAAAAAAGGTGTTTGCAAGGGTGCCCTGGCATGCCCTCACAACAATATGCGGAATGGGGATGCTGGTTGCAGTAGCAGGAAAGACCGGCATAATTGAATTAATGTCAGGGTATTTGTCTGACAGCAGTTTATCAGGAAGGCTGGTGCAGCTATTGCTATCGGTTTTTGCCGGTATTATGAGCCTTTTTGTGAGCGGGTTTGTTGTTAACACCACCTTTTTTGCCCTTGTTCCGGGGCTTGCTACCGGCTTATCCTGTTCCCCTGGGCTCTTTTTTTCAGCAATAGCTGTTGGTTCAATCGCAACCTCGGTATCCCCTTTTTCAGGGAGTGGCGGCCTTGTAGTTGCTTCCATCGAGGATGAGAACCAGCGCACCAGGGTCTTTAACAGTTTACTGATATGGCCTTTTATAAATATGGTTATCTATATCGGCATCATCTTAACCGGGATATAAAGAAGAATAAAACCTTAATTTTAAATATAATAAACAGAAACACTTGTAATCGATGAGGAAAATGAAATGAAAAATCTATTTATAATTCTGGCATGTATTATGATCTCGATTTTTACGCTCAGCACAGCATTTGCAGGTGATTACGCAGATGACCGAGCTGCAATTGAAAATTTGCAGAGCCGCTACCTTTTTGCCCTGGATTTTAAAGATGCTGAATCTTACGCCTCTACCTTTACAGAGGATGGAATAATTAACTGGGCGCGGGGCGAAATAAAGGGGAGAAAGGCGATCTATGATTTCATCGCATCAGGGACATATAATCCTGCTGGCAGCGCTGAAAAGGGAAAATGGCCTGCTGCCTCACGCCACTTTATAACCAATCAGGTAATCAATGTGGATGGCAACACAGCCAGGGCATTCAGTTACTGGTTTCAGGCAACAAATAACACTGCGGACCGGAAAACAATGGTATTGGGGTTATTTGGGATTTATGAAGATGAACTGGTAAAAATCAATGGCCAGTGGTATTTTAAAAAACGCTCTATCTACAATGAAGGACTGGAAGGCCGTTATAAGGCAGGGAAGGAAAACCCTGCAAGATGAATTCTAATAAAGGGAGACTGGATAATACATCATGGCCTGTTTTACAAGATTGAACATTCTAATTGTAACTTTTATTTTTTCCATCGGGTGCAAGACTATTCAACCTGTACCAGATCAAAATATTATGAAAGAAGGTGAAAAAGATATGATGCCTGTTAAGGAATCCTTTGGGGAATTTGATGGCAAAAAGGTCGATTTATATACATTAAAAAACGCTCATGGCATGGAGGTAAGGATCACCAATTATGGCGGTATTGTTACATCCATAAAGGTGCCAGATAAAAAAGGCAATGTAGATGATGTTGTCCTCGGGTTTAATAATCTGAAGGATTATCTTGGCAACAATCCCTTTTTTGGGGCTATTATAGGACGCTATGCCAACAGGATAGGTAATGCAAAGTTTATACTTGAAGGCAAGGAGTATACCCTTGCTAAAAACAACTGGGCAAACACCCTGCATGGCGGAGTCAAGGGTTTTGACAAGGTCGTGTGGGAAGCAGAACCGGTTGCAGGCAAAGAGAGCCAGTCCCTTAAACTTGCCTACATGAGTAAGGATGGAGAGGAAGGGTTTCCCGGAAATCTGGATGTCACTGTAACCTACACCCTTAAAGATGATAACTCCTTTCAGATAGACTACCATGCAACCACAGACAAGGCCACCATTGTGAACCTTACAAACCATACCTACTGGAATCTGGCAGGAGAGGGTTCCGGGGATATTCTTTCTCATCAGTTAACGCTTAACGCTGATTCATTTACACCGATAGACCAGGGTTCCATACCGACCGGGGAAATCAGGTCAGTTCAGGGCACACCAATGGATTTCAGAAAGCCAGCAACTGTAGGCGCCAGGATTCATTCGAATTATGATCAGTTGAGGTTTGGTAATGGCTATGACCATAACTGGGTAATAAATTCCAGCAATAATAAAAAACCGGTACTGGCTGCCACGGTTTATGAACCAATAAGCGGAAGATGCCTGGAGGTGTTTACAACAGAACCCGGAATCCAGTTTTACAGCGGTAATTTTCTGAATGAAAAAATTATTGGAAAAAGCGGTAAAGCCTATGGCAAAAGAAGCGGGTTATGTCTTGAAACACAGCACTATCCTGATTCACCTAACAAACCGGGCTTTCCGACAGTGGTTCTGAAACCCGGAGAAACATACAGTTCAACAACGATTTACAGGTTTTCAGTTAATAATAACTGACCCTTTGTCACAAACCAAGCCTTACGCATTGCCAGGGCTCTAATCCATTCAGGATAAAAAGGGCCAGGGCAGTGTCTGAACTGGCCCTCCTTGCCAGGGCGATGGGCCAGTTTAATTTTCCTTATCCTGCAGCACTATCATTCCCGCTGCCACTGTGAGAAATCTTGATGAGGTTTATAAATTTTTAAGGCGCTGAATTCATTTTGCAGGTTACAAAAAGAGGCACCAATTATTAGATGACCCGTTCCATCTTTTCTGCTACTATGTCGACTAAAAAAAATGAAAGAGTGATTCTATGATTCGATATCTATATATATTGATTTGGACCATCCTTAGCACCATAATATTAAGTCTTATCGCCATATTTATAGCCCTTTTCTCCCGCAATGGTAATGGGCCTCATAAAATAGGCAGGTGGTGGGCAAAGTCTATTCTATGGGCATCAGGGATAAAGATTCAGGTTAAAGGGCTGGAAAATCTTGATCTATCAAAACCCTGTGTCTTCATGTGCAACCACCAGAGCAATTTTGATATCCCTGTGCTCTTTTCAGCCCTTCCCGCACAGTTCAGATGGATAGCAAAGGCAGAACTTTTTAAAATACCCCTTTTCGGGCGTGCCATGCGCGGGGCAGGCTATATAAGCATTGAAAGGAAGGAGAGGAGAAAGGCTATACAGAGCCTGAGAGAGGCGGCAGAAAAAATCCGATCCGGCGTCTCTGTGATGATATTTCCGGAGGGCACCCGCAGCCTGGATGGCAATATAGGCGAATTTAAAAAGGGGGGCTTTTTTCTTGCCCATGACGCAGGGGTACAGATTATTCCTGTTGTGCTGAACGGGACATGGTCCATTATGTCAAAGGATTCACTGGCCATAAAACCTGGCAATGTAACACTCTCCATACTTCCTCCTGTAAATGTCACTGATTATTCAAAGACAGATAAAACAAGGCTTATTGAAGATGTGAGAGAAAAGATTGTAAAGGAATTTGAATCCAACAGGGCACTGAAAGAGGGCAATTAATGAGTAACAAAAACCGGCTGCACGGATCAATAATTATCCTGTTATCTTTAATTTTATTTATACCCACCCCTGGCTGCTCGGCCTCTGAAAATGTCAAAACAGAAGAAGGCAGTATTGTGCTTGATGTATATCCCCATGATAAAAACGCACAGACTGAGGGGCTTGAACTTCATAACGGGTTTATCTATGAGGGCACAGGCCCCTGTAAGGATGGCCCCTCAAGCCTTCGAAAGATAGAGCTTGAGACTGGCAAGGTCATTAAATATATCTCACTCCCTTCACCTCTGTTCGGCGAAGGGATAACCATCTTTAATAACAGGATCATACAGCTTACCTACAAATCAAAGACCGGATATCTTTATGACCTTGAAACCTTCAAGCAGACAGGATCGTTCAAATATGATACTGAGGGATGGGGGCTTACCAATGACGGCAAAAACCTGATCATGAGTGACGGGACATCAACCCTTCAGTTTCTGGACCCTGAGACATTTGGGGTGGTAAAAAGGGTACAGGTGCATGATAAAAATGGCGAGGTAAGGGCGATTAATGAGCTTGAATACATAAAAGGGTATATCTATGCCAATATCTTTCTGACCTCTGATATTAAAAAGATAGACCCTGAAACAGGGGAGGTGGTGCATACCTTTAGCTTAAGAAGCATACTTAAAGGTCACCATACATTCAGGTTCGATGACCCTGCAAACGGGATCGCATATGACAAAGAAAACGGCACCCTGCTTGTAACTGGCAAATACTGGCCCCATATCTTCAGGATAAAACTCTCGGATAACAAATAAAACGGATCGGAAAGGAAACCAATAATGATTGAAAACGGCTGGCACACCACACAGATACGTGTCAGGTACAAGGATACTGACCGTATGGGTGTGGTCTATTATGGCAATTATCTTACATTCTTTGAGGTCGGAAGGGCCGAATACATGAGGGCAGTGGGATACCCCTATTCAGAACTGGAAGGCAAGGGATCAGCGCTTGCTGTTATTGAGGCATCGGCAAAATACATGGCAAATGTGGGCTATGATGAGATTATCCATGTGAAGACCCGGATTAAAGAGATTGGAAGGGTGAGGCTCAGGTTCGATTATGAGATATATTCCAGTAACAATACCCTTCTTGTGACAGGCTTTACTGTACATGCATGTATCAATAATGATAAAAAACCTGTCAGGATACCGGATAGGCTCATCAGTGCGGTAAAAAAAATAACAGATACTCAGAATTAATATTTTTGACTGGAGATAACATAATATGAGTTTTATGGAGAAACTAAAAAAAAGGTGGCGGTCATCCAATTCCCTTCTTTGCGTTGGCCTTGACCCTGATATGGAAAAGATCCCGGAGCATATAAGGGGCATGAATAACCCCATATTTGAATTCAACAGAGGGGTAATTGATTCGACACATGACCTTGTCTGTGCCTACAAACCTCAGATCGCCTACTACTCTGCATTTGGCGCAGAGCATGAACTTGAATTAACCATTGAACATATCCATAATAACTACCCTGATATACCTGTTATCCTTGATGCAAAAAGGGGGGATATCGGCGCAACAGCAAAGATGTATGCAATGGAGGCCTTTGACAGGTACAGGGCCGATGCAGTCACAGTAAACCCATACATGGGAGGCGACACGCTTGCCCCGTTTATCGACAGAAAGGATAAGGGTGTTATAATCCTGTGCAGGACATCAAACCCGGGCGCTGTTGATATTCAGGATATTGAATCAAATAATGAAAAGATATACAGGATAATAACAAGGCTTGCATCACAGGAATGGAACTATAACAATAACATAATGCTTGTTGTTGGGGCCACATACCCGGCTGAACTGGCTGAGGTAAGGGCGATTGCCGGAGATATACCATTGCTTGTGCCAGGCATAGGCGCACAGGGAGGGGATGTGGAAAGGGCGGTTAAAAACGGCATTACCGGCGATAAAACCGGGATGGTTATCAATTCATCACGCGGGATCATATTTGCCGGAAGCGGCAAAAGCTATACAGATGCGGTCCGCAGGGCGGCAGTCGCACTCCGTGATGAGATAAACCGGTACAGATAATCTTTAACAGATGGAACCTTTTAAAAAATAAATTGTCAAACCTGACGAATATATTGATATCGAAAACAGCCGGTGAAGGCGGCGCTAGCGATGATAATGACCTGATAACTGCCTCTGTGAGCGGTGACCATTCTGCCTTTGAAAAGATTGTGCTCAGGTATCAGGATCGCGTTTTCAACCTCTGCTTTCGCCTGCTCGGAGACAGAGATGAGGCAGAGGACTCTGCCCAGGAGGTATTTATAAAGGTATACAGGTCGCTAAAGGGGTTCAGGTTTAAATCATCATTCTATACGTGGCTATACAGGGTTGTGGTTAACACATGTAAAAACAGGATAAAATCTGTTGAATACAGGAGGACAAAATCAAGAGTCTCTATAGAGAGCGACCAGGAAAACAGGGGCAATGCTGTTAGTGATATTGTTGACCAGGGCATAATGCAGGATAAGGCCCTTGAACAAAAGGAAAAGATGGAGAGGATAGAGGAGGCATTAAACAGCCTGCCGCCTGACCAGAAAACAGTGGTTATACTCTGTGATATTGAGGGGCTTTCATATGATGAGATTGCCCGTATTACAAAAACCAGACTGGGGACAGTAAAATCAAAGATTTCAAGGGCAAGGCTCGGTTTAAGAAACAAACTTGAGGGGATAATATAAAATGGAATGCGTAAAGATAAAATCTCTTCTATCAGAATACATGGATAAGGCGCTTGAAAATAATGCTGCAAAAGAGGTCAAAGAACACCTCCTTTCCTGCAGGGATTGCAGCAGTGAATATTTTAAAATAAAATCAATTGCGCAAGAGTTGAACTCCATGGAAAGATACAGGGCGCCTTCAAATCTCATCAATAAGGTCAACATGGCGATTCAGAAGAGACCCTGGTATCTGAGGCTGCCTGAGTTTATACCCGGCTCAGGCGGTTTCAGGCTGCCAATGGAGTATGTAACACTTGCGGCAACGGCCATGCTTGTTGTTTTTATCTTTACCAGCATCTTCATGGACAGGAAAAAGGAGATCATGATTGCTGATTCGGGCAGCAGCAGAACAGTCACTGATCCTGATTCCCCCATAAATAGCCTGTCTGTGAAACCTCTGGAGCTTGAATTCATACCTGTAGGCATTAAGGGATCTGATTCTGTTTCATCTGATAATCTCCTTTCAGTCTCATCAGGCAAGGCACACCGTGATAGAGAGCCCCCTGATATACTGAAAATGATGGAAACAGATTCCCCTTACCTTAAAAATCAAAAACTTCTATCCAGTCTTAATGAGTTGATCATTAAGGCAGGAGGGGATATAGTAGTAAAGGAACATAAGGGAACTGCCCTGAATATAGAGGCAATTACTGTAAGCATCCCATCAGGAAGTTATGATTCTTTTATACAGAAGGCAGAAGAGATAGGGAGGTTTCACCCTCCTGCCCCTCCATTGACTGATAAAGGTGCTGACAAGGTTCTTATGCATATAAAATTTAAGGTCGGTGAATAGAATTAAATTAAGGAACATTTATGTGGGTCTTTATGTCTAAGGAACCAATATCAAAATGACATTAACCTCATTAAAGGAGCATAAAATGGAAAATAGATTTATAACATCAGGTATAATTTCACGCAGTAAAGAGAGTGCAATAGTTTTTATTATTGCAGTTCTGTTTATCACGTTTATTATGCCGGTCGGGATAACCGTATCAGCTAAACCTGCGCCTGAAAGCTTTTCCAGCCTGGCAAAGGAGGCAAGCCCTTCGGTAGTCTATATCAGCACAAAAAAGATTATCAAACAGAGGTTTCTCTCCCCATTCGGGCAGAACGACCCCTTCAGGGACTTCTTCGAAAAATTTTATGGCGATCGTTTCCCACAGGAGATCCCTCAGAGCAGTCTGGGCACTGGCTTTATTATTGATAAAGATGGCTATATACTTACCAATAACCATGTTGTTGAGATGGCAGATGAGATAAAGGTTACCCTTCAGGATAAAAGTGTTTTTGAGGCAAAGATAGTAGGCCGGGACCCTGAGACAGACATTGCCCTTATCAAGATAGAGAATGCCAAAAATCTTAAGGCATTAAAACTTGGCGACTCTGATCTGGCGGAGGTGGGGGACTGGGTAATTGCAATAGGTAACCCATACGGGCTGGAAACCACGGTAACTGCCGGCATAGTAAGCGCAAAATACAGGGACAATGTGGGAGTCGGCACATTTGAAAATTTTATTCAGACAGATGCATCCATAAACCCCGGCAACAGCGGCGGCCCTTTGATGAATATAGATGGCGAGGTAATAGGCATAAATTCAGCCATCTATTCACAGACCGGCGGAAGCGTTGGTATAGGCTTTGCCATTCCAATCAACATGGCAAAGGACCTTCTTCCAATGCTTAAGACCGGCAAGATAGTAAGGGGTTACCTTGGCGTAAATGTGCAGGAGATAACCCCTGATCTAAAGGAACAATTCAAGCTTGAAAATGAGAACGGCGCGCTTATCTCACAGGTATACCCAGATGGCCCATCTGATAAGGCAGGTCTTAAGAGCGGCGATGTTATCATCTCATTCCAGGGCAAGGAGATCAAGGACTCAAAAAGGCTGCCCTATCTTGTCTCTGCAACCCCGGTTGGCACTGAGGCAGAGGTAGTGGTGATAAGAAAGGGTGAGAAGAAGACATTCCGCGTAAAGCTCGGTGAAAGGCCACCATCTGAGGGAACAGAGATGCAGGAGCAGTCAGTAAGTATGAATCTTGGCATGACAGTAGAGGCGCTGACACCTGATAAGGCAAACAGATACGGGATACAGGATACTGAAGGGCTGCTTATACTTGACATAGCGTACAATTCACCTGCTGCAGAGGCAGGATTGAGACAGGGAGATATCATACTGGAGGTTGACCGTGTAAAGATGAAGACAGAAAAGGATTTTGAGGCAAAACTCAAGGCCTACAAGCCTGGCGACAAGGTTCTGCTTCTTGTAAAACGCGGAAAATTCACTACCTGGACAACCATCAGGATATGGAAAGACAAGCCGTAGTCTGACTGTATATATAAAAATCCCTTTGCCATTATACAGGCAAAGGGATTTTTTATTTTTTATGTATTATCTTAATGAAATGCCCAGTTCCCTGAGCTGTGCATCATCAACGGCTGAAGGGGCATTGGTCATAAGACAGGATGCGCTTGATGTCTTTGGAAAGGCAATAACCTCCCTTATGGAATCTGCGCCTGACATAATCGCAGCAAGCCTGTCAAAGCCTATAGCCATGCCGCCATGCGGAGGGGCCCCGTACTTAAGAGCCTCAAGCAGGAAACCGAACTTCATATCCGCCTCCTCTTTGGAAATACCGAGGAGATTAAATATCCTCTCCTGCATCATGGTATCATGGATACGAATGCTACCGCCTCCTATCTCAACCCCGTTCAATACAAGGTCATAGGCCCTTGCACGCACCTTTAAAGGATCGGTTTCAAGCATATCAAGGTCTTCGTATAAGGGAGATGTAAATGGATGGTGCATTGCCTGATAACGTTTTTCCTCTTCATTATATTCAATGAGCGGGAATTTTGTTACCCAGAGGAAACAGAATTTATCCTTCTGAATTAGATTAAGTCTTGCAGCAATATTAAGCCTTAGCGCGCCTAATGCCTGATTAACAATGTTCGGCTTGTCTGCAACCAGAAGAATAAGATCGTTAGGTGCCGCATCAAAGACACTCTCTATTTTCTTGCATTCCTCCCCGTTAAAGAACTTGGCAATTGGTGACTGCCAGGGGCCGTCTGTAATCTTTATCCATGCAAGCCCTTTTGCCCCGAACTCCGCCGCATATGCGGAAAGTTCATCTAAAATCTTTCTTGAAAAATCACTGGCAGCGCCCTTGACATTGATGCCCCTTACCATACCCCCCTTTTCCACTGTCTCCTTGAACACCTTGAATTCACAACCCTTTGCAATATCAGAGATATTTTTAAGCTCCAGACCAAACCTTGTGTCGGGCCTGTCAGAGCCATATCTTTCCATTGCCTCAGCATATTCCATGCGTGGAACCGGGTTTACAATTTCTACGTCAAGGATATCCTTAAAAACCTTTCTAACCAAACCCTCAAAGATATCCATAACATCATCCTCATTGACAAATGACATCTCAAGATCAACCTGGGTAAATTCGGGTTGTCTGTCTGCCCTGAGGTCTTCATCCCTGAAGCAGCGCACGATCTGGTAATATTTTTCAAAACCTGCCACCATAAGAAGCTGCTTGAAGAGCTGCGGAGATTGAGGGAGTGCAAAGAACATCCCCTTGTTTACCCTGCTGGGAACAAGGTAATCCCTGGCCCCTTCAGGTGTGCTCTTTGTGAGTATTGGCGTTTCAACCTCAAGAAAGCCCCTCTGATTTAGATAATCCCTTATACTTGCTGCCATAAGGTGTCGTCTCCTGAAGTTCTGGAATATCTTTGGCCGTCTGAGCTCCAGATACCGGTATTTGAGTCTGAGTGTCTCTGATGCATCAACAGCGCCATCTATCTGGAACGGGGGTACCTCGGTTTTGTTGAGTATTTTTAATTCTGATACAACAAGTTCAATATCGCCAGTGGCCATATTTTTGTTTTCCTGCCCCTTAAGCCTCTTTACGACCTTTCCCTTTACCGCTATTACCCACTCGTTTCTTAAAACGTGTGCCTTTTCATGGCATTTACCTTCTTTCTGGGGGTCAAATACAATCTGGGTAATGCCGTCTCTGTCCCTCAGGTCAATAAAAATGAGATTGCCAAGGTCACGCCTGCTATTCACCCAGCCCATTAAAATGGCCTCTTTGCCCTCATCCTCTGCCCTTAAGCCGCCACAGTTGTGGCTTCTTTTCCAGTCGTTAAGCGTATCTATGTTCATATTAATATCCTGTATGCTAAGCTATTTCTGATTTATATTCTTTATCAGGTTCTGGATGAGATCAGTGATGGGTATCTCCTCCTGCGCCTTTGTTACCATGTCCCTTAATACCACCCTGCCCTTTGCCAACTCATCATCACCGGCAATTAATACCCTTTTTGCATTGAGTTTATCAGCCCTCTTCATCTGCGCCTTTAGCCCCTTTGCCTCATATTCCATTTCTACTGAAATACCCTCTCTTCGCAGCGAGTCCGCCCATATAAAACCCTTTCTGAAGGCCTCCTCCCCAAGGGAAACGATAAAGAGGTCCGGGTTATCCGATTGCGGCCTTTTCTCCTCTTCAAGCAGGGCAACAAGACGTTCAAACCCTATGGCAAACCCCATTCCTGAATGGGGCGGCCCGTCAAGCTCGCTTATTAGTCCATCATATCTCCCCCCACCTGCAACTGCACTCTGTGCGCCAAGCCTGTCGGTCTGTATCTCAAAGGTGGTTCGTGAATAGTAGTCAAGACCTCTCACAAGAAGCCTGTTAACAATATAGGTTATACCAAGGTCATCAAGGTATCTCTTAACATCCTCAAAATGGTTTTTGCACTCATCACAAATATTGTCCAGAATCACAGGAGCCCCTGTCATGGCATCTTTGCATGAATCAATCTTGCAGTCAAAGACCCTTAGGGGGTTAAGTTCTGCCCTCCGCTGGCACTCGCCGCACAGCGCATCTTTTTTGTCAGCCAGAAACCCCCTTAGCCTGTTTTTGAATGCGCCCCTGCATGAGGCACATCCCAGTGAATTGATATTAAGTGTTACATCTGTTAGGCCCACCCTGCAGAATATATGCATGGCCATGTTGATGAGCTCTGCATCTGACCTTGGGCCCGGGTCGCCGAAGAGCTCGGCATTTATCTGGTGAAACTGCCTGAATCTTCCCTTCTGCGGCCTCTCATGCCTGAACATCGGCCCTATGGAAAACAGCTTCTGTATAGGGTTTAACTGGTAAAGCCTGTGCTCTATATATGCCCTTACAACCGATGCGGTTGCCTCCGGCCTTAAGGTCTGGCTTCTCCCCTTGCTGTCTGTAAATGTGTACATCTCCTTTGATACAATATCTGTCTCCTGACCTATGCCCCTTGTAAACAACTCTGTCCACTCTAATAGTGGTGTCCTTATCTCCTTAAAACCAAATACCCTGAAGATATCCCTTGCATTCCTTTCTATCCATTGCCAGACAGGGGTCTCTTCAGGCAAGATATCCTTGAACCCTTTTATTGTTGCAATACTCAAATTATATTCTCCTTAATTTTTAGAGACTATGCTTTCAGCCTTCAGCCATTAGATATGTTTTAATGGCCCTTTTCCTATGGAAAAGACATTGAAGCCTATCTCGTACAGTTTTTTATGATCCAGGAGATTCCTCCCGTCAAACAAGAATGCGGGTTTTTCCATTGAATCATATATGCGTTTATAATCAAGGGTTTTATACACTGTCCATTCAGTGAGGATGGCAATTGCGTGACTACCCTCAGCTGCCCTGTAGGGATCTTCATCAAAGGATACATAGTCCTTAATGTCAGAGAGATCCTTTTTCGCATTGTCAATAGCCTTCGGGTCTGAGATGACCACATTTGCCCTCTCCTCAACAAGCCCCCTTGTTACATATATTGCAGGGGATTCCCTTGTATCGCCCGTATCTGCCTTAAATGCAAAACCAAACAGGGCTATCTTTTTGCCTGCTATTGTATTAAACATGTTAACAAGGATATTCTGTACAAACCTCTTTTCCTGCCACTCATTAATCTTTACCACAGATTCCCAGTAATCAGCCACCTCGATAAGGCCGTAACTGCGGCATATATAGACAAGGTTCAGTATATCCTTTTTAAAGCAGGAGCCGCCGAATCCTACACTGGGCTTCAGGAATTTGCTGCCAATACGGGAATCAGTGCCTATAGCATAGGCCACCTCATTTATGTCTGCCTCTGTCTTTTCACACAGTGCAGAGAGGGAGTTAATTGATGAGACACGCTGTGCCAGAAAGGCATTGGCCGTAAGCTTTGAAAGTTCTGCGCTCCAGACATTAGACTCTATAATCCTTTCACGCGGCACCCAGTTGGCATAGATATCCACAAGCTCTTTTCTGGCCCTGATGCCCGTCTCTGTCTCCCTTGAGCCAATAAGCACCCTGTCAGGTGCCTCAAGGTCTTTTATCGCAGTGCCTTCAGCCAAAAATTCCGGGTTTGAGAGCACCTCAAAGCGGATGCCCCTCTCATTACTGTTAAGTATTCTCTCCATTGCCCTTGCGGTTCTTATGGGGAGGGTGGATTTTTCAACTACTATTTTATTTGTGTCAGAGTTGGCAAGTATCTGCCTTGCTGTCTTTTCCCAGTACTGGAGGTCAGCAGCCATGCCTGCCCCCTGTCCAAAGCTCTTGGTCGGGGTATTAACAGAGACAAAGATGATATCCGCCTCCTTTATGTTTTTGTCTATCTCTGTGGAAAAGAAGAGGTTCCTGTTTCGTGCCTCCCTTACGACAGGAAGAAGACCGGGTTCATATATGGGAAGGTTATCCGACTGCCACTCCCTGATACGCTGCTCATTGATATCAACAACAGTTACCTTGTACTGGGGGCACTTCAGCGCAATCATGGCCATTGTAGGACCACCCACATATCCTGCACCAATGCAGAGTATTTTAGTTTTAAAGTCCATAATCTCTCCTTAATATAATAGGGAAAAAAACCTTTACAGCTTCACGTTAAAGAAATCGATATACCACTTTACAAATCTCTCAACACCATCCACTACATTAACACTGGGCGCATATCCAAGATCCTTTACAAGGTCATCCACATCGGCCCATGTTGCTGGCACATCACCTGCCTGCATGGGCATAAAGTTTTTCCTTGCCTCTTTTCCCAATGCCTTTTCAATGGCCTTTATAAAGTCCATTAGATTGACAGGGGAATTATTGCCGATATTGTACACCTTGTAGGGCGCAGGAGAAGATGATGGATCAGGCGCTTTACCGCTCCATTCACAATTACCCTTTGGAGGATGGTCCAGCACCTTTACAACACCGGTGACAATATCATCAATATAGGTAAAATCTCTTTTCATCTCACCGTTATTAAAGACATCTATGGGCCTTCCCTCAATGATCGCCTTTGTGAAGATAAAAAGGGCCATGTCAGGCCTTCCCCAGGGGCCATATACAGTAAAAAATCTGAGCCCTGTGGTCGGTATGCGGTATAAATGGCTGTATGTATGGGCCATCAACTCATTTGCCTTTTTGGTTGCTGCGTAAAGTGAAATAGGGTGGTCAACATTATCATGTGTGGAAAAGGGGTAGTTTTCATTCAGGCCATATACAGAGCTTGAAGATGCATAGGCAAGGTGCTTTACACTGTTATGGCGGCAGCACTCAAGAATATTCATAAACCCTGTAATATTAGAATCTATGTAGGCATAAGGGTTTGTCAGAGAATACCTGACCCCTGCCTGTGCAGCAAGGTGGCAGACCATATCAAATTTTTCTGCCATAAAAATGGCTTCAAGCCCTTTTCTATCCTCAAGGTTCATCTTGATAAAGCTGTAGCCCTTATACTTGCTGCTGTGGGTTATCTTGCCGGGCGCAATGCTGCCCCTCGCAATACCGGCCCTTTCAAGCCTGCCATATTTTACATTGACATCATAATAGTCATTTATGCTGTCCAGGCCTGTTACCTCATCACCTCTTGAAAGCAACCTTGTGGCCACATGGGAACCAATAAAACCGGCTGTGCCGGTAACAAGTACCTTCATTTTATCTCCTTTTGATATATGTGTTTCAAAACAGGAATTGAAGCTTACCAAAACAGAGAAAATATGTCTAATTATTTCAGTTACTAAAAGGGTTTAGGCATGATTATTACAGTTTTTGCCTGTTTTAAGGAGTGGTATTTTATCCATCAGAGGATAAAACAGGGATTAACGAAAA
>CAYWRH010000009.1:0-50877 GCA_964460435.1 uncultured Desulfatiglans sp.
GATGGATACCTTTGCCTTTTTTCAGGTCAACGCATTCTGATTTCCTATATTTATGTCTATAAATCAAAATAAGCCGCCGTTTCATCCCTCCTTATCTGCAGACAAACTCATATATTACCCCTAAAAATATAATACCCGGTCAATCAGAAAATTAGAACAAATTTACCGTGTCGTATAACCCAAAATGTATTGACAAATTATCAGGAGAATTTAATGCTTATTAACCATTTACCATCTGTAGTGTAATTACAGTTCCATTTGAGACATTGTTCCTGAAACGCGTCGCAGAAGATGGTTCAATGAAAAAACAGATTAGAATTGTTGTAATTGGTTTATTATCGTTTCTTGCACTGCTTTTGTAAGGGTCAATGATGGCTGAAGAGCAGAAAAACAAAACCGGTTTCGAAATATCGTTTCATCATGTTTCAAGGCAAAAGGCATGGAGATAGCCTTCATGCCTGTCGATACTCCCGAAATCTGTTTTGTTTTCATAAGGGATAATTCAGGAAATGCATTCGAACTGATTGAATAAAAGAAAATATTAAAAGGAGAGATGATTATGATTTTAAACGATACAATAAAATCGATACTGGCCCGTAGGAGTTATAAGGCCTTTGACAGCAGGCCTATCAGTGAGGATATCCTTGAAACGATTATTGAAGCAGGGAAATACGCGCCGACCGGCAGGAACAGACAGGCCTGGCATTTTACAGTTGTTAAGTCTGAGGATGGGAAAAAGCTGTATAAAGAGGCTCTTAACAATATGATAAAAAACGGTGGAGGTCCAAAGGTAGCGCCGCCACCTGTTCCGCCAAATATAATCGTAAAGCCTGAACCTGATTTCAGAGGCGCACCAATACTTATTCTTGTTTCAGGTCCAGCTTCTGATGAACTCGTTCGCATAGACTGTGCACTGGCCATGGAAAATATGTTTATCGCTGCCGCCTCTTTTGGAGTGATGTCAGGATGGACACATACCACTGTCAGAGACCTTTTTCCTGATCCTGAGGTAAAGAAAAGGTTCAAGATCCCTGATGGTAACCAGGTGTATGCCGCTGCCTTTTTTGGTTATCCTTTTGGTGAGCCTAAAGATCGGGGTCACAGAAAAGAGGGAACTGTTACTTTTATTTAGACTGTAGGCGATAGACTGTATGCTAAAGGCTAAAGTGGAAAATTAATATCCAATGTTCAACATCAAATGCTAAATAGTCTCCATCCGGAAGGAGACAAATTCCTGATGGAGACTAAACAGGTGTAAACCAGCAAGGAGGGTTAACAATGTCCGAAATCAAACGTCGTTACATCATTAAAATAAAACTGGGGCTGTTTGCTGTACTGGCTGTACTGGGTTTAATGGCTGCCTGCTACGATACACCCAAGGAAGTAAATGTATCGCCTGAAGTTACAGCGCTGCTGGATCGTGCTGCTATCCAGGATCATATCAACGATTACTATGAACAATTCCGGAAGGACGGCGTGCAAGATTTTGCCTCTTTTTACACTGCTGACGCCAGGCTTGATGTCAACGGCTGGGTTGTAAGCGGCCATGAGGGGATAAAGGGCATCTATTCCCAGGCCGGTTTCATCGGTGACGATGAAAAAGCCTTGAAACCTGAAGGCGCTGTTCCAAAGGGAGTGGGCGAGACATTATACACGAACCTTTATATTGATCTTAATGGTGATAAGGCCGTTGTAAATATGATCTGGCTGACCCTAGGGGCAGAGCTGCTGACCTCGCCTCCCAAAGTTACAGAGTATGGGACCGAATGGGCTGAACTAATAAAACAGGATGGGCGCTGGCTCTTCAAAAACCGCATTATCCGCAGTGAGGGCGGCATGCCTGAGACGTCACTCGAAACTTATCTGAAAGAGGGAAGAAAACAGGCTGAAGGCGGTTAGGCTTCCGCCTTCGTTATTTATGCTTCGGTCTTCGCTATGAAGCTACGCCCCGACAAAACGGCAAGACATGGCAGGTTATTAGTAAAAAATAAAATCAAGATTAAACATTCAAGATTAGAAAACAGTACTCTTTCCAATGGTCTCTGCTGTAACAGGAAGGCCTGGCAGCTTCCCCTTCTGAATACTGGGGAAGCTGAAGGTCTGAAATGGGTTACTGTCTATTTGTCACTTGCACACTCTTTTGAGTCAGGTCCGCCTGCCTCTACTTTACCACCTACACCCTGGACGGAGCCATTACCCGCTTCAATGACAATAATTACAGACATCCCTCCGCCTTTGCCCCCTGTGGTGAAATCAGCGGGTATGTTCCATAAATAGCTGCCTGTTCCGTTCTGAACAGGGACACCGGTTGCAATGGCGCGCGGATAGGCATCTCCAATATACCTTATCGATTTGATATTGACAGCGCCACCGATATTGCCGAGATATTCCCATTTAAGTGTAATATAATCTTTGCCGAGGCAGAGATTTCGGGCAATCTGCCCGGCAGCAGGCCATGTAACCGTGATATTTGGCGGTATCTCTTTAAGCGACCTTACTGCGTCAGAAGGCAGTTTTGTGCTTGGAAGAGACCTGGATGGCACTGTTGGCTGTGTGAACTGTGCGATCAACAGAGGAGAATCTGTTTTCTTCCCAGCGGTTTGAGCAGCGGTATTTCCTGAAATAAGTGTACATATAGATATCCATATCAACAAACAAGCGAGTGATCTTCCCATGGTATTACCTCCAATATTAGTGGCACCGCCTTTGTTACTGACGGGTCTGTTGATTGTTATTTGAACTTACCTTTTAAAAAGCATATGAAATCAGGTTTTGTAAGTCAATAGAGAATAACCGCGCAAAACCATGAAGAAATTGGGAACATCATTTGATAATAAATTATTCTAATCAATGATCAATTGATAAAGCAGGCTGAAGCATTTCAGGCTGCATGCTATCAGGAAAAAAGAAAGAACAAATTCAGATTTTGCACTGGTTAGCTCCTTGACATGATTATGGAATACACATATGTTCCCTATAAAGTATAAAACAGATGAGTTACCCTTCATTATTGACAGTATGGAGGTAACGCAAGTAAAGGGTCAGGTATGGAAAACGGAACAGAATTACAATTGAAGTCAAATAACTCGACAATTAAAAAGGCGATTGCACGACTCTGTTTTATAAGCTTGATGGTTGCGCTCTGCCTTTTCGGAACAGCAGGGACCATATCCTGGTTAAACGGCTGGATTTTCATGATTGCATATATGCTTGTGCTGATAACACTGACGGGCCTCATTTTCCGATCATCACCTGAACTGGTAAAGGAGCGGATGGAGGCTTCACACAAAGCCAAATCATGGGACAGGGTTATTGTCCCTGTTCTGGCAATTATATTGCCGCTCCTCTCTGTAATCTTAGCAGGTCTTGACCATCGTTTTGGCTGGACAGATGATTTTGGTATATTGACAGTACTGATAACACTGACAGTGATGATAGCAGGAAGCGCACTCACCATGTGGGCAATGCGCGTGAACAGGTTCTTTTCAAGCCATGTCCGTATACAGTCAGACAGGGGGCATTATGTGATAACAGATGGCCCCTACAGATGGGTCAGGCATCCGGGATACACAGGTTCTGTAATGTTCAATCTGGCAGCTCCTCTATTGCTGGGCTCATTTCCGGCCCTGGGAGCTGGTATTCTTTTTACCCTGCTTATGGCAATCAGAACGATTCTTGAAGATAAAACCCTGCAAAATGAGCTGCCAGGATATTATGAATATGCAAAAAAAAATCGCTGGCGGCTTTTGCCATTCATCTGGTAAAGATAATTTCATATTAGGTATGCTTTGATTAAACTAACAGGATTTGAACGCTCCGAATATACGGAGTCAGTAATGAAAAGAACTTTTGCACTTCTCCTTATGGCTGTTTATCTCCTTGGTACCTGCACCACAACACTCGCTATCGAAGCAGAGAGCGCCATATATGATAGAAGTTCTGCATCCGGCATGGTAATAGCCATCAATCCTGAATGGGGCAATGTTGATACTGACTTTGTGTATTCCGACCTGGAAAGGCTTGGGATCACTAAAGGAGTAATCTTCACGGTGCAATTCAAAGATAAAAGTTTCAAGGTAATGATGGCATCCACTTATGATGATGTGCAACAGGGAGAATGGGTAGCTTTTATAACAGCCGAGGGTTTTTTAAGGATTGCCAGAAATGTGGAGAGCGCGGCTAATCTGCTTGGATGTAAACCGGGAGATAGGATTATTATAAAACTCTAGACTATAGGCTAAGGACTAGAATTAAGAGGAGCACATAATAAAAGATCGTTAACATAAGCATTCTTAAATGAGGGTGAGCAAATATGGCTTTGCATGATAACAAGAAAATAACTCGAAGAATTTTTGTTAAAGGGATGGCCGGCGCAGCTGTATGCTGTGCATGTTGTTCACTGGATCGTCTGGCAGCATCAAAAGAGATTTCATTACAGGGGGGTGAGGCCAATGTACATCTGGCAGCAGCATGCGGGACATATTGCGGCGCCTGCCCTGCTTACCTCAATAAACATGGCAGAGGTGCGGATATTTATCCATCCAAACCGGTAAATGCCAGTATTGACAGTTTCGTCGCCATGATGGAGGCCCTGCAATGCGACGGCTGTCTGAGCGGCAGTAAGCTTGCAGCTCATTGCCAGAACTGCAGCATAAGGAAGTGCGCAGCTGGCACACAGGTTAACGATCGTTGTTCTGAGTGCACACAGTTACCCTGCTACCGTATTACGAATTTAATCAACCAGGGCGGCTATCCGCACCGTGATGAATATTTGCCGAACCTTGAAAAAATTCATGAAATGGGCGTTCAGGAATGGGTTATATATGAAGAAGAGCGGTGGAGTTGTTCCCAGTGCGGCAGGGTTATAAGCTGGTATGATACCCAGTGCACCGGATGTAATGCGCCAAGACCAAAGAGCGTGTTTGCTCTTTTTGAAGAAGAACCACCACCTCCTGAGAAAAAGGTGTCTCTACAACCAGTCTTGAACCTGCTCCTGGAATGAACTCCCCTGATTCAAATAGGTTTGTCCTGGAATTGGATATGATTTAAGATATTAGGTAGTGTCCATCCAAAAACTGTCGTTTTTAGATTCAAGCGGTCAGCCATTAGCGTTCAGCTTTCAGTAAAAGACTTGCAAACAATAGAGTTAGCTGACAGCTGATCGCTGACTGCTGAAAGCCCCATCCAGAATTTGTCTCTTTCTGGATGGAAGCTATCTATTTATTCCTTTTTTTACCTTCGCCTTTTTCGAACAGTTCGCATTTGACTTTTTCTGTCTCCTCCGTGTTGAAAAATCTTTTTTCCTAAAAAGTCAGAACTGTTTTTTTCATCAGGTGACTATTCTACAAAAAACGGTGTCTGAATCCTATAAGGGATAAGGCTTTAATAAATAGATTTTATTGCATATCACTTGTTTATTACTGCTTTATAACATAACCATGTTTTACAGGTAGCAAAGGAGGCTCATTATGATAAGCAGGAATCAGATCAGAATAAAAAGATCTAATGGAGGTTTTCTGGCAGAATGGATTGTGTTATATGCGCTCCTGGTACTGGCGGTGTTTGGCCTTAATGGCTGCCACAGTAATGAAGACTCATTGCGTACATACGATACAGAAATCGTAAGCGATGCTGATGCTGACGGCGACATCGGGCTTTCGTTTAACAACACCTATGTGATCTCTTCAGCTATTGATACGGGTAGTGTTCTCGCAGGGATCGATCCGGTGACAGGTAAAGAGTTTCGCGGTTTTTTTGATTTCCCGCTCCGGGAAATCGATGGAATTCCCCGTAATGCTGTCATTGAATCTGCGACACTGGAACTCTATATCGCAGGGATGAGCGATTCACAGCCGGGTCAGATCTTCCCATTCCTGATTGATCTTGTTGATTTTCAGCCGCCATACCTGGTGTCTGGCGATTTCAGCCGTGCTATCCAGCCTCCGCTGCTGACAATGCCAGTCAAATTTTACCCTTCGGATGAGGGCCATTTCGTGGCCATCGATGTTAAGGAACTGGTGGATGAAGCACAGTATCACGGGCTGCCTGATTTGCAATTGCGGTTTCTGCTGGATTTTACAGCAGATTCAGGTTTAATTGAAATCAATGACGCTGATACTGACACTGCGCCTCTGTTGAGAATAACCTACTACTGATCCAGGTTAACTATAGGGCCAAATAGAGGGGGAATATCTACCTGTATTCAAGAGAGTATAGACATCAGGGGCTAGCATTGTAAAAGTTCAATACCAACCGGCAGGAGATAGATTCTTTAATAATAAAAATAATATCTTTTTATTGTGTTAAAAATAGTATATTACATTGAACAGCATTGTTAGTCTTGCTTTTTTGTGCCGACAATATGCGGCTTATTATTTAACCGCATTAACTTTTAAAGTAATGGAGGTACCATATATGACAATGGCTCAAGACAAAAAAGCCACCCAGGAAAAATCAAGGAAAAATAGGTATTCGAGGCGCGATTTTCTAGCCTATGGAGGCGCTGTGGTAGCGGGAGGAGCTCTGGCAGTATATGCGCCCAGGAAGGCAGAGGCCAAAGATAAAGAGGGATACCCCCTTTCACAAAAATACCTGATCTGTGACAGCAGGAACTGCGCAGGCTGCTACAGCTGCATGATAGCCTGCTCACTTGTCCATGAGGGCCAGGTAAATTTTTCCCTCTCAAGAATCCAGGTGCACAGGGCAGTTCTTAAACAATACCCATCGGATATCATGATAAACACATGCAGGCAGTGTCCGGAACCCCTGTGTGTAATAAACTGCCCTACAGGCGCATGTCATATAAGCAAAGAAAACGGCAATGTCAGGATGGTTAACGCTGATGAATGCATAGGCTGCAAGACATGCATAAACTCATGCCCGGTTATTCCACACAGGCCAATATGGAATCATGTTACAGAAAAGGCCATGAAGTGTGACCTGTGCACAGATACACCATTTTATGAGAAAAAAGGCGGTGTAAACGGTTCACAGGCCTGTGTGGATGTATGTGTTGCAAACGCACTGAAGGTTGTATCAGAACTGCCGGATCAGAAAGATATAAACGGGTATGACCGGAACCTTCAGCCACCCAAAAAACCCATGCCCGATTTTTTTGGCGCCCCAAAGGCCAAGGCTAAAACATAGTAAGTGAAAGGAGAACGATTATGAGCACACCAGGATTTGGCGGGAAATTGCTGCTGGTTAATCTTACCAGTAAACAGATAACTGCACTGGAAACGGAAAAATATGAACAATTCGGCGGCGGGCATGGAATAGCCACGGCCCTTTTCTGGGATTACTGTGTGGCGCCAGGAGACTGGGACCTGCAGGATGCCTTTCACCCGAAAAACATGGTTGCCATCATTACTGGGCCCGTGAGCGGGACAGGGGTGCCGTGGGCAGCAAGGACAAGTGTTTCAGGATTATCTCCCCAGTGCTACCCAATACAGTGGTTCGGTCATAGCAATTTCGGCGGCATGTTCGGCGCCTTTATGAAGATGGCCGGCTGGGACGGCGTGGCAGTCATTGGCAGGGCGGAATCGCCAGTCTATATCAATGTTGTAGACGATAAGGTCACCATTGAGGATGCTAAAGATCTGTGGGGTTTAACAACATGGGAATGTCAGGAGGAGATCTGGAAAAAATCCGGTATTAGGTACGGTGAGGAGTGGCAGGAGGTCGAAGAGAGGTATACACTCCAGAGACCGGCCATTGTAACCATAGGGCCTGCCGGCGAAAACATGACAAGGGTGGCTTCCCTTGTGCACGGAGGCGGAAGCGGAGCAGGGCAGGGAGGATTCGGCGGGGTATTCGGTTCCAAGAACCTTAAGGCAATTGCCTTTCTGGGAACAAAGGGCATAAAAATAGCCGATCCGAAAGGGTTGAAGGAGGTAAGGGCATGGTATGACCGTGAGTGGCCGGCAGGGCCTCCGCCTTTTGCGGGCCAGGGTGTATCATCAGCATGCACCGGCTGCGGACAGGTAAGAAAGTGTCATAACCGTGACAGGGTGCATGGCCATGAGTCGGATGGCTGCGCTGAGGCAGGGTGGTTCTACCTTACGCCCCAGGATGCAAATGGAATGACCGATGCAGAAAAATTCAGGATTAACGCCAAAGGCGCTGACATAGTACAGCAGCTCGGCATAAACGGCATGGAAACCTGTTTTATGGGCCCTCTCACATTTAAGACTGATCATAATCCCGGTTTTCCGATACAGCCGGAGGTCCCCGCCTATACTGCCCTTGGCTGGTACATGAAGAGAATGTATGACATGGGGGTTATAGGTCCAGGCACAAAATATGATACAGCGCCTCTCAATTTTAAAAAGTTCGCAACTCAGGAATTTATGGAGATATACGGGATCGCCCTTGCACACCGTTACGGGATAGGTGACCTTTTGGCAGAGGGAACAGCACGCATGGCTGATATACTTGGCAGAAAGGATGACTTTAACACCCTGGCAAGATTAACCAACTGGGGATATGTGGATCACTGGTCCATGCCGGGCGTTGACTGGGCATATGGAAACCTGATGGATTCCAGGGATATAAACAGCCATGATATTGACCTTGCAAACCCGGCAGTAGGTCTTCCCGGTTTTGGCGGCGGCGGAAACAGTAAATGGACATGCGAGGAGTTTGTTAAGATCCATGCAGAACGCACCACACGCAATAATCCATACTGGTTTGATTTCAGCTGGGAGGGTAAGCAGGCATACAGGACAGGGGTATTTTCCAGACATAAGGCGGAATTTGTCGCCTGGCGCATGCATTACTGGACCTATTACAAGGAATCGGTAGGGTTCTGTGACTGGGGTTATACAAAGCTCTTTGATGCGAATCATCCGAAAGGTTATGGCTATACCCCTGAGGCTGAACCGCGATGGCTTAACGCAATCACCGGAAGGAAGCACACCTTTGAGGATGGGCTTGAAATGGGAAGGCGCGCCTGGAATTTAAAGCGGGCGATCTTTGCCCTGCAGGGCAGACACAGAAAGATGGAAAAATTTAACGGGTACATGTACAGGCCCGGCGCCTCCTATTGCGGATTTTACAACACAAAGCCTGTATACGACGGTAAAAAGTGGGAATGGAAGGACTGCAAGGAGCTCTACCTTACCGAAGAGGGTGTGGAACAGTGGAAAAGCTATTTTTATGAGATTGAAGGCTGGGACAAGGATTCAGGTTATCCGAAGAGGAAGACCCTTGAAGAGCTTGGTCTAAAATATGCGGCTGATCTGCTATCTAAAAAATTTTTGCAGGCATAGGTGGTAATAAGAGTCTAATGTTTATAACCGCAAACCATGCGAAAAGCACGAAAGAAAATACTATGAATAGAACAGTTTATTGTCTAATTTATTTCGTGTCGTCAGCATGGTTAGCGGTTAGTTTTTTTGTAAGATATATAAGAGCAATGTTTCCTGCTTTACCTCTAAAACGCTCTGTGTTGTGATTATAATAAACATCAGGAAGCAGATAGAACCT
Source organism: uncultured Desulfatiglans sp. (assembly GCA_964460435.1). Classification (GTDB taxonomy): domain Bacteria; phylum Desulfobacterota; class DSM-4660; order Desulfatiglandales; family HGW-15; genus JAAZBV01. The sequence continues at coordinate 9,487 of CAYWRH010000009.1, forward strand.
GATCTCTCTGTTTAATGCGGAGTTTCAAAATTATCACTCCTCAGCTACAGTAAACTCATCTTATGGAGCAATAACTGCCACAGCCTTGACTTACCCTCCAACCCTACTTAAAATATATGAAAAAAAAGGTTTTTGCTCTTCACTGATCACTGACAATTTTATTTAAGGGAGGTGCCTCTATGAACAGAAAAATATCAATTTTTACTATCTCTCTCCTGTTTATTCTTTCAGGCCTATATGCGTCATCCGAAGAATCCACGGGAACCAAAATTAAGGGTATTGATAGTTCATATCCACAGACTGTTGTATGGTTCTCTGAACCCTGCGAAATCACTGAGATACGTACACTTTTACAGGAGGGCAAAAAGGAGCTTGCAGTTGAAAAGGCGAATGATTATATTGCGCGACTTAAAAACATAGCCGGCCCTGAGGCAAAACAGCTTCGATATTTTGCCTATAATGCACTCTGTGCAGCGTTAACCAGTAAGGGCGATATAAAGGAGGCAATTGACTCATGCACCCGTGCTGTGAAGATCAGCCCCTCTTACTGGCAGGCTCTGAACACCCGCGGTACTGCTTACTACATATCCGGGCAGTATGAGCTGGCCCTGAAGGATTATAGAAAGGCGCTTGAGATAGTCCAGGGGGAAGAATCCCTGGTTGAGCTCATCCAGCACAACATCGGGCTTGTGGAAAAGAAAATGGCTGATTCTAAGTGACAGCGCCCATTGCCCTTAACCCATCAATATGCTGGGGCATTTTTCTATTGACATCCGGCGATTTTCTCTATGCTCCAGACTCCTTTTATCAAAAGGGCAATTCTTGCAAACTAACAACGCAACCCGGTCATCAAAAAAGAATTATACTTAACCAATAACTCAACTTATATCTAAAACAAAAGGAGGATTTATAATTGAAAGTCTACTGCCATTAATAATCCAATTAATCTGGTGCGCAGTCGTTGGAAATGTTTCAGACTCTTTAATGAAGCTAAAATCACTGGGCACTGTTTTAAACTCCATTAATGGTACTATTGCTGCAACATTCATAGGTGCTATTACCATGATTGGACAGTTTGTCCGCTTTGGCTGAAAGGAGGGTGTTTTAATGAAAAATTCAACTTTGTTCTCTGTTTTTGTATTTTTATTAATGGTTTTTCCTGTGTCTGCGAGTGATCTCCCGGACGACGGCTATGATTATGAAGGGGCGGTTGCCCTTTTCAGCAAAGATCTTGCTGCTGAAAACAAAAAAACAGTGGAGGAGTGGAACGCCACTGCAAATTACTGGCTGGAATTCAAGGCAGGGCCGTATATCAGGGATAACGCTGTAATGGGTGCGACTGTGGTTATGCTCAGAAGGGTGCTGAACGATAAAAGCGATCAGCCCGGCAGGGTTATTGAGCAGTCTGTATCAACCTGGTTTTCACCGGAGAATCCCGGCACTTTTATGTCTCTTGGTCAGCTCAGACAGAAATATCCCCAGTTTGAAGGAAAGCGTGGAAAGGATAAAAAGAGTGGCGATATCGCTGATGAATTTGTGGACAAAATGCATTCTCTTAAAATTAAGATACTTGAGAAAAGGGCTGATTCCCTTGCCAGACTAAAGCTTCTGACCTCCCAGGTGTCAGAGATGGAGAAGATATATGAAGCTGAAAGAGAGAGGACACAAAAACTGTATAATGAGTTCAAGATGCCCGGTTCTGAGGGCGGGAAAACCCGTTATGATCCATATACAGGCGAATGGAATATTTCTGATGTTAACCCTGTAACGCCCGGGGCCGGGGTTAGCGCTTCCCAGGATGAGCTTCTTGTATGGGAGATGGAGAATGCCGCAAGGGCCGAGGTTGATTTTCGTAGAAACATCAGCAGCTATTATTCGGATTATCAGAAGCAGCAGGATGAGATTTCCGGCATGGTACAGGACTACCTGGCACTGAAAAAGGCGCTAGGAGCTGTTCGCAGGGTGAGAACAGGGGTTCAGAATGCCGGAGATGATAAGCTTGTTACTGAAGGTATGAAGGTTCTTGATTCTTTCAAAGAGTGAAAAGGTTATAAAATGTAATCGCTTGGTGCCATGTTCAAATAAAAAGAGTAAAACTGGGCACTAAAAAATTTCAATCCGAATTTTCTGGTTTTTAAAGATGCTATGTGCTCTTGATACAGAGGATGATGGTAAGCAGAACGGGGAGGAGTTGTTCTGCTGACCATCACCCAGTAAAAAGGGGAAGCATGTCCCATCCTCTTTATACTCTGTGACGGGAAGAGTTAAGAAGGTTTGAGTATGTTTAATAGCTTGTTTGACAACACCTTAAAAGAAAAGTTCCAATATTTTTAAAAATGGAATAAAAATATTAATTTTTAATTAATATTCTTCATAAGGGAGACTGTTATGAGAAAGATACTGTTTCCACTAATCCTGGTTGCCATTGTATTTATCTGTTTACCATCATGCTTAACTCTTCAGTCTTCTGATTTTATAAAAACCTTGGGGAAAGGCCTCTCGGAAACCAGCGCTTCTACAGGGCTCACAGAGGGCAGGATAATAGAGGGGCTTAAAGAGGCATTAAGGATAGGCACGGATAATGCTGTCAACTCTCTTTCTCTTGAAGGCAGCTTTTTAAATAATCCGGAAGTTAAAATTCCTCTTCCCGGTCCATTAAAAAAGATAGAAGAGAAAGCGAGGAAGGTTGGGCTGGGTTTTTATTTTGACACCTTTGAAAAGAGCATGAACACAGCAGCAGAAAAGGCAGCACCCCATGCAAGGAAAATAGTGTTTAATGCCCTCAAAGAGATGACCTTTTCAGACGCCAAAAAAATCCTGTATGGCAGGGATAATGAGGCAACTCTCTATTTTAAAGAGAAAAGCTTTGATGAACTTATGAATATCTTCAGGCCTGAGGTCCATTCTGTCATGTCAAGCACAGGTGTAACAAAAAAATACCAGGATATAGAGACAAGGGTAAGGGCTATTCCATTTATTGAGGCGCTGCCTTTAGATTTTGATCTTGATAAATATGTGGCTGAAAACGCCTTGAACGGGATATTTTATATGATTGAAAAGGAGGAAAAAAGGATAAGAGAGAACCCTGCCGCAAGGATAACAGAACTCCTGAGAGAAGTATTCGGTAGAAAATAACAGATATAATTTAAAAGGGCATTATGGATATCATCTGCCCTTTTTTTTAAACCCGCGATATATCCAGTAGCCGCCCCAGTAAAGGACAACCGGGGTGATCCCTGCATAAATATAGATATACCATTCATTCAACCCTTTCACCCATGGCTTAAGGTATAGAGCCAGAAATGAGAGCCAGAGTATGGAGAGGAGAATAGCCATGCGCTGCCAGCCAGTGAGGATGGCGCCCTGTTTAAGGGGCGCCCTCTTTACAGGGGGAGACCTCCTGTTAAACCTTTTGGGTAGCACGAAAACAGCAAGGATTATTGCAACAATGATCAGGATTTCTGTAATGCTCGGCAAACGATAGCCCCCTGATAAATACCTGGACTTTTCGCCAGATATCTATTACACAAAGACGGGTTTAAAACCCGTCCCTCAAAATATTTTACACATCTTTTCATTTTATTCTTCACCCTTCAGGTTATATGCCTGTGGATTAAAATCATTACAATTTACCCCTAAACACAATGAGTGGGTTTTCTATCAGAAATAACAGGTTGATGCAACACGGGAAATAGGGATATTAATCAGAGTTCTAACCCGCGGGCCTTTAAATTTTAAATGCACTCCCTAATGGCTAACCTTTATGGGCAAAACGCTGATACAGGTTGTCAGGAATCAGTTTTAATTCACGGATTAGGCGGTTATTGCGTTTTTTGTACTGATTGAATTCCAGGATAAGTTGATCTTCTATAAATTCATCCTTTACGGGTTCGATATTGATGTTATCCATCACCTGAAACAGGTTATCATTATGTATGAAATAGAGGCCTGATATGTAATCCTGGAGAAGTCCTTTTGTTTGCTTGAGTGGAAAGCTATGGATATTTCTGAAGGATCTCTCTGTGTCAAGCCCGGTGCCCAGCCATGTGACAAGGGAGGGGATTTCAAGGCCATAATTATTTTGAAGATATGCAAGCAGGGATGGCGTAATATCAAGGTGCGAGGAGATTGACCGAATATGTTCCCCTTTTTTGAGCAGGGGAGAGAAGATTATCAGCGGTACATGATACCTTTCTATTTTTGTTGCCATCGGTATTTCCGGAAGCCTGTGGTCTCCGGTAATAATGAAGATGGTATCCGGGTAAGATGAAAGTTTTTCATACCCTTTAAAAAAATATCTCAGAGCATCGTCTGTGTACATAATGGTGGAATATATATGCCTGTATAGACGGTATTCCTTTTTCTGGGCTTCATTAAAACCCAGTTCACTCATCCGCTCCTCGAAACGTTTAATATATGTTTCCTGATTGGGTATAGAATATCTGGAATGCATGCTTATGGTCTGAATGAATGTCAGATAGGGCTCTTTATGATCATGCATCTCTGTTTCCAGTGTTTTTCGCATCAATTCACGGTCAGGGTAATTCCAGTCAATACCGGGGCTTTTCTGATACCCATCTTTAAAATCCTTCAGGCTGACCAGTAAATCCACCCCCTGTCTCTTGAGGAACAACCCCTCATTGTCAAACCCGGTATCGCTGCTCATGTAGTATTTGATACGGTACCCGCCGTGTCTCAAAATATTTATCAGGGTTAGGGTGTTTGGCATCCTCTCACCCAGATTGGTAAAGCCTTTTTCCGCATATGGCAATGATCCCAATATAGAGGGTAATGCCCCGAATGTGCGCCCCTGCGTCGCAAGAAAATTGGCCCAGTAAAGGCTTTTACCGGAAAGCTCATCCAGGAAAGGCGTAAAGCTTCCCAGTCTTGCATCCGGCCCGCTAAAAGACCTCCCAAGCCCTTCCACAAGGATAAAAACTATGTTCGGGCGCCCATTTGGCGGACGATTGAAAAATTCACCAAGCAGATCATTAGTTTCATCAACATGCAGAAAAGGATATTCAGGGTTTATGTTTTCAAATGTTTGCACCTCATCTTTTTCCAGACTATATTCACTGTCCCTTTCCATCAGAGAACCGGTAAAAAAGGAGCAGGATTCCTCCACAAAATAAACCGCCTTGTTCAACACAAGATTCTGGGATAAATCCGTTTTATAGGATGCCCCTGCGGGCAGCACCAAGGTTATGCATGCCAGGAGGCTTACCGCCCCTAGGACAATATATGCATGGACCGGCTTTATTTTTTTCCGCAAGTAGAGTAATGAAAAAGAGGCCCAGAACACAAATAGGGGCAGGATGAAAATAACGGTTGTGGAGCCACTTATATTGGCACCGTTTCTGATAGTTTCATGAATCTCCTCCACGGAATATCCGTAAAGGTCAGCGCCTAAAGGGACAAGCTCATTCAAGAAATATTGAACAAGTATCGCATGCATAATGATGATTATCATTCCTCCGGTGTACCATAAAAAGTACCTCCTCTTCATTACCCCTGTACTGAAGTAGACCAGGGTGAAGGGAATGAACAGAAAGGAGATGATAACCGGGAATGAGGCAATATCATTCAGAAATGCATGTATGATAACATACCAGATATCAGGGGGAGGGGCATTGTTTAGGAGAATGCCTATAAATTCCATTACCCGCAGTGTAAGGAAAGAAAAGAGGAGCGCCAGTGAATAACCGCCGAAAAGGATAAAACAGGTTTTTAAGTCTTCGGGCAAATCACGGTAAGGCCTTCTGAAAACTGCCTTATTCATGACTTAGTATCCCCCTGTGTGCAGAAATTTTTTATTCTTAACTATATGACAGCCTTTGCGAGACTGTCAATGGGCAAGCAATGCAAAAAGGCCATTGATCCGGTATGTCTGAATTTTTATTTTCAAGGATCATTCAGACACTTTTGCTGCCTCATCAATCTCCTGTCTAATACTAATTTATTGACATTAACTCAAACATTAATACAAACAATAATAAAGCAAAAGAGAAAAATATTTTTTCCTGTTGTTATAAATAAAATGGGATAAGAGGTTTATTTAAAAGGATGTAAATATGAAAATACTTATTTTAAGGGCAGGCGCCCTTGGCGATACACTGATGCTTATGCCCTCTATAAATGCTTTGAAAGATTGGCATGAGATAATCATTGCGGGCAGATCACCAGGCATAGAATACCTGAAACCGTATGTAGAGAGGTGCATTGATCTTGAAAGGGGTGAATGGCACAGGCTGTACAATGCTCAAGCCCGTTTTGATACGCTGCAAATCATGCCTGACCAGGTTACAGGTTTTCTGAATGATAAAGATAATATTATTTTTGATAACCTCTCTCACCTGTTTCCAGGGGCAAAGATAGATATTTTTCCCCCCTTTCCCGGGCCAGATAACAGTAGCCATATTGCTTTTTATATGGCAAACGCCATTCAATCAGCAGGTATTGATATTAATCCCGGTGCTGCATTTTCCGGGGCATTAACTAAACCCCTTATGGGTCACAGGAGAGGCAAAGGGAATAGGGTAGTGCTTCATCCAGGCTCGGGGTCAGGTGATAAAAATTACCCCGCTCTATTCTGGCTGGACATGTTATGGGAAATAAAGAAAATACTGCCTGAATCTTTTGATACAACGATTTTGATCGGCCCGGCTGAGAAGGGTATTATCAAAGCCTTTGATAATAATGCAGATCTCTATATTTCCCAAAATAGAGAAGAGCTTTTCTCTATATTTGATAATACCACCCTTTATATAGGTCATGACAGCGGGGTTACCCACCTGGCCGCTATGATGGGTATAGATACCATTGCCCTTTTCAGAAAAAGCCCCATTCAAAACTGGCGGCCTCTTGGCCCATCTGTGAGTATTGTTGAAGAGAGGGGTGATATGAAATCAATACTGGATGAAACTCTGGCCCTTGCCCGTGAACTGGTCAGACAGACGGGAGATACCTGTACCTGATATTTCTCACCTTTTTCCTGGATGAATATTCATCAAGCACCATTCTTATCTTGCTTGCAAGTTCCCGTGTAACTAGCGGCTTAAGGATAAATGCATTAATCCCCATACTGGCAGCCTTTTCCTCATTAATATTTTCACTGTAGCCAGTGCAGATAATGACCGGTATATCAGGGCGGATATTCCTTATCCTTTTAACAAGCTTTTCACCTGTAATGCCCGGCATTGTCATATCAGAGATAACAAGATCAAAATAGTCGGGGTCTGAGTAAAAGAGCCTGAATGCCTCTGTGCTGTCTGTCATCATGCTTACCCTGTAGCCAAGGTTTTCAAGTATGTTTTTCCAGAGTCTGGTAAGGGCTGCCTCATCATCAACAAAGAGAATACTTTCAGTGCCGCACGGGATATCCTGTTCCTGTGCAGCAAGATCGCACATCGTATCTGTTAGTATCGAAGGAAAATATATCCTGAATGTTGTGCCTGAGCCCGGTTCACTCTGTACATCTATGGCCCCACCATAGCTCTTTACAATGCCATGCACCACCGCAAGCCCCATGCCTGTGCCCACACCCTTTTCCTTGGTGGTAAAATAGGGTTCAAAGATCCTTTCCAGTATAGCGGGTGTCATGCCGTATCCTGTGTCACTTACTGAGAGGACTGTGTATTTGCCGGGGACCATCTCAGGGTGTGATACTGTCAGATTCTCATCAAAGATAATGTCATAAAGCAACACCTCAAGTATGCCCCCCTCATCAGCCATAGCGTGAGCGGCATTTGTGCAGAGGTTCATCATTATCTGGTGTATCTGTATAGGGTCTGCCATTACAGCGCCAGCTTCTATCTTGAGATTTTCTCTTATCTCTATAGTTGAGGGAAGGGATACCTTTATCAGTTTTAGCACCTCTTTTATCACAGGCTTAAGATGCAGGGGCCTTAATTCATGTTCACTTCTTCTGCTGAAAGCCATAATCTGGGCTACAAGGTCTTTTGCCCTGTAGCCCGCCTTCATGATCTCACTTATTGAGTCAAAACAGGGTTTATTATTTCTGAGCTGATAATTGGCTAGTTCGGAGTACCCTATGATAGCTGAGAGGATATTATTAAAATCGTGTGAAATACCGCTTGCAAGGGTGCCTATTGCCTCCATTTTCTGCATCTGCCTGAGCTTTTCATCATAAATAGCGCTCTGGGTAACATCATTAATAATTCCCTGTACTGATAGTTCACCTTCATATGCGACAATCGAGGCATTTATCTCGATTCGAATAATGGAGCCATCTTTTTTAAGACCGGTAAACAGACCGGATTTTGTGGGGGCGTTTTCATAATCATCAGGCCATGCCTGGAGAGTCTTTTCAATCGCTTCATGCTCATTGGGTTGTATGAGATCCCATATTGAGAGGGTAGTCCCATCTTCTTCTGTATAACCGAACAGGTCAAACAGCCTTTTATTGGAAAATAAAAGTCTTCCTGAGGGGATATCAGCTATAAAAAGACCAAAGAATGAGTTTTCAACAAGGGTGCGGTACCTGTGCTCTATCTGCCGGAAGGCCTTTTTTACTTCATTGGACCTGAATATCATAATAATCCTCATTTATTTTGAAAGATTATCAGTGACGCTGTCTTGCTGAAGTAATTCCAGGAAAGTTCGCATTATAGGCTTATAAAATGTGGAAGGCAATGGAAAAATTTTTTTTCTTTGGGAATCTGCCCTTTTACACCCCTGTTTGCCGGTATATTGCAGGAGCTATAAAATAATCAGAGAGATTCAATAAAGGCAGCAGGGTCTCCCTCCTTTCTGATGCCAAGGCGGGTAAGGGCAAAATCATATTTTACAGGGTCGTTAGGCACGATCCTTTTAAAGGCATCTGTTATCTGGATGGCTGTTACCATATCTGCCTGTCTGCGTATGGTCATCTTCATGCCTGACCCGATGTTATACATGTGGGTATCAAGTGGTATGATCAGTTTTGAAGGGGCAATCATATCCCACCCGCCTGGATCTACTCTATCCCTTCTTACCATCCACCTCAAAAAAAGATTCAGCCTTTTGCATGCGCTACCCCTGTCAGGTATGGGTATAAGGCTGTTTTTTGCCCCGCCTGACTCATGGGTGAGTCTCTTTACAAAAATAGAAAGGCAGGGGAGTATATTTTCATCCGATTCACTGTACCCTGAGAGGAAGGTATTTAAAAGGGAGCCATCTGTTTTTATCATCCTTTTTATGGCCGAAAGCATGGATGCCATATCATCCCCTGTTGTAAAGCGGTGTTTAAAGCCGCTGAATTCCTCCCTTAATCTCTTTTCTTCTCTCTCCATAAGGTAGTAGTATGGAGATGGAGCCATGATATTTAATACTGTCGATACGCTCTTTATTATCTGAGCCACCCGGCCATATGCAAGGGATGAGGCAATGATCCCCACTATCTCCCTGTCGCGGATCTCATCATATTCATACAGGAATTCAAGCGGGTCAGGATGTACAAACTCCCTTTTGTTGTAAAGGGAATAGAGCTCTTCGAGTTTTTGTTTAAGGTTTAAATCCGCTTTACTGATTTTCATGATAAGGTTTAACTCCACAAGGGTACAGGTTTTTGATGATAAGGGTTCAAGGGTTCGAGGATTCAAGGGTTCAAGCGATTTTTTTTAAACCTTTCACTCGAACCCCAGACCCCTGGACTCCTTGACCACTTTCTCCCATAATGGTAATAGCTTTTTTGAGTATTCATAATATGCGATTACAACAATGTAGCTATAGAACTCTCTTATCAGAGTGTCATTCCGAATTCAAGGGATTGCCTGTTTATGCTGATGCCTGTCTCTTCATTTATCATGTCAAAGCGGCCTCTTTTAAAGGGCAGATAGATAAGGCATTTATCTGAAATTTCAAAACTGGTTTGAGGCAGCAGAGGCAGGATATTTTTTTTTGTGACCGCTGAGGAGGCAAGGATTATCTTGAGCGCCTGAATTGCCTCTGAGATGGGGAGAGTGACAGGGTGTATGCCCTTTGACGGAATGTTATCCACAGGGTCACCTCCAGTCATCTGCATGATTGTAAACTGCCGGGCAAGATTAAGGAACATCTTTGGCCTGATCTTAAAGGCAGGAGAGATATAGCTCATAGGCCGCTCACCGCTCCTTTTATCTATTATAAAGGGCTGGTTTGTCAGCCTTGCAAAATCGCCAAAGGTATCTATATCTACCCCCTTTGCCCTTGCTGTAATCACCCAGAACGGGAGAAAGATTGTGTCATCAGATGGTCTATTAGAGAAGTATACCTTTATCTCGGCAAATCTGCCTTCCTTTACCTCCCATCCCTTAAGACAGTTATTACACAGAAGAAGAGCGCTATCCCTTTCTCCCCTCATGTCTGCCCCGCACTCAGGACAGAGCATGGGGATAAAGGAGACAGCTTCAGGGGTTTTATCAATTAACCTTGATTTAATATCCTCTTCAGAAACCGCTGATTCTGTCAGGGGCCTTTTGAGGATGGCATCATATAGTTTACCGTTATCGATATATACAGGAAGATAAACGATGCTCATTGTCTCACCAATGAATGCCCTGTGAAGAGGCTCATCACTTCCCTCATAGGATGTGAGCCTTGCTGCCTTTGCGAGGATATCTGTGGCCTTGAGGGCGAATTTTATGAACCTGCCAGGGGTATCGCCGCGTGCAAACCTTGCCTTCATGGCCTGTGGCCTTAAACCAAGTGATACCGGTATGCCGGCAATATTTATGCCTGCCTGTGTGATATCAATTACCCTGTGATACACTGTTGTATCGGTGCAATAAAAGACAGCGCCCCTGAACCTGAGATAGGGAATATGGATGATCTCCTTTTCAGCAGCTTTATGGGGAATTAAATACCTGAAAAAACCATGTGTAAAAAGGTAACTCTGAACATCACAATGAGGGCAGGTCAAAATCCTGTCAGTCTCTGAAAGGTCAAGAGGAGCGCCGCACTGGGGGCACTCCTGTTCAATTATAAATCCCATTACCGATCCAGTTTTTCACCGCATTGATTACAGAAAACCGCACCCGGAAGATTTTCTGTAGAGCATTTTTTGCACAGCCTTGTAACAGGTTTTTCATCTGCCGGATGGCCGCATCTGGGACAGAACCTTGCGTTTGGCGGAAGGTTTTTATTACAGTTTGTGCACTGGCTGAACACAACCAGCTGGTGGCCGCATAACGGGCAGAACTTTGATTCATTCGGGATTATGTTACCGCAGTCAGGACATTTACCCTCTGTTTTTGTATGCCCCTGATCCTTCTTTTGACCTGGCTTCAGCATTTCTGCAAACATGGCAGGCATCATGAAACCCAGACCCATGCCCAAACCTGAAGCGCCATCGCCTGTTGATTCCGATGCCTTTTCTATGGCCATTGCCGCCTTCATTTTTACAAGCCTGTCAAGGTCATCAAAGACCTCAAGCCTGCTCTTGTCATCAATGGCCTTCTGAACCTCTGGCGGGGGTGTGATTGATGTTATATAAATCTGGCTCAGGCCAAGGCCAAATCTGGAAAAGTCCTCCTGAAGACGTTTTTGAAGGCCGGTAGAGAGTTCATCATATCTGCCTGCAAGGTTAATGATGCTGTCAAGGTGTTCACCCAGGTGGTCATTGAACCTGGAGACAATCACCTTTTTCAGGTAATCGCCTATTTCATCAGCAGTGTACATGCCCATAGTGCCTACAAGGCTGTTTATGAAAAGCATAGGTTGAATAATCCTGATATTGAATATACCGTGCGCCCTTAATCGTATAAGGCCCAGTTCTGTGTCCCTGAATGCCACAGGGTCTCTTGTGCCCCATTTCAGGTTTGTAAATACCTTGAGGTTAACCATGTATACTTCAGCGCGAAGGGGGCTCATCATACCCCAGGGGGCTGAGAGGATTTTTGTCAGGACAGGGATATTGCCTGTCTTAAGGGTATGCCGTCCAGGGCCGAATGCATCCACTGCCTTGCCCTTGTAAAACAATACAGCGGCCTGGCTTTCACGCACAATAAGCTGTGCGCCGAATTTAATTTCGCCTGAACCCTTTTCAGGGATCCTGTGTATGAGTTCATTGCCTGTCTCATCAAACCATTCTATCTGTTCAAGAAAAATCAGATTGTCTGTTCCCATTAAATTTTACTCCTCTTATTTAGGTGATGATCCTTTCTGGCTCTCCTTTGATACATACATGGCCTTGTCAGCCCTGTCTATCAGTGACTCTATTGTGTCACCCTCCATTATCTTTGCTGTTCCTGAGCTTACAGAGAGGTTTATCTCCCCGTGTTTTTGTGAGACAAACCGTCTCTTTTTCAGGTTTTTGTTGAACACCTCTATCCTTTGCCTTGCCATCTCTTCTGTTAGGTCTTCGATGATTACAATAAACTCATCACCGCCATACCTGGCTATGAAATCATCCTTTCTAAAGCTTTCCTCAAGGCATTCGGATATCTTCTTGAGCACCTTGTCACCTGCAATATGGCCCAGCTTGTCATTGATATCCTTAAACCTGTCCACATCAAACACTATTATTGAAAACTCCCTTTTCTGTGACCTGTAATTTTCAAAGTTCTCTCTTATCTTTGCATCAAATGCCCCGCGTGTAAAAAGCCCTGTGAGGCCGTCCCTCATTGCTGCCCTCTGGTACTCCTTTGCCTTTACAGTCATCATCTGGGCCTTTTTTTCAACCGCATTGATCCTCTGGTTAAGCCTTTCTATGCTCTCCCTTGCCGCAGCCGTCTTTTCTATTTCCTGCTTTTTCTTCAGGGATACAAGGTCCTTGATCTTGACCAGCTTTCCTATAACAGCCTCCTTGATCTCCTCTATTGTTGAATAGGTATCAAAGGACTCGGAGATGTTGCCTACCTGCAGGTTTATGTCAGATTCAAAATTTTCCATCTCTTTAATGCCTGAATCACCAATGAAATCTGTGACAAGGCTCTTTTCAAGCTCCTTTACCTGGCCAAGCAGATTTATGAAGGTGTTGTTTATCTCGGTAAAATCCTTTGATATCTTGATCTTTATCTTGCCGATAAAATCCAGAAGCTCATCCGAGGGTTTTCTGACCTCTATTTCACCTGGTGTGCCCTTGCATTCAAGTTTGATTGATTCGGCTGCCTTTTTCATATCATCAGACAGAGGATAAAAATCCTCAAGGATCGCAGCCATTATCCTTTTTATTGCCCTGCATGACTCCAATAACCTTTCCTTAAGCTGCTCTATCTCGTTTAACTGCTCATCGCCGCTTGCACGCTCCCTAATAAGAAGGGAATCCTTCAGGTCACGGTTGAGGGCGATAATATCATCAAGCCTTATCTCCCCTTCAGGGATTATCCTCTCCTTTATTCCCCTGATCTTTGCAGATATCCCTTCCTGGCCTGCTGCCAGAAGAATAAAAGAATTAAGGATCTCTATCATAAACTCCCTTTCCTCTCTTCTGGACTCTAAAAGGTTGATGAAGTCCTTTTTTAATTGTGCTATTTCATCCTTTTTCAAATCTGCCATAAGATATACCACCCTTTTAAAGGAAATTAATGACAGCTAAAGCCCTCTTTTAATATCAGACAGCCGGTATTAAGTAAATTTATACAAAATTTATGCCATTTTACCCCCTGAATAATAAAAAGGGCACATTATGAAGATGGGTGCCCCTTTTATTGATAAATTAGTTATTTGTCTTTTCTTTCAGACATGGGGATATAATCCCTCTCATTCAGACCGATATATACCTGTCTTGGCCTCTGTATCTTCCAGTCAGGGTCTTCCATGCTCTCTTTCCACTGTGCTATCCATCCGGGGAGCCTTCCGATAGCAAATAGAACAGTGAACATATTGATGGGTATGGAGATGGACCTGAGCAGTATCCCTGAATAAAAATCTATATTGGGATAGAGGTTGTGATCAATAAAGTACTGATCTTTAAGGGCTACCTCCTCAAGCTCCATAGCTATATCCAGAAGCGGGTCACTGATATTAAGTTTTTCTATTACCTTGTGGCACCACTTTTTCATGATGACTGCCCTGGGGTCATATGTCTTGTATACCCTGTGTCCGAATCCCATGAGCCGGAACGGGTCGTCCTTATCCCTTGCCCTGGCAACATAGGGCGCAACCTTTCCGCCGTTCTGCCTAATTTCTTCGAGCATCTCTATTACAGCCTGGTTTGCCCCTCCATGCAACGGCCCCCAGAGTGCGCATATCCCTGCTGATATGGCTGCGTACAGGTTGACGCGGGCGCTTCCTACAAGGCGTACAGCTGCGGTTGAACAATTCTGCTCATGATCCGCATGCAGTATCCAGAAAACGTTAAGCGCCTTTACCAGGTCAGGGTCAATTTCATAGGGTCGCACCGGTGTTTCAAACATCATATTAAGAAAATTGGCCGCATATGAATAATCATGCCTCGGGTATACAACACTGTGTCCCCTTGATATCCTGTATGACATGGCAGCCATTGTGCGTATCTTTGAAAGAAGCCTTGTGACCGTGAGATTCAGCTCTTCCTGTTCAGACCTTTCAGGGATTTCAGGATAAAAGGCCCTGAGTGCATTGACCATTGATGAGAGTATGCCCATTGGGTGAGAGCTTCTCGGAAAATTTGAGAAGAAATGCTTCATGTCTTCATGCACAAGGCTTGTGTCATTAAGCATTACAGAGAAACGGTTCAACTCCTTTTGCGAGGGCAATTTGCCATTTATCAAAAGATATGAGGTCTCTACAAATGTTGATTTTTCGGAAAGTTGTTCTATGGGTATGCCCCTGTATCTTAAAATCCCCTTTTCGCCATCCATAAAGGTTATTGAGCTTAAGCAGCTTCCTGTGTTTGCATAGCCCGGATCAAATGTGATAAGCCCTGTCATTTTCCTTAAAGCGGAAATATCAATAGCCTGTTCCCCTTCTGAACCGGTAATTATCGGGAGTTCATAATTTCTGCCCTTGATTGTAAGTATTGCCTTCTCTTCCATCTATTCCTCCTGAATGCCTGTATGGCCTTTTTTCTGTATAATTAAGGTAACAATAATAGGTAATATTTACATAAATGCCAATTTTTTTACAGTTAATTATATCAAAAAGATGTGCAGCCAGGGGGAGTCAAAATGCCGGCAGGATATCAGTGCAGTAGTCATCACCCATTGTCTTGATCAGCCAGCGCCTGTTAAGATCAAGCCGTGAGAAGGTGATATGGATAAAATCACCCGCCTTGTCAGCGATCTCATCCTGAAAGGTCTGGATATGATCTCTGTCTATGGCTGAATCTATAAGGATGCCATCAAAACCCTCTGATTCAAGCCTGTTTATTGCCTTCTTGTCCGGGAGAGACATGGACTGCCACCAGTATACATATCTCTGCATTGGCCCTGAAAATATTGTTCCCTTTTCTGAGCTTGCTACAGTAAAGAGGATAGAGCGATTTCCACCCCTGTAATAGAGGGGGCGTAAATGGCCGTCAAGATAATGGGGCCTCTCAATATGAGATGCCTCCAGCATCTGACGCACATCGGGCATATGAGGCGGATTGAAAAAAATAACCTCACAGGGGGTGTGTGGATTCATCTCCGTGAACATGGATAATGCCTTCAACACATAACCATGATCATCAACAGATGGAGGCACCATAAGCTGATAAGGGTGTGTAACGCTGCGTGCAGCCTTTTCCAGATCCATTAGGTTACGGTTTTTGTGAAGCCATACCTTGGAGTAGAGATATGTATCATCAACAGGCACCTTTACATCGGGCATTCTTATGATGGGCAAGGCCTCTTCACCCCTGAATGAGAGGTCAATATCAGGCATGGGGTAAAAGGATACCTCAAGCGCCTTTTCGGCATCAATAAAGGCCTCCAGCATCTCATTCTCTGAAAATGTCCCTGTTTTCAGCACTGTGTAGGGAGGGTTTTTATCATAGGTGATCCCAAGCCTTTCCGCATCGCGCCTGAACCCTGTTCCTGGCAGTATAGAGAGCGGGAATAGCTGAATATCATCCCCGAGATTATTATCAATAATAAAACCAAGGGTGTTTTTAAACCCTTCCGGGTCATCACCCGGGAGACCCATTATAAGGTCTATCTCTGTGGTTATGCCCCTCTTCTTCAATGCCCTTATCCCCTTTAAAAAACGATTCAGGTCGGTCTTTCTGTTCATAAGGGTGAGGGCATTAACATTTGTACTCTGAAGTCCTATTTCAAACCAGTTGAAGCCGGCATCTGCCAGGAGGGCTGCAAGATTTTCATCCACTGCATCTGCCCTTATCTCGCTTATCAGTGTCATCTTATGCTCTTTGTTGATATGAGCCAGTTTTTTTAAAAGTTCCGGGAGGCCAGGCCTTGCATTAAATGATGGATCAAGAAAATACACCTCCCTGACATCATTTGAAACAGCCCATTCAAACCCCTCTGTAACAAGTCTGTCTGATTTGAATAGAGGTTTTTTTCTTGCCTTGCCGTAGTAACAGTATGAGCATGCATGTGAACAGCCGCGCATGGTCTCAAGGAGCATGCTGTTTTCTATTGAGGGGTTAAGTGTGCCTGAAAAATAAGGACTGGATGATGCGCTGAAGATTTTCCCAGCATCAGCCTGCCCGCTTTTGATGAGCCACAGTTCAGACTCTGTGAGCAGCTGTTCAAATATCCTTTCTCCATCGCCATATACTAAGAAATCTATAAGGCCATTATTGATAAGCAGGGGATTATCTGCTGTCACCTCGGGTCCGCCCAGCACCACCTTTGGCGCATAGATACTCTTTATCTCTTTAACCAGGTATAGTATGCGTTTGATGTTCCAGACATATGCGGTAAAGCCTATAATATCAGGCCTTATGGCAAGGATACTCTCGGCCAGCGCAGCGTCACCCATATATGAGGCGCTTAACTGCGGAAAGAGAAGGATCTCTGTGCCAGGTATATGACCAGCTGCCTCTTTAAGGCATGCTGCGGCAAACGGGATATTGCCTGTCCTGTGACCGAAATTGAGCTGTGGCACAGGGAGCTGGATTAGTAGCGCCTTAATCATATGATTCCTGTGGCTGGATCACCTGCTGATAAGATATTTTCTGCCGCACCTGGGGCATAAGACCTCAAGGTGATCGAGGTTGCCCCAGAGTTCCTTCTGCTGATCTAGAGGAAGTGATTTAACCATTTTTTCTATCATCTGCTTGTTGCAGGGGCATTCATAAAAGATGAGCATCTCCTCAAGCAGGGTGATTTTTTTATCTTCAGCAAGACCAAAACATCGGGAGATCAATTCTCTGTCAGTCAACCCCTCTATCTCATCAAACCTTCCGCCGGGCAATGGCCTTAAAAGCACACCTTTACCTTTTTCATCAACAGCAATGCGGATCAGGGTCTGCTCTGATTCTGCAAAGTAATGCTCAACCGCCTCAACTGGGTCATGTGTAAAAAGCGAAAAGCGGCTCTGTGTTAAAGGTGAATTCTTTGCTTGTCTCTGGACAGCCACAAGGTTTCTATCAGGATCGCTCTTAATAAGTGTCCCGCACATCATGCCGTTCGGCTCTACGCCGCAGAAAAGCCCTGTGCTTAATCCCTTGAAGCTTACTGACCATCCCCAGTATTCCGGTTCAGGCAGTGATACCGCAGCAAGCCCTGCCGCGGCAAACATGCGAAAGAGCATTGCTCTCTTTTCCTTTTCAGGGACAGCTATTTCATACCTGCCGCAATAGGCCATGTAGCCTTCCCATATCTGAGTTGCCTCACCGGTAACGACAATAAGATCAGCGCTTTCCCAGTGATACCTGTAATAGTGTGCAAGGTGCATGTTGCTGTTCATAAATCTTCCATTTTAAAAATATAGCAGTAAGGTATTATAAGCACAAACCTAGTCGGCCCCGCTGCATTCCCTGAGAAATTTATCAAAAAATTTCTCCATAAAGGCGTGTCTTTCAAGGGCGATCCTTAGGCCTTCCTTTGTTAAAATCCGGTCCTTGATCTTCATCAGCTTGACCCGGTACTCACGGTAGCAGGTATCATTTTTTGAGTAGGATTGGCTGTCTTCAGGTGTTATGTCCGGATTGTGAAGGGTTGCGCCAACCTCTCCTGCAAAGAGGAATGCCCTGCCAATACCCACAGCGCCTATGGAGTCAAGCTTGTCTGCATCAAACAGCACCTTTGCCTCAATCGTCTCAGGTATGTTTTTGCCCCTGAACCTGTGCGCCCTTATGGAGTGAATTATATTCTTTTTGTCTTCATCAGGCATATCAAGCCCTTTAAGTATCTCTGCTGCCAGTTCAGCCCCCTTTTCAGCATGACAAATCTTTCCCTTTGCCCTGTCCTGAAAGGGGCGGCCAATATCATGCAGATAGGCCGCAATCCCCAGTATGTCAAGGTCTGCCCCTTCAACCTTGCCGATCCTCATGCAGAGGTTATAAACCCTCTGGGTGTGATACCAGTCATGGCTTCCGCTTGATTCGGCAACCATCTTTCTTGCCGCCTCTTTTATGTATTCCATATCCACTTGAATTATCTCTTATATATCCTGATCCTGGTAGCCAGCTTCCTGCATGCTATTTTCCATTTTCGGGGTATAGTTTTCTCCTATCTCCTCCCCTTGCAGATTTTTTATCACTGGTAAAGGATTTCTCTTCTCATGTTCATCAAGGGCCTTTTCCCAGTGCTTTTTTGTCTTTTCATCAAGGGGGGCCCATCCCATCCTCCCCCTGCACTTTGGAAACTTTGAGCAACTGAGCCACGGGCCCCGTGCGCTTCTCCTTATATTAAGATTTGACTCACATTTGGGGCACTTGAGATCGGTGAGAAGCGGCGGCGCCTTTGGCAATGTGATAAAACCCTTTTTATCAAGGTTTAGGATGCCGTCACATTCAGGGTATCTTTTGCAGCTTATGAATGGCCCGAAACGCCCCTTTTTCATGAGCATGGGCTCTCCGCATTTTGGGCAGGCTATGTCAGTCTGTTCAGGTACTGAGGGAGCGCCGTTCCTGTCTATGGGCGCTGCATATTTGCACTCCGGATAGCTTGCACAGCTTAGGAATCTGCCGTTTTTGCCAAAACGGTACACAGTCCCGCTCCCGCACTGCGGGCATTTATAGGGCGCCGGCTCTGTTTCAGCCTTTGCATGCTCCATATCACTGTATGCCTTTTCAAGATCAGCCTTAAAGGGGCCATAAAAATCCCTCAGCATCTGCACCCAGTCGGCATGTTTGTCTGCTATGTCATCAAGCTTCTGCTCCATGTCTCTGGTATAACCCACCTGAAGGATATCAGGGAATGCATCAACAAGCTTATCGGTTACTACCTTTCCAAGGTCTGTTGCATAGAAACGATTCTTGATCTTTTCAGAATATTTCCTGTTCTGAATCACCTGTATTATCTGGGCATAGGTGCTTGGTCTGCCAATACCCTCTGCCTCCAGCTTTTTAACCAGTGAGGCCTCAGTATACCTTGGCGGCGGAGATGTAAAATGCTGCATGGGTTCAATATGGAAGGCGGCCACCTGTTGATTATCTTTTAAAACAGGCAGTGTGGCCTCCTCCGATGAATTGGGCACGCCAATAACCCTGTAATAGCCATCAAAAATAAGCACCCTTCCTGATGCCCTGAATATAAACTCATCACCATTATCTATGCCTGAAATCAGCACTGATGTGTAATCCCACTCTGCCTCGTTCATCTGGCATGAAACAAACCTGTCCCATATGATTCTGTAAAGTTTGTACTGCTGATCAGTAAGCGATGATCTTACCCTGTCAGGTGTGAGTGTTACATCTGTAGGCCTGATTGCCTCATGGGCCTCCTGGGCCGATTTGTTTGACGAGGCAAAATAGTTTGGTTTTTGAGGGAGATATTTTTCACCATAGTTTTTTGCTATGAATTCCCTTGCCATTGAGATGGCATCAGATGAGAGGTGAGTTGAATCGGTTCTCATATAGGTGATAAGACCGACAGAACCCATCCCTCCTATTTCCACTCCCTCATAAAGCGCCTGTGCTGTGCGCATGGTGGTCTGTGTGGTAAACCCCAGTTGATTTACCGCTGCCTGCTGAAGGGTGCTGGTAATGAAAGGGGCATTTGCCCTGTTTTTTGTACGTTTTGTCTGAATAGATTTGATGCGCCATTCAGGGCCTTTTTCAGCATGCCCCTTAAGCATCACAAAGAGACCGCCCCTGCTGTTCTTATCCTGATCCTCTTCCTCAATCTTTTCATCAAGTATGAAACCGGTTCTTTTTGCTGTATTGAGCGCCTCCTGGTAGCTTTGAGGTTTGAATTTATTGCCGTTTATCTCTGTCAGTTCCGCTGTAAAGCCTTCATGATCAGAAAGCCACTTGTTCTTTTCTTCAACACTCCTGCCGGTTAACCTCCCCTTTGCCTTGGGCGGAGACTTTTCAAACCATGCCCTCAGTTCCTCTCCAAGTTTCATGCATGAAGCCAGGTCAGAGGTGAAGTACCCTGTAATCTTCCAGTACTCCTCCGGGATGAATGACTCTATCTCCCTTTCTCTTTCCACGAGCAGCCTTACTGCCACAGACTGCACCCTGCCTGCGCTTAGGCCGCCCGCTACCTTTTTCCAGAGCAGCGGAGAAACCTGGTACCCCACAATCCTGTCAAGTATCCTCCTTGCCTGCTGTGCATTGACCTTATCCATGTCAATATGCTGAGGTTGACTGAATGCCTTTTCTATCTCCTGTTTTGTAATAGCATTAAACACAACACGTTTTGCGCTTTTGATGTCAATATCAAGGGCTTCTGCGAGGTGCCATGCAATGGCCTCCCCTTCGCGGTCAAGGTCTGTGGCAAGCCATATGCCTGATGCCGCTTTTGCGGCAGACTTCAGTTCCTTAACAGTTGTGCCCTTGCCCTTTATTATCTGATAGGTCGGCGCAAAGTCATTTTCAAGATCAACGCCGGGCACAGGGTTTTTAACACCTTTCGGGTTTTTGCCGGGGAGATCCCTTACATGCCCGACAGAGGCCATTACAAGATAGTCCTTGCCCAGGTATTTATTTATGGTGCGCGCCTTGGCCGGAGACTCAACAATAACGAGCTGTTTGCCTGTTTGTTTTTTGCTTCCTGCTGTCTTAGTACTGTTTTGTTTCTTATCTTCAGTCATTCTTTAAATGATTCCAGTCTATGAATGTTTTTTAAAAAATTAAAGCTGCTTCACGAACATCTTTCCGGGCAACTGTTTTATTATTCCCTTGAGCTCCAGTCTGGTAAGGGTGCCTGAAAGCTCGCCAGAGACGATATTACCCTGCTTCTGGATCTCATCAATGTGCATCGGATAATTGCCGATTATGTCAAAGATGGTTTTTTCCATCTCATTCATCTCAGGCAGAATCCTTTTTATCAGGGTGTCTCCTTTGGGAATTCCGGGATAATTCATGCCAAGAGATTCCATAATGTCATCTGCATTTTCAACAAGCATGGCGCCATGCTTTATCAAAAAATGGCACCCCCTGCTTTTATAAGACTCTACACTCCCCGGTACAGCAAAGACATCCTTTCCCTGTTCAAGGGCAAGGGAGGCCGTTATGAGCGAACCGCTGTTTTTTGTGGCCTCGACAACCAGCACCCCCCTTGCAAGTCCGCTAATAATCCGGTTCCTCTGCGGAAAATTGGCAGGAGATGGGGATGTGCCCATTTGAAATTCAGACACAATTGTCCCCGTCTCACATATCCTGTCATATAGCTTCCTGTTGCTTCCGGGATAAATTATATCTATACCGTTTCCAAGCACAGCAACAGTAAAACCCTTTCCTGATATACAGCCCCAGTGTGATTCAGCATCAATACCAAGCGCCATCCCGCTTACAATACCCAGCCCCCGTCTTGCCAGCCCCTGACCAAATTCCTCTGCCACCTTTAATCCATAATGGGTAGCGTTTCTCGACCCCACAACCGCTATAAAAATTTTATTTTGAGGAATACATGAACCTTTCATATAAAGGATCATGGGAGGGTCATGTATCTCTTTAAGTGGTGCAGGATACTCAGGATCATGGAAGGTGACAATCCTTGCGCCAAATGCCCCGGCCCTTTCTAACTCCGCTTCAGGGTCAATTTCAAAACGCTGGTTTACTATATCCTGAACAGTCTCTTTCCTGAGGCCATTCACATCGGATAACTCCGATTTAGATGCCCTGATAATATGCTCAGGATCACCAAACCTTGATAAAAGATTCCTGAAAGTTACATTTCCTATACCTTTTATCCCGGACAGGGCAATCCAGTAGCATTTTTTATCTGACCATAAGGACATCTGTGCCAACCCGGTTAGTATTAAATACGGCGGGAATATACAACAGAGCTGTATTTAGTAGTCAAGCTTTTTCTTTAAGAGACCTTATTATTGAGCAGGGCAGTTGGCCTTTGCTGAGATATAATCAGGTGTCTCTGTCCATGATACGCTTTTCATGTATGCGCCTGGTTCAATCGGCTTAGGCGCAGCAAGAACAATTGCTGTTGCAGTATCAGGATATGTATCAATTACCATTGCAATGCCAAAATGACGATCAGGAAGAATGACCATCTCTTCCCAGACCTTTAGGATCTTTTCAGGCCTTGGATCTTTCACAATATTTGCTTCCACTATCTCAAAGATATTGCCCTTCTTTATGCCGGCATTGCTACCTTTATCCATGTATATCAAGTTGTATTCATGTATCAGGGTAAGGTTTTGTTCTGCAGCAACGATATTTGCAAGGATATTTCCACTGTTTGATTCAGGAACTATGCAGCCCGGGATATTCCTTAAAGGCAATATGATATCATCTATATTAATAGGTGTATGGGCCTCTGTTATCTTTGCCTGGTATACATTCTCCTTATCCCTTAACACCTCTTCCTTCATTGTAAAACCGCTCTTTTTCTCTATAACAAGTTTACCGGAGACATTAAATACATAACCTGACTTTTCTTTTGTTACAGGGTGTATTACACGCTCTGATATCTTCCCTATGCTGAACTCATCACCTGTATTGATTTTTTTGGTATTCTCAAAAATAACATATACAGTATCATCCTTGCTCAGGATGATATTTTTATCTGCGCTGGCAAAGAGTGTACCCCATGTGTCTATTTTTTCAGACGAGTAAAAACCCATTTTACTGGTATCGATTATCCCGTGGATGTCAATTCCTGTGAAAGGCGAAGATTCCTGTACCTTTTTGACCTCCGGCACAGCCTTTTCCGGTTGGGCCATGAGCTCAGAGACATCATAGAGGGTAATTACATCACCAGGAATAAGGAGATGCGGGTTTGTAATAAAACTGTTCATCTCCCACAATTTTGGCCACAGGCTGTTGTCACCGTAGTAACGTTCGCAAATATCCCATAGAGTATCACCTTTTATGACGGTATGAGTCATTTTTTCAGCGGCTATGGAAAGAGGGGAATAGAGTATTGCTGTGACAAAAAAGAACAACGATATTTTGAATAACTGTATTTTTATCTTTTTCATAGGTGAATATCCTGTAATTGTTTGGATTTTTGATAAATTACATCTTTCAGTGATTATTGTCAAACGAATTTTACCCTGAATTAGTTCAAGTTAATTTGTTTTACTTAATATTTTACAATACAATCCATATGCCTGCTATTACCTTGTCAAAAGAGTACATAATGACCGGGAAAATGCAAAATTGATGCCTGAAAGGGGGTTATAAGCCATGATTTTTATAAACAGACTGGGGTTACCGGGTAAAAAGATATTTGAACATTATCAGATTAAACATGCAGTGGAAACAGGCTGGATGGAATCAGGGTTTAAGCCTTACAGCTTTTCCAAGGCGGCTGGAAGCTGCCTTGATCCTCTCATGTTCCCTTTCACGTCGGCTATTTTTTAAAAGTTTTTCATAGGCTGAACCAAATTTTTCCATCTCCTCCTTTGTTCCGAGCAGATACCTGTGCACCCCGTAGAAAGGGGGGATGAAGAATTCCCTTGATTTGAAAAATTCAAGATGATCAGCATTGTCAAGGATTAAACCTCCCATGAATGCGTAAAAAGTATCATGATATTTGCGGTCAAGCGGACTATCATCAGGGAAATGCAGCATAATCATCTGGGCAAGTTTAACATTCATGGAGAGATGATTTACAAGTTTCTTGATGCGTTCGTTTACTGATAACCGGTCATCTTTATCATTAAGAAGCCTGTCTATCCATTCCACCCCGAAGAGTGATGCTTTTTTTCTGAAAATTCGAACTGAGGCCTCATTAACCTTATGAGCCAATTCGCCTTCAGGCTCATCGTTTAAAGTGCGGATGATCTCAGGCAGCACATCTTCTGCAAGAATTTTCGGATTAACAGAAATAAACAGGTCCCCTCCGGAAAGTATAAAATCCTTTACTGCGGCAGTGATCTGGTCCGGTTTGCCTTTTTTGCCACGTGCTTCACGGTAATAATTAAGTATGCCATTCATGTTAAAAAAATCATCGGCAATGATCATGCCGTTAAATTTCAGGTTTTTTCTCAGGTACCTTATTCCCTCAGGGGAGACAGACATCGGCCTGTCACCGGATATTTCAGGGACTATTATATGGCCGAGCATGACCCATGAAGCCCCGCTCTGTATGGCCTTTTTATATGCCTGGAGATGAGGGGTTATATCGCCGTCAAATTTTAAAACCTGATAATGAGAATCTCCAGGGGGCCACATGGTGCCAAGGAAATGTTTGATTGCCACCTCTACGCCCGCCTTTCTGTAGGCCAAGATGGCATCGGCTGTAAGCCTGGTAACCACCTCAGGATCATTTCCAAATGGTGAAGGTTTTTTCCATTTGTATCTGTTTTTTTCTGTTTCAAATGTGTCAGGGTCAAAAAAATCCAACCGCCCGTTAAAGTTAATGTGGTATCCTTTTTCAGAAATTGATACTGCCATCCTTTGGGTCTTTTCCATAAAGGCAGTTATCAATGCTCGCTCTTCCGGTGAATCTGTAATAAGCAGCGAATCAATATCAACAGGCCTAACCGCCTGCTCTGCTGTAATACTGGATTGTTTCGTTGTGGTTTGCGCTAAGTATGCGGAATGATCATCTGTAATTAAACTGATCAGCATGGTGATGATAAAAAAAGAAAGCAGAAACCTGTTGATAAATTGGGCATACTCTGTCACCTTTCGGAACCCGGTTACTATAGTCTTCCCTGGGTGCAACGATTCGATACTCATTGTGCAGCAGATTGTGAAACCGGGTCTGCTCATAAGATTGGACATCTGTTAAAACCTGCGCAAGGATATTTTTACCAAATTACAATAGTTACAGGTAGAACCCATGTCTGGCCCGACATATTTCAAAAGTCGGAAAGGTGAATTAAGGCGCTCAAACTGATTTCTACCCCTGTCAGATCTATAATTACTCTATCTCAATAGCCCCTATATCACCAAGGCTGTTTGCCGGGCGATTATTATTCAACTGGTCACGGGTTTCACCAATAACAGTAAACAGGGTTGCGGGTATAGCTATCATTGTTATATCCCTGTTTTCTGCCAGTGGGCCTGGAGAGAAAAGGTCATTCCATACCTCATCTGAAATGACTGCCTGTCCAATCACAGGTAAGCCTTGTGCAGTTAGGGCATTATCAAGGCGGTGCCAGAATTCTATATAGGGGTAATTATACAACTCCTTTGGCCATGTCTTAAGCGGACCGAACCAGCGGGTATCTGCAAGGGTCAATATAGGATTTCCATCAGGGTCTTCATATGGCTGGTTTCCGGCTGTCTGTTTGTCTGTATCTACAGTGGTTAGATATGCTTCAAATGCTGAGGTGTAATCTGCTGCAAATCCCGGGATATTGTAATAATCTTCAAGACGGCCGAGCATTATTTCAAGGAAGTTGTCATTTGCTGTGCCATTTACACTGTATTCCCAATATATGCCGTAAACACTGTAGGTGCCCGCTGGTATACGGTTAAGAGCGCTTCCCTGTGGTCTGTAATAGAGGACTGCCGGGCTGCCCTCATCCACACCGGCAGATAAAAGATTATTTGAATAGACAATGCCATTTGTGAGATTAAGTACATCTGATATGTTTATGCCGTCCGTATCTGTGCTTTGCTGATCACTGTTTTTGTGCGGATAAAATCTCCTGCTTAGTGATCTCCAGTCCACCTCACCAACAGGCACAAGCAACTGGCTTAGATCCAGAACACCTATGCGGTTGTATCCCATGCTCATGAAATAGAAGGCAGAGCCGGTAAATATATCATGATTATATGTTGCAGTGATCTTTTCATCTGCATCGACTTCATTGACCCTGTTTCCGGCAATAATAGAATGGCCTATAATTATATCTTCGGTTGCATGGGCATTTCCGATAGTAGCTGCGATGCCGCCTGCAAGATTCTTTTTGCCAAGATCAATAGTCCTTGGCACGCCGTAGACCTCATTCTCAACAATGGTGCAGCCTTTAACTACAAGGGAACCATTTGACATATAAACACCGCCGCCCCTCCAGTAACCGAAGGGCACGGGGGAAGAATAATCAACCAGGTTCCTGGCTATTGTGGAGTTTACCAGTCTAAGGGTGCCGTCGTTACCTATGCCTCCGCCATCAGAATATACGCCTCCTCCGTAGGCCATGAGACCCCTGATGTGGTTACCTGTAACAGATGATCTTGAGATTATGGATGTGGTTTCATATGTATCTCTTCCTCCTAGTGAAAAGATGCCTCCGCCTGAAACCCCTGCGCCGGTGACTGTATTGCCTGCGACAATACAATCGGTCATCTCAATGATATCTGCATATATGCCGCCTCCAAATGCGCCGCGATCCCTTGATGAGTCAAAATCGCCCTCACAGTGGTTGTCATAAAGGGTGCAGCCGGTAAGCCTTGCTCTGCCCCAGACAGCTATTGCCCCGCCTCTTGCAAGTGTCCAGGGCTGCTCTGTGTTGGTTTCCGAGATATCCTCGGCAACACTGCGGCCCCCTGTTATGGTTACATTTGAGATTGTCAGGTTGCCGTAAACCGCGAGAACTCGGGCATCCTCTGTCCCTTTCCAGGCAATGGTTATTCCTGATGGCAGATCTGAGGCGTCAATGACTACATCTTTTTGCGCATACAGGGCTGATTTACCGTAGTCCCTGTTTAGGTATCCTACCAGGTATGAAACCGGGCCGCTGGGCTCATTTTTCATGCCCATAACTTCACCTTTGAGTATGGTGTGGTTCTTTCCAACTATTGACAGCTCAATAGTCTTTCCGTTAAGGGTCTGGGCAAATATAATCCTCTGGCCGCTTTTTGCCATTTCAAGGGCAGATCTGAGCGTAACAGCACCTGATACAGGGCTCAAGGTATCATCAAGGCTGTTTACAGTGATAGGTTCAAATGGCGGAGGAGTACTGTCACCTGAGCCACTGGATGAACATGCTGTTAATGGAAGTAATCCAAGAATGAACAGAAGCTTTATGTTTTTGAAATATTTACTGATCATAGGCTAATTTCCTCTATAGAGATAATGAATATGTAGATGGTTAATTTTGGAAATTATAATCATGCGATTGTTATAAAGCAATTATTACCTGAAGAGGTGCGCTTGACAAAAGGTATACTTCAAAATAGTATCTTTTTGCCTCACAGTTCTCCGTTTTTCTTTTTGTATTAAGGACCATTTTAACTAAAATAAAGGAGATGCCATGAAACGTATAATCTTAATTATGTTATTAACCTCTTTACTCTGTTTCAGTTTGTCAGCCGGTGCTTCAGTAAAAGGTGAATGCAACCGTGAATGCCTGGCAGGATTTATGACAAAATATCTTAATGCCCTTGTGGCACATGATGCATCCAGACTGCCCACAACCAAAAATGTAAAATATACTGAAAACGGGGTACGTATTAATCTCAATGACGGCCTGTGGAATACGGCATCTGCAATGCCGACCTATCGTATCGATGTAATTGATGAAAAATCAGGGCAGGTAGGTCTTCTTGGGAGGATAAATGAAAACGGTAATAACAACTGGTATGCTGTAAGACTCAAGGTTGAAATGGGTGAGAAGGTTTCAGAGATAGAAACCCTGATTGTCCGCACTGTTTCTATGGCCCCTTCACCCGAAGGGGGCGTAAAGGAGCCAACTGATCCACACCCCCTCATGATGCAGGTTATTCCCGAAGATAAACGTCTGCCTCAGTGTGAATTAAAGGAGATAGGCAACAGCTATTTTACCGGACTGGATACAGAAAATGATGGTGCCAATGTGCCCTTTTCACCGGAATGCCAGCGCCGTGAAAACGGTACAACAACATCTAATAACCCGGATTCACCCAAAGGCAGCATGCAGTGGATGGACTGCAAGGCGCAGTTTGATACCCATTTTTCAACCATTGTTACAGATATCAGGGAACGCAGGTTTATAGCTGACCCTGTTACTGGCCTTTCATTTGGGTGGGGTTACTTTGACCACGACGGCACAGTTGAAAAGATGTCTGTTACCCTTGATGGCAAAATGACAGATGTGACAGGCATGTTCCGCCAGCCATTCTCATTTTATATTGCAGAGATTTTCAAGGTGGTGGATGGCAAGATCAGGCAGATTGAGGCTGTGCTTACAACTGTTCCATATGGTATGGAATCAGGCTGGTAGTATTGTTTTCAGACAAAAAAACCCTCGAAATTTACGAGGGTTTTTTTGTCTTATCTTAAGCTCCCTGGCTGAACGCTGACAGCTGATAGCTAATTAAGCCTGAATCCTATCGGGAGTATGGCAAAACATTTTACCCTTTTTTCATTAACCACCGCAGGGTCAAATTTGTATTTAACAATGGCTGCAAGGGCTGCCTGCTCAAAGACACCGGCTGGTTCAGCCTCTATAACCTCCGGGTCTTGAACCTGACCGTTTTCATCCACAACAAACCTGATAACCACCTTTCCTTCAATTCCCCTTCTCTGTGCATCAAACGGGTATACAGGTGTAAAGGGCCTTAAAACACGGGGATTGCGGTCTACCTGACCAGGTGTATATATTTCTGGTATCTTTCGGGGAGCTGTAATAATATCATCTGGTTTAATGACATTTATCTTAATGTCGCCGATCCTGTTTATATCATTATTCAGATCAGGCAAGGCATCAAACGGAATCCTTTCCGGCAGGGTTGTATTTGCCGGATTAATGGGTTTTGGAGCGACCACCTCTTCATTATTAACCGGGTCAGGAAGATCTGCTGGAGGAACATAATTTATAATTGTTGGTTTATATTTTACATCGGGTGGCGGAGGGTTAAATTTTACAAGCTGTGTGCAAAGTATGAGAAGCAAACCTGTTATAATTAATGCTGCTAAACCGTTTAAGATGGGAAAGTTGATTCCTGGATTACGTAGTGTCGTCATGATTACTCTCCTTTCAAAATTATGTTTAACTGCCTTTTCCTATTTGCTTCTCCTTTTTCTCTTAAACATTATCTTGCTCTTTGCCCTTATAATAATTATTTATCCAAATGGAGTCAACGGATAAAATGAGATTTCTTGACAAAGGGATAGAGCAACAATATTATACGCCCGCAATAATTCACAAAAATAATTAATTTTTTGTCCTGCCCCTTGCAGGGACTTCTTATCAACCATTTTTCGTCTGTTATTCCGCCGGGATAACATAAAAAGGAGGTCCAATGAATCAGCAAACAGTTAAAACTGCACCTTATGCCTGGGTCATATTGATCGCTCTTTATATGGCCACTCTGTCAACCACTCTTAATCTGTTCAAATTACCGCCTCTGATGACCACAATACAGACAGCCTTCAGTGTGGACATAGTCAAGGCAGGTAATCTGATGTCTGTCTTTTCTATTATGGGATTCATTCTTGCCTTTCCTGCAGGCTTTATTCTTAAGAGATTTGGTATCAAGATGACCGCCTTGATTGCTGTTGGCGCATCTGCGATCGGGCCTATAATAGGTGCATTAGCAAAGACATTCGCAATACTTTATGTCGGAAGGTTTATCGAAGGTGTTGGAATGGGGCTTATAATGGTTACAGCGCCTCTGGCAATCAGCGTATGGTTTCCTCTGACCAACAGGGCATTGCCAAACGGGTTATGGGCAAGCAGCGTAGGAGGCGGTAACATGGTTATGCTCCTTATCGCCCCATCAATAGCTGTATCATACGGATGGTCATCTGTATGGTGGGCAACCGCAGGATTTTCCATTCTCTCTTTTATTGTTTTTGCCATTCTGTTCCGCATGCCGAAACAGACAGAGATGGATGCAGGTCCAGCCCCTGCTGCACAGGAGAATGTGCCCAGTCTCATGGATGATATTAAGGATGTAGGCAAGGGCATGGCCAATAACGGCTTCTGGATGATTGGCATCGGGTTTGGGTGCTATAACCTCGTTGCCATGGCTTTAGTCACTTTTTATCCTCAATTTCTGGAAGTCGTGCGTGGTTATTCCCTCACCTATGATAATGGCGTTCTGATGCACGCATCTTTTGTCACTGCCTTAATCCTTGGAATCCCAATCTTCACAGGACCTATAGGCGGCTACATATCGGATCGTCTGGGCAAACGCAAGATCATGATCCTTATCCCCTATATCCTCATGGCATTGACATTCCTTTTCCCGTTCAAGGTAACAGGATCATTAATTACCTTGTATGTGATAATATTAGGGATTGTTAATGGCCCTCTTGCCGCTGTTCAACTGGCCGCTGTTCCTGAGGTTGCAAAGAAGCCTCAATATATTGGGACCGGCATGGCTGTAGCCATTTTTTGCCAGAATATAGGGATGTATATAAGCGGCAATCTGTTTGCCAAGATCCAGGCAGCCTCAGGATGGGAAGTAGCAGGGTACTGGATGATTCCTATATGCGTGGTGGGTATTATTGCAACCTTGTTAACAAAGGTGCGGTAACAACATCTGATGCAGAATGATTTTAGAGGCCGTAGTCTTTAAACATATAAAAACTACGGCTTTTTTGAATCGTCTGTTATCTGGTCAGAAACATGAAGGTTAATTATTAAAAAGATACAGGTATTCAAATGGCTTTAAATCTGAGAAGGGTATGGCTTATAGTTGTCATAGCATTGTTCTTTGTATGCAGTATGGCGCCCAGAGGCAATAATGTTATTTCCTCAAAAGATAATAAAAAATCAGTGACCAAGCTCACACAGGCAGGTATCCCATTACAGGCCGATCCGAATGGTTATATCCGCTGGATAGAGGCAAAAAATGGCGAGTTTAACGACAAGGCAATGGGTTATCTGCCTGATCTTTCATCCCTTGAATGGCTTGAAATAGGTGGGGGCAAAATATCGGTAAAGGGGTTAAAACACCTTAAGCACTGCACCTCCTTAAGGCGGCTTTACATACATGACATGAATCTTGATGGCGCAGATTTTTCATGGATATCCAGTCTCAATAATCTTGAGGCGCTGGCCCTTCAGAATACAAATATTGATGGAGAGGTGCTGAAGAAAATTAATGCGGTTGAAAGCCTGAAGGTGCTAAATTTAAGCGGTAACAGGATTACTGATAATGATATGGCTGTGATCTCCAGGTTTAAAAATCTGGAGGTGCTTTCTGTTGCAGGTACAAAGATTTCAGGGCAGGGTATAAAAGCACTATCAGGTATGGCAAGGCTTAATGAATTAAATATTGAAAAGTGCATAATACCGGATATGGATCTATCCTATTTTATCTCCATGCCAAACCTTCGTATCGTCTATGCGGAGGGCTCTGGCCTGAATGATCTGGCAGTTCGGGATGTCATCGTCAAATTCCCATCACTTGCCATCTTCCGATAAAACCGGTTTAACCGGCCTGAAACAGATAGGAGAGAAACACCATGAAAAAAATCAAATTCTTAGCAAAGGTCATTATCCCGATTATATTTTTTTTATCCCTGCTATCGCTTTTTGCAGGGGAGGCCGCAGAAGAGCCGGTATTTATTCAGACGCCTGATGTGGTTTATGTAGGGTCACCATATGATATCGTTTCCCAGATGCTCCATATGGCGGGGGTGAAAAAGGATGACCTTGTTGTTGACCTTGGCTGCGGCGATGCAAGGATGCTTGTTCTGGCTGCACAGAAGTATGGCAGCAAAGGCATAGGTTATGAGATAGACCCTGTTATGGTTCGTGAATCAAGAAAAAATGCAGAAAGAAATAATGTTTCAGACCTTGTAAAGATTATCCAGGCCGATATCTTTACCGTGGATATAAGCGAGGCGGATGTGCTTCCGATTTATCTTCTGCCTGAGATGAACTTAAGGCTTGTACCCCAGTTTGAGACACTAAAACCAGGTTCAAGGCTTGTGTTTCATAATTATGACCTGACCGGATATATCCCTGATAAAAAGGTAGAGATAATATCAAACGAGGATAATTCAGAGCATACATTGTATCTCTACACAACGCCGCTTAAGAAGGCTCATTAAGAGATATTTCACCACGGAAAAGGTGGCCGCTGTCGCCAGGGAGATAGTTAGAAGGAGAGGTTACAAAGTTTTTATCTCCCTTTGTTAACACGGCCCCCCATAGGATCACATGTAATGAACCTTCCCTGTTCCAGCGGTCACCGCTGGAACAAAAACTCTGGCGCCTTGTGTCCAATTTCTTTGATCCTGAACAGATCAGCATCTGCAAGAAGAGGCTGAACAGCTATTTTTGATATCTTGAACAATGTTTCGGAAAAGCTGCAAATGTTTGATATCATAACATAATATTTTAACTTGCCAGAAGATTACGGGATTGATCCCTTTTATTTTACTGATACGATAATTTTTCCTTGATATACAATCCCATTTTCCTTATAGTGCCCCCCTTAAAAATCAGTTCCTGTTAAAGCTTGAACCTGCCTTATGCAGTTTTTAGAGAGTTTTAAAATGGATGGTTGTAAGATATAATGTAAACAAATAGAATTGGAGTAAATATTGTGCCCATAAAACTTGAAGAATATATAGATCCTGAAACCTTTGAAAAGATCCGTGCATTTTCTGCAAACAAGGAGACCCCTTTTCTGGTTATTGATACCGCCACTGTTATGCGTAAACTGGAAGAGCTGGAGAAGCTCTTTTCCTATGCAAAGATCTATTATGCTGTAAAGGCAAACCCTTCAATAGAGATCCTTACCCTACTGCGTGACAGGAATATCAACTTTGATATTGCCTCCATCTATGAACTGGACCGCGTATTGTCTCTCGGCATAAGTCCAGATAGGATCTGCTTTGGCAACACCATTAAAAAGAGCAAAGATGTCAGGTATTTTTATGAAAAAGGGGTCAGGATGTATGCCACAGATTCTGAGGCAGATATCAGAAGCATTGCCAAGGCAGCACCCGGTTCCAAAATTTATACCCGGATATTGACTGAAGGCACATTTACAGCGGACTGGCCATTATCCAAGAAATTCGGCTGTCAGGCAGATATGGCCATGGACCTGATTATAATGGCAAAAAATCTGGGGCTTATCCCTTGCGGGGTCTCATTTCATGTTGGTTCCCAGCAGCGTGATATAGGGGCCTGGGATGCTGCCATTGGAAAGGTAAAGGTTATTTTTGAAAGATTGATGGATGAAGACGGGATAAATCTCAAAATGATCAACCTTGGCGGCGGGTTTCCGGCCAATTATCTTGCAAAGACAAATGAACTTGAACTTTATGCACAGGAAATCACACGTTTTCTCACTGAGAGCTTTGGTGAAGATCTCCCTGAAATCATTCTGGAACCCGGAAGATCACTTGTGGGTAATGCAGGGGTGCTAGTGAGTGAGGTTGTATTGATCTCAAGAAAATCGCGTACAGCGCTGAACCGGTGGGTCTACACCGATGTCGGCAAGTTTTCAGGCCTGATCGAAACTATGGATGAAGCTATCAAATACCCCATCTATTCGGGAAAAACAGGTGAACTTGAAGAGGCTATACTTGCAGGACCTACCTGCGACAGCATGGATATTCTATATGAAGACTATAAATATCCCCTTCCATTAAACCTGGCAATCAGTGACAGACTTTACTGGTTATCCACAGGGGCCTATACAAGCACCTACAGCTCGGTGGAATTTAACGGGTTTCCGCCTTTAAAAACCTATTTTATATAGCCTTAAGGCTTTCTAAAATATTATCCAACACCCTTTCAGGGCGACCTGTAAGGGTGTCTTTTTTAAAATTAAAAAATCACTGGATTAAGATGAAAACAGAAACTCAAAACAGAACCGGATCTGTTTTGATGTTGAAACTGCATGATTGGTAAAGTATTGTGACCCATATTGTGATTTAAAATACCGGCATAAGAGCTGTCCGGCTGATTGCTATTGATATGAAAGGCTTTATTGCATTGTATATATTTATCTCTCTCTTAGCTGCTCATATTCTGGGTGATATTATTTTCGCCTCACAGAAGCTCGCCATTCTAAAAAGGGGTGCAGGGCTATTAACCCGGGTGTCAGGACTGATGATACACGGCCTGATCCACGGCTTTATGGCTGGTTTAATGTTATATATCTGCCCCGGAACACATGAATGGGTAAAAGGCGCTCTTTGCCTCTTCTCTATTCATGTTTTTATTGATCTTGTCAGATCAAACACAGAGAGAAGGCTATTTGGTTCAGATAAAGTACATGTTAAAAGGTCTGAGTTTATAGAATGGATTCTAAAAAAGACAAAAGACCCTGAAAAAATGAATCTTAATAATCTGAAAATTTGGCTTTTGATAAACATACTCGACCAGATAAGCCACATGATAAGCCTTTTTATTATAACCCTTTTTATCAGGTAGTGACCTGTACCTTGAAATAATGGATCAAATTTAATAAAGAATCATAAAAAAATATTGGTGAGGACAAAATGAATTTCAGACAACTGCTTATATCTTTTTTAATAGTGCTTGGCTTGATAACAATTGAAGGAGATCTTTACTTCGCCTCTGCTCAGGAGAATCCTGATACAAAAAATACGAACCAGAGCGGGACATATCCCACTCCAAGCAGGATTGAAAAAGAATTTACGCTCCTTCTTTCACAGATCAACCAGGAATATGATACCCTGGAGGAATATAAAAAGACATATACAGGTGGAAGTGTAAGCACAGAAGATAAAAGCGTATTAAAACTGCAAATCTATAAGTTGCGCATACAGATCATTGATGATGTGCAGCAACTGGCAGAGATGTATATGGATATGGATAAATCTATTATGCAGCCTCTCTATCGCCCTGATATAGAGGGTATCTTTTCAAGAATTACAAACCAGATATGGTCTCATATAAAAAACAATCGCAATGAGATAGACGCATTGCGGGCAAAGCGCGCCAAGACCGAAATAAATAACCGGTCCGCCCTGGAAAATGAAATATCAAAACTTAACGGCTATCTGGACCAGTATTTTGAGAAGAGCTATTCCAATATGAAAATAATGGAACAGATCGGCATGGATATTTCACCGGTAAAGGATACATTTATCAGGCTATTGAATGAACGTATTAACGAACTCTCAGGACGCTTTTCGCTTGATCTGGCAAGATTTGACGAATTTGAAACCCTTCGCAAGGAAAACCCTGATGACCCTGATATCATTAAAAATTTGAGCGCTGTTAAAAAATCACTGGATACAAATAAAAAAAGCATGAATACAATTCTTGAGCTGATGAAGGCTCTGAAGCTTGAGACATCCGCTTATCGTACACAGTTGCTTACAGGCACCCGTGAAATAAGTTCAGGTTCGTTTGATACCGTTATCATACTCAGGCTGATGCGCCTGTCATATAAAAATAGCATGGAATGGCTGGCAAAAAGCGGGCCTAAATATCTGGTAAAATTTATTTTGTTTATTATCATTCTCCTTATCGCTGTTTTTATAGCGAGGATTGTTCGCATGGGTCTTGATAGGGCCCTTACTGCCCCTAATCTAAGGCTGTCAAAATTGGCTCATCACATGATTGTCTCCACCTCCTCCAAATTGATCATACTTTTCGGAATACTGATTGCCCTCTCACAATGGGGCATAAGCCTTGGCCCTTTACTGGCTGGTCTTGGTATTGCAGGTTTTATCGTAGGATTTGCCCTGCAGGGCATACTCGGGAATTTTGCATCCGGAATTATGATCCTGATCTATCGCCCCTTTGATGTGGATGACCTGATTGATGTTGGCGGCATATTCGGCAAGGTGGAAAAAATGAGCCTGGTATCAACAAGTCTTTTAACCCTTGATAATCAGCTTTTTATTGTTCCAAACAGCAAGATATGGGGCGATGTAATAAAAAATGAGACTGCTCAGAAAATTCGCCGCATTGATATGGTATTCGGGGTATCATACAGCGATAATATCCCGAAGGTGGAATCGATCTTAAAAGAAATAGTTGAGTCTCATCCGCTTGTGCTTGATTCTCCTTCACCGGTAATCCATCTGCACAAACTTAACGAATCATCTGTTGACTTTGTTGTGCGCCCCTGGGTTAAAGTTAACAATTACTGGGAGGTGTACTGGGATATTACCCGCGCAGTAAAGCTTCGCTTTGATGAGGAGGGTATCACCATTCCATTCCCGCAGCGTGATGTGCATATATACAACCATGATTCAATAGTTCAACCGGATGTATAGCGCTGCTTATAGGCGCCTGTAAACGGTGTCACAGTTTTTATTTTTTGTGAACAGCTGTCATCATTATCTCTATTAAACCGCCTGCCGGAATGCGTGAAACCTCCAGCACAGCCCTGGCCGGAAAATCTTCCGTGAAATATTCCTTGTATATTTCATTAAATGCAGGGTAGTTGTTCATATCAGTCACAAATACCTGGCATTGCACCACATCCTTTAGAGAAAAGCCGGCAGCCTTAAGGATAGCCTTCTGGTTTTTTATTGCCTGACGAGCCTGACTTTCAAAATCCTGGCCTGCCATTTTCCCGGTTACTGGGTCAAGCCCGAGTTGCCCTGAGAGATATAAGGTATCTCCTGCACGAACTGCCTGTGAGTAAGGGCCTATGGCCGCAGGTGCATCTGGAGATGATATTATCTCACGGTCATAAGTCTGTTCTGAACACCCTGTGAAAATAGAAATGAGCAGAAAAAATAAAGGCATCTTTTTCATAATATCTCTCCTTTTTCATGTTTCAATTATACCGGATTAAATGGAAATGCAGCCATCTTTACTCCGGTTTTATTCTCTCTGCAACCATATCCAATATCTCTTTTACTTCGGGCGACCCGGGCGCCCTCATCATCATCTGATCTGCAATCTCTTTTGCTCTATTGAACTCTGACCTTTTAAAATAAAAATCAAAAAGGGCATACAGAAAATCCATGTTGCCAGGTTCTATATTGACTGCCTTTTTTAGCTCCTGCTCCGATTCTCTTTCACGTTTTAATAACTGCAAGAGCAAGCCATAATTATAATGCACCCTTGCAGCAAGGGGCATATTCTCTGCTGCCTTACCCATAAAGAGGGCGGCCTCTTCATATTCCTCTTTTTCAGCGAGAAGAAGCGCAAGTGAGTAGGCAATTTCGTGCAGGTTCGGATTATCCTTAAAAGTATCCCTGAATATCTCTTCAGCCTTTGCATTGTCACCCTGTTCATTATAGAGCATGGCAAGATTTACACGCGCCGGATAAAAGAGCTTGTCTATGGCTATTGCAGCTTCATAGTTAGTAATGGCCTTTTTGTTATCCTTAATCGCCCTGTAGAGATTACCCAGATTAAATCTTCCGAAAGAAAAGTCCCCTGAATATTCCATTGCTGATATAAATTCATCAATAACAAGGCGTAATACCCTGTTCTGATCATCATCCATAAGCCCTGGTGAAATACCTGCCAGTGCAGATGCCGCCTGTATCCTTACCCCCTTTACAGGGTCATAGAGCAGCGGGGCTATGAGCCTTGCCTTTTCTAATTCATCAAGGTTAATAAGAGATTCAATAGCTGTTCTCCTGATCATGGGTTCCATGTCCATGAGTGATATCTCATATACCCTTAGTGTTTCAGTTAACGGGTATGAACTTAATATTGACAATGCTGTTGCCCTGACAATCACCGGGTAAAGCTGGTCAAGTGCAAGCTTTTTGAGCTCCTCATATGCGCCGGGACTCTGTTTTCTGCCTGCCTCTATTATCTCGCCATAATGCCCCTTTCTGCCTGGACCATACCACTTTGTTATCCATTCGTCAGACCAGCTGTTTGTCTTATCCATATGGCATCTGTTGCATGCATTTGGGGCGCCTGTTCTTTCACTCAAATCGGGCCTTGGAATACGAAAGCTGTGATCAAACCGGTAATCTATTACCATATAGTTTTTTCCGGGCATATGGCACTCTTTACATTCAGCGCCTGTTCCCACATCAAAAAGAATTGTGCCATCCTCTGCTCTGATGGGTTCCCCCTTTTCTCCCCTGTTTTTGTGGAAATGGTGGTTAGAGGTGTCATACTCCTTTGCCCTGTGGCAGGTAAGGCAAAGCTCATTTCCCTTTTTAACAGGCTTTATGCTGTGTGCATCATGGCAGTCACTGCACTTCACATCACGATGATACATCTTGCTCTGTGTGAAGGAGCCATATTCATATACCTCCTCAAGTATCTGGCCATCATTATGATAAAGCTCTGGTGTAAGGATGGAGGGGAGCATTACATCAAGAAGATCAGGCTCTGAGTGGGTATAATCCCCGATTATTGCCCTCCTGCTGTGACAAGGGACACACAGATTAACAAGCTCCCTTGATGAAATCCCAGAGGTCTTTATTATAAGGTTATAGTTTTCAACATCAGGCCTTCCCATATCAGGTGTCTCAGCCCACTTTACATGTCCTGAGCCCGGGCCGTGGCATGACTCGCACCCCACGTCTATGTCTGTCCAGGTTGTATCGTAGCTATTGTTATTAATATCAAAATTCTTTTTCAGGTTTGTAGAATGGCACTCCGCACACATCCCGTTCCAGTTCTGGCCTGCATTTGTCCAGTAAAGCCAGTCATCAGGAGATATTTTGGTTTTCTGGTTAAGGTCATACCACCTCTTTTCACGTGCGTCCCATGCAATGGGCAGGCACTGGAGCCGGCCTCCATCAAAGGATACAAGATACTGCTGCAGTGGGAAAAAGCCAAAGGTATAACTTATCTCATACTCCTTCATCTTACCTTCCTCGCCCTGCGTATAAACAAAAAATCTTTCCCCTTTTTTATAAAATCTTGATGTGACACCATTGTTTGTAAAGAGGGTATTGTTGAAATCACCCAGGACTGTCTTATCACTGACAATATCCATTGCATTATCATGGTGTGAACCCTTCCAACCTTCATACTCCTTGCTGTGGCATTCCGCACATCTTAATGAACCAATAAAGGTGTTATCATCCTTCTGGTCTGCTCCAGCATGAAGGGGGATAAGTGACACCTTTAAAAGATAGAGGGGAAATGAGATGGCAATAATGATGGTTGCCACAATGCCTGTTAATTTCCATCCCCTCATTTGGTTACCTTTTTTGTGTATACAAGCTGACTCTTATGAAACTTGTCTCTTTTTATTAATCTGCCTGTATCAACTTTTATGTTATTGTTTTCTATGTGTACCGGGTAGATATCAAGTGGCCTTGGTGCAGGCGAGGTTATAACAGCCCCTGATATATCAAATGATGACCCGTGACACGGGCATATGAACCTTTTTTCCTTATCATTCCATGGCACGGTGCAGCCCAGATGGGTGCATTTGCTTGACAGGGCAATAAAACCGCCATCTGCCATCCTGCACAGATAAAATCTCCCCATGATGTTTGCAGTAACAGAATCAGCAGGGTATTTGTCTGTGTTGCCTGCATCTATCAACTTTTCATTCTTCACCTTTTGGTCTCCAGGTTTTTTCCTGCCCAGATAGGTAAACACCATGAATATTAATTCCAGAAGAGCCAGCATACCGAGTGCGGCCCAGATTGTATTCAGGAAAGACCTGCGTGAAGGGGAGAGAGAAGTTTCATTTTTTTTATCAGTATCTTCCATAAATCCAGCTCGCTAACCTTTTAGCCTTTTAGCCTGCTTGCGCCCACGGCCATACAAGCTTCATTGATAATCCCCTGAACCATATGCCAGTAATCATAAAGGAGATGAAAATGGAAAATATAAATACAAACAGAGCCTGAACCCTTTCATTCCTTCCGGGTCTGTATATCCTGTTCAATAAAAGATAAAAAACAGAGAATGCCAAAATAATGAAAAAGGATGGAATCATACCGTTACTGACAAGCATGGGCACAT
The DNA here is from genome assembly GCA_964460435.1 of uncultured Desulfatiglans sp. Lineage (GTDB taxonomy): Bacteria > Desulfobacterota > DSM-4660 > Desulfatiglandales > HGW-15 > JAAZBV01. The sequence continues at coordinate 49,576 of CAYWRH010000009.1, forward strand.
TGGGCAGCATTGTTGAGAAATCAGGATTGAACTCATCGGCAATAACAGCAATTATTGATAGAACCATGGCAATGATAAATGAAAAGAGGGCGCTCTCTTTTCCCTTTTTTGAAATAAACCATATACCCCTATAGTCAGAAACATATTTCATGAATGGCAGCGCCAATAAAAAGATAAGGATTATTACCGGTATTATACATACTGCAAAAAACGGGTGTATATGAAGGAGTATCTCCTGAAACCCCATGAAATACCAGGGCGCCTTTGATGGATTGGGGCTAAGCCCAGGATTGGCCTTATCCCCTATGGGTGCATCAAATATTATGGACAAGATGAGTATAAAGGCAATCATGACAAGGGCAGTCACCCCCTCCCTTAATATAAGATCGGGCATGGCCTTTACCCTGTTATTTTCTTTATCGCTGTCAATTATTACTGGCAGCGCTATCCCTCCCGCCTTGCGAACCCGCCAGAAGTGAAATGGCAGAAGGATTATCATGGCGCCTGGAAGCAGAGCTGTATGAGCGGCAAAAAATATAGATAATGTGGGCGCTCCAACCTCTAGCCCTCCCCTTGCCATACCCTGAAGCCATTTGCCGATTAGCGGAATATATTCCAGCATCCCTGTGCAGATGGTCACTGCCCAGTATGAGAGTTGATCCCATGGAAGGAGGTAACCTGTAAAATTAAATGAGAGAACAATTATTAAAAGCCCAAGGCCTATAATCCAGTTAACCGCTCTTGGAGGATGAAAGGCAGATGTAAAAAAGACCCTTAAAAAATGGAGGAATGTAAAAATGATCAGTAAATTTGCAGACCAGAAATGGATATTGCGGATAAATGGGCCGAACAGGACACTGTTTCTGATAAAGAGGATAGAGTCATGCGCCTTTCCAGGAAATGGCATGTAATAAAACTTGAGAAGTAAACCTGTGCCAAATAGAAGAAACACCAGCACAAGGGCTATACCGCCAAGGCCAAAGGTCATGGAAAATTTAAGAGCCCTTGTGTCGACCATCTTGGGTCTGAAGTGTAAAATCAGGCTTTTATTCATATCCTGGTAAACCTTTCCGGCGCATGAGAAATAAAGATATTTTTGTAGACGGGTTTGAAACCCGGCCAATAAATCCGATGCAAAATATTCATTAAAACATGGCCACAATAGTATCTATTATTTTATGAGTCAATACCATGAAGGCATAAAAGCACGATAAATTTGTTCTAATTTTCTGATTAACCGGGTATTATTATTTTAGGGGTAATATATGAGTTTGTCTGTAGAAAAGGAGGGGTGAAACGGCG
>CAYWRH010000010.1:0-50551 GCA_964460435.1 uncultured Desulfatiglans sp.
TATTTTATTTTTCACTTATCACTCCTCCAAAAGCAATGGCAGCCAGGGCATGCCTTTATTAGGCCTGGATTTTCTGTCATTCGGCAGAGTTCCTTTCTGATACTCTACCAGATTGGTGTATTTGTCATTATCCAGATCACCCGCAGCATCATTTAACAATGGATTAAGCCCGTACTGTGCCTCCCAGCCATCGGGCATGCCGTCGTGATCCGTATCACTATCCTTTGGGTTAGTTCCTGCTGAGTATTCATTAATATTTGAAAGACTATCTCCATCAGGATCAGCAGCAGCATCATTGATCAATGGATTAAGGCCTTTTTGAACCTCCCAGCCATCAGGCATACCATCACTATCCGTATCAGCCTTTTTAGGATTGGTTCCATATCTGTATTCAGAAATATTCGTAAGACCATCACCATCAGGATCTGCGGCAGTGTCGTTCAGGCTTATGTTCAGGCCATATTTTGTCTCCCAGGCGTCAGGCATGCCGTCACTATCCGTGTCTTTAACCTTTGACCTGCCATACCCATACAGGTTATCCTTTCCGGGACTTCCCATATCTATAATATTTGTTTGCAGCAGTGCCTGCAGTTCATTTGGCGACATAACGGGATTAATGGATAGTTGCAATGCAGCCATCCCTGCCACATGGGGCGTGGCGGCAGATGTCCCAAAGAAAATTGCATCACCATATGTGTATGTTGTTACACCATCAGGCCCCATTATATCCGGCTTTATCCTTGCACTGCTCCCGTTCCAGCCATTTGTGGGCCCCTGAGAACTGTATTCCTCCTGCGGGCCAGTCAGCCATTTTGTGTAATCAATGGCACCCACTGCCATAACACTTGCTGCATCAGCAGGCTCGGAGATAGAGCTTACAGATGTGGATATGGCAGACGAACTATCATCAAATGGGACAAACTCGCTTGTTCCGCCAAGATATATCTCAAGTTTTCTTCCAGCAGGTGTTTGTTCATCCAAACGCATTACCACAAGTGCATAATAATGAAGGTAATCTTCGTCATCAGGGATATCAATGGAAATCCATTCAAGAGGCTCGTCAAAATCACCACCATCCTGATAATTGGCAGACCATTCTACAGGGTCATAATTCACAAATTCGCCGGTGTCATAGTTATATTCATAAAGATACATATCATAATCAATATCTGAACCTGGCCAGGAATCTTCCCACCTCATTACAATGGAAATTTCACTGGTCTCAGGGTCTCCATCATCATTCTGGGCCGGAGATGCTGTGATTATATTATAAATACTGTCAGAGTTATTTGTTAAAAATTCATGGAAGTTATCTCCAGTGGTATTAGTAAAAACCCCTTCCCAGTGAGACCCAAAGGTCAATATATCACCTTCAAATTCATAGGTTGTATTTCCGTAATTTCCTGCAGAGGCCACTACCAGTATCCCCGCATTCCTCAACTCATCAAAGGCCTCATCCAGATATCCGGTTCCATTTCCCGGGCCTGTGCCGAATGTGCCTATGGATAAACTTACAATATCAATATTATTTTGTATGAGGTAATCAATAACCTCATATCCGCCTATCTCATCACCCAGTTTAATAAGGTGCAGTTCTGCATCAGGGGCAAAATCATGGACTATCTCGGCACATGCAGTACCGTGATAATATTCTGTCTGAAGCCCCAGCCCTGAAAAATCCCGGGTTATCATATTTGCAGGCAATTCTCCTGCGGCTATCGCTTCTGACAGGCCCTTGAAACCAACATCAACTACCGCAACCTTTATACCTGCCCCCCGGTAAATGGTGTTGTTAAATATATTTGCGCCTGTTAAATTTACCCCCTCAGTTACCTTCCCTGCCGGATAAAACCTGAATGGCAGCCTTGCATATCTTATGGAGCTGTTCCCTGTAATAAGCTGCTCAGCCTTGTCTAATGGCACCTCTACTGCCATAAAACCGGGGCGTTTTCTTATAACCCTGCCTCCCATGTTTATAACACTGTCTGATAACTCTTCTTTATCATCTATAATATTGAGGACTATCCTTATGTTTTCTTTTCCCTCTTTTATTGACCGTTTGATCTCATCCCTCAAAGACCTTGCCATTACCCTCTCCTGCGGCTCCTTTTCTTTTTTCACTATTACAGGTCTGGGTTTAACTGCTGATATCTTACGATCCTTAACCCTGGATTGCTCCTTTATCAACCTTGCGATCTTTTTATGAATCTCTGTTTTAGTATTGGCCTTTTTTTCATTCAAAGGCGCTTTTAATGGCAGGCAAGGGTAAAGAATAATTGCGGCAAGCAATATGACAGGGATAAGAATCAGAAGGAATTTTTTCATTTCTCAACGCACCTCAGGTTTAGTAATGGATTAAATATATTGCTAATAAAAGGGCTAAAAAACCACTCCCCTCTTTTTGATCCCATTCCTTTAGAGCAATTGGCAAAATCAGAAAAGCAGTATAAAAATATTGAAATGAGAGGATCAAATGGGATGCAAACTACCAGAGATTCAAATAAATGTCATCTGAAAACAGGGTTTATCCATATCTATTAAAAGGTAAATGTAATGAATTGAAGTGGGGGAACAAAAGATAGACTGAAGGCATTTAGACTGTAGCTTGAAGATAAACTGGATTTCCCGCAACCTGTTGTCTCAAATGTCTTCAGTAATATTTTTATTATCTATCACTGCCTAAGCCCAGGGCTTTTCAGCCGCAGCATTGGCTCCGGCGCTTCGTCCTGCTGCCATGCACCCTGCGCCGACATTCTTTGTATATTCATACAGGTTGGCCCTAACCCTGTCACCACACTCACCCGGTGCATATAAATACACAAAAGGTCTATTTTGCACCCATCATGCTTCTCAGTTTCTGTGACAATTTTTCATATTTATAGGGCTTCTGAATAAACCCGTTGGCATCAAGATTCATAATTTCAGTAGATTCCTCATCTATGCTGTATCCGCTGGAAAAAAGGATCTTTATTTCAGGGTTGCATCTTTTAAGGCGCTTAAATGTCTCTATGCCGTTCATGCCCGGCATTATCATATCCAGAATCACGATATCAATCTCATCTTTGGCTGTTTCATAAATGTTGATCGCAGTCTTGCCGTTATCTGCAATTATCACTTTGTAACCCAGCCTTTCAAGAATGGCCTTTCCAACATTAATGATCATTGGTTCATCATCTACAAGCAGTATTGTCCCAGTTCCCTGTAATGGCTCTTCATCAACCCTCTTGACCTCCGGGGCCACCTTATTTGACGCGGGCAGGTAGATATCAAAGGTGGTTCCCTCCCCCTTTTTTGAGTGGACATCAATTATGCCGCTGTGATTTTTTATGATCCCGTATACTGAGGCAAGGCCAAGGCCTGTGCCCCTTCCCATCTCCTTTGTTGTAAAGAAGGGATCAAATATCTTGTCCCTGATCGCCTCATCAATGCCGGTTCCGGTATCCCTGACAGATACCTTCACATAACTACCGGGCAGGGCCTGAAACGGACTGGCAAAAGCGGCGTCAAGTGTGCAGTTTTCACTGCTGATAAAGATCTCTCCGCCATTTGGCATTGCATGCCAGCCGTTTATCAGCAGGTTTAAAAATACCTGTTCCATCTGACTTTTGTCTGTTTCAACTGTCCAGAGGTCAGACTGAAGCTCAAGGTTTATCCTGATATCCTTCTTTGTGCGGCCAAACATTTGGGATGAGAGCCTGATCAACCCGTTCAGGTCAACTGGTTTAACCTCAAATTTACCTTTTCTGGCAAAGGCCAGAAGCTGTTTTGTAAGATCGCTTGCGCTCTGAATATGCTCTTCAATACCCTTCAGGTGGTCATAAAAGGGGTGGGACTGGTCAATATCCATAAGCATCAGGGAGGCCCTTCCCTGTATCCCCATAAGGAGATTATTAAAATCATGGGCAATCCCGCCTGCCAGCGTGCCAATGGCCTCCATCTTGATTGCCTGGCGCAAATCTGCTTCCAGTTTTTCCCGCCCTGTCACATCCCTTGCTGCACCGGCTATGGCAACAACCCTGCCCTGTTCATCTTTGACAGGGGATTCATCGATCTCAAGCAGGATATAATTGCCATCCTTTTTTCTGCACTCAATAATATAGGGTTTTTGTTTAATACCTGTCTCTATGGCCCTGAGAGTTGATTCGAACCCGGCCCTGTTATCGGGATTATCAGTAATGATATCTATCCACTTTATATTCATATCATCCGGGCTGAAGCCAAAAAACTCCTGCGATTTCGGGCTCACATATATAAATTTATGGTTTATATCATGCAGATAAAACATCTCATTGCTGTGTTCTATGATATTGCGGAGCCTTTCTTCATTTTCTCTCAGCGCCCTTTCTACCCCCCTGATCCTGCTCACAAGGTTTGACAGCTCCTGTGTCTCTCTCAGAAACAGGTCACCTGTATTTTTGGCGATTTTTTTGTAATATAGAGCCTCTTTTCTGGCCTCTTCAAGTTCTGTTCCCATCCTGATTCCTGAACCCTGTAGTCAAATATTATTTCCGGGCAAGCACAAGAAGAACCCCTGTCCAGTCAAGCCCCCTGTTTTTGCCCTTGACCGGCGCAATCTCAACCCCGGATAAAAAACCAAGCAGAGGGACACCGTGCATGTTGCATATAACCTGCACCTCTGCTGCCTCCTCAGAAAGGGTTTCAGAGTAGGCAGCTGTCCTGCCTGCGCAATCTATATAAAGGGCAAATTCCGGTTTTTCGCCCCTTGAGAAGATTTCATCAAAAAGTTTACGGGTATTTCTCTTGACCGAATCTATCATCATTGCCCCGTTGCGCAGCATAAATAATACCTCATCACCCTCCCTGATATCCGGTTCAAAGAGCACTATCCCTTTTTCATCAGCTAGAGCGCCTGAAATCAATCTGTTTACAAAATCAGTTTCTGAAAGATCGCCATATTTTTCACCATGATTTATGGCAAGGGTAAGCCTGTTGACAGGTGTCTGTTTGCGCCATTCACTGTTACCATACTGCTCATCTATTATTTTTACAACCGGCCTGCCGTCCAGTTCATATATGACCGGGCCATCTGCCTTTGTCACCCTGTGATATATGCCATCCTTTGGGATGCACCCATGCATAACCCTGTAATATGGTGTAAATTCACCTCCAAGCATCAGCCCTGCAACGCTCTGGCTGCCCACGTATGAACCGCAAAATTGATGAGTTGGGCCAAAACCATAATCCCCTATAACGCCTGCTCCAAGGATCGGGATATCCTGTTTCATCTTCCCTTCAATTCCTCTTAAAAGGGGCGGAGATGCATTTATCACAGGCGGCCCGTTTTCTGTGGGCCCTTTTTTGACCGAATCATAGAATATCAGCAACAGCTTTCCTGCATCCATTTGGGTAAATTTTGCGCCCAGGTTTTCACCGGCTCTTTTTTCATCTTTATCCAGGTCACCTGCCACACCCAGCCCTATTTTGATATTATCAGGCTCCACTACAGCGGCAACAGAGGGGTATCCCTCATATGACAGCTCATGGTTTGTAATAACGCCGATTGCAGAACCGCCAATAACAGGCACACCATTACCCACTATTGATTTTATACCATTAAAAAATGCGAAGGGATCAATTTTACCGCTTGCAAAGGCAATGACAAGAGAGGGGTTTTTGATATTGCCATCTCTGATGGCCTTTTCTGCAACCTTCCTGCCCGATGAGATTCCATCTGCCTCATTTGCGTATCCGATTCCAGCCTTCATACTGCCTCCGATAATGGCTGATGAGCTTTCATATTGCCGGCCATATTATTCACTCTCAAGGACTTCCCTTATTTTTCTGGATAGCTCATCCAGACCGAATGGTTTCTGGATAAAACCATTACACCCTCTTTTCAGTATCGATGTAGCCTGTCCATTAAGACTGTACCCGCTCGAAAGAATGACCCTCACACCCGGATGTACCTTTTTAAGTTCATCATAAACAGCCCCGCCACCCATATTGGGCATGATCATATCCAGAATAACCAGATCAATATCTTCCCTGTTATTTTTGTATTTTTCAAGGGCCTCACTTCCGGTTTTTGCGCATAAAACATTATACCCCAGTCTTTCCAGCATCTGCCTGCCAATATTTATTATCATCTCCTCGTCATCTACAAGCAGTATGGTTTCATTGCCCTTAAGAACATGAAATGAGCGTTCCCTTTCTTTTTGTAATACTGCATTTGAAGCAGGCAGATATATGTTAAATGTTGAACCTTGACCCTTTTCACTGTAGACATTGATAATGCCTGAATGATTCTTGATTATCCCATAGGCAGTGGCAAGGCCCAGCCCTGTGCCCCTTCCCATCTTTTTTGTTGTGAAAAACGGCTCAAAGATCTTCTGTTTTGTATCCTCATCCATTCCAATGCCTGAGTCTGTAACAGATATCCTTACATAATTTCCAGGCGCCACATAAAAAGGTTTAACATAATTTTCATCAAGAACCATATTTTTTGTTTCTATATAAAGGTCTCCCCCTTCAGGCATAGACTGCCATGCATTGACATACAGGTTTAATAGAACCTGATTCATCTGCCCCTGGTCTATTTCAACTGTCCAGATATCTTTCTGGTATTTCGTATGGATTGTGATCTCCTTTCTGGTCTGGCCAAACATGTCCGAGCTTTTTTTGACAAGTTCATTCATGTCTGTTGGCTTTACCTCATACTTGCCTCCCCTGGCAAAACCCAGCAGCTGTTTGGTTAGGTCAGAGGCATTCTGGACATACTGCTCTATATTTTTCAGTTTAGCATAATTGGGGTTATCAGGCTCCATCTCAAGGAGCATAAGGGATGTGTTTCCGAGGATACCCATTAAAATATTATTGTAATCGTGTGCCAGACCACCGGCCAGAGTGCCAACCGCCTCCAGTCTCTGCACCTGCTCAAGTTTTCGTCTGAGATGCACGGTTTCGGTTATATCCTGATTTACACCGTATGTCCTGATTGCCTTCCCGGTTTCGTCCTTCTGGACAAAAAGCCTGACCGCAATATAACCGACATTGCCATCAGAATAGAGTATCCGGTGTTCGAATTGCCGGTTATAGTTTAAATCATTTGATTCGCCTGCCTTTCGTCCCTCTTCTGCAAAAAGAGGGCGGTCATCCGGATGGATAAAACGGCTAATATATTCCTTGGAGGTCATGACATAGCCTCCGACCTCCTCGGCAGTAGTATGAAATATTTTATAGAAATAGTCATTGAATGTAAAAAGATCACTGGCCGGGTCATATTCCCATGGGCCAAGGTGCGCTATCTCAAGGGCATTGGAGAGTTGAGATTGCAGCTCCTTCTGTTTTATCTCGGCCTGTATGCGGGCGGTTATGTTTCGGGTTATCTCTGTAAACCCAGTTACCTTTCCCCCTTCACGAATCGGGCAGAACAGGGTTTCAAGATATTGATTTCTCTCTTTATCAGAAAATTCAGCCAGGAATTTCTCTCCATTTAAAGCCCTGACCTGCAAAGAATCCCAATATTTTATCACTTCAAGATTTCCGGACATTTTATGCGGCTGCATGCCGGGTTTTACTTCAGTGCCCAATAACGCCTCGCCGATTTCCTTATACCTTTCATTAAAGGCGAGGGGTATTGCATTCTGATCGCATATTACAATAAAATCATCGGTATTACGCATCAGGGCATTGTAATATTTTTCAGTCTGTTTTAACTCGCTTATCTCTTTAAGAAGTTTTTGTTCCGCCTCCTTCTGGCTTGAAAGGAGTTTTTCCAATTCTTTTACTTTTTGTTCCAGTTCTTCACGGGCAGGTTTAAAATCCATTATAAAAGCCTCAAAAATATCATTAACAGGTTCCGCTATCAGCCTGTGATTGGCTAATGAGATGCGCCACTAATGAACCGAAGATAGCATACTGTCTAAAAATATCAATGAATTAAATTAAAAAGAGGATTCCAAGTTCCATACTTTGTTAATTGCTCTGGCTAATAGACAAATTATGTAATTACAGTAAGGAAAGAGAAGGGGGATTTCTGTTCCGTCCTTCATTAATACCTGGAGGCGGCAGGGCAAAGAGCTCCACTGATTCATTCAAATTTGTAATAGAAAGTTTTTCAGACTACATTTATGTAATACAATCCGGCCCAATCCGGCTATCTTGATCTGTAATTACTTGTTTTTACTTGAATTGCAACATTGGCCCGGTTGTTGCTCATAAATAATAAAACCGGTGCATCAGGATATTTAATGATAGTCATTATTGCCATATGCAATTGCTAGAATTTTCCCGCTTGTTATGGAGCTTTAAAAATAAGGGTTTTAATCAGGATGGAGCCATACAAAAAAGAAAATAATTTCCTTGAAAGAAAGGTGCTTGAGCTGACTGTATTATATGAGATCAGCCAGCTCCTTATATCCCATTCTGAGCCCAAGGAGGTGCTTGAAGCTGTTCTTGATATCCTGAATTCAAGGATGGGCATGGAAAGAGGCACACTCACACTTATTGATGTTGACTCACATGAGTTAGTGATAGAGGTTGCCCACGGTCTGACAAGGGAGGAGATGAGGAAAGGCCACTACAAGGTGGGCGAGGGTGTAACAGGCACTGTTGTTGAAAAAGGGGAACCCATGATAATCCCCAGGGTAGGCGATAACACACTGTTTCTGAACAGGACAGGGGCACGCAAAGAGATACCCAAACAAAACATCTCATTTATATGTGTGCCCATAAAGGTAGGCGATATTACCTACGGGGCATTGAGCGTGGACAGGGTCTTCAGTAATGAGATATCCCTTGAAGAGGATGTGCGCTTCCTTTCCATACTTGCCTCAAATATTGCCCAGGCAGTGAAAATCAGCAGGATGGCCGCTGATGAACAGAAACGGCTCAGGGAAGAGAATATAACACTGAGGGAGCAGCTCAGGGAGCGCTACAGCCAGTACAATATAATTGGCCGCAGCAACAAAATGCGTGAAGTCTTCAGTATGATCGAGCAGGTATGCGGAAGTGATGCGACAGTAATTCTAAGGGGAGAAAGCGGAACAGGCAAGGAGCTTGCTGCCAATGCCATACATTACAACAGCGCCAGGGCAGCTGGGCCCTTTATCAAGGTCAACTGTGCTGCCATCCCTGAAAACCTGATAGAAAGCGAGCTCTTTGGCCATGAAAAGGGCTCTTTTACAGGGGCAACAGAAAAAAGGATAGGAAAATTTGAACGGGCAGACAGGGGCACACTGTTCCTGGACGAGATCGGCACGCTTAACCCCGGCGCACAGGCAAAACTGTTAAGGGTGCTCCAGGAAAAGGAGCTTGAAAGGGTCGGAGGTTCCAAAAACATCAAGGTGGATGTACGTATTATAGCCGCAACAAACAAGGACCTGGAACTAGCAATAAAGGATGGCACCTTCAGGGAGGATCTTTATTACAGGCTGAATATCTTTCCTATCTATATGCCTCCGTTAAGGGAACGGAAAACCGATGTGCTTCTCCTTGCGGATTTCTTTATGGAGCATTACTCAAAAAAATATGGAAAGGATATAAGAAGAATATCCACCCCTGCTATTGATGCCCTTATGAGATACCATTGGCCCGGTAATGTGAGGGAGCTTGAAAACTGTATAGAAAGGGCTGTAATACTTTGCAGAGATAATGTAATAAGGGGTAATCACCTGCCCATAAGCCTGCAGACGCCTGAGATCTCCGGCACTGCCTCATCAGGCTCTCTCACTGAGGCGCTTGATGCATTTGAGAGGGACATGATCATTGATGCATTAAAATCCTCAAGGGGAAATATTACAGAGGCCGCTCGTATTTTAGCGAGCACAGAGAGGGTGATAGGTATAAGGGTTAAAAAATACAGGATAGATGTGAGGCAGTATAAATAAGCGGCCAGGTCTAAAATCAATCCATTCATCTAACTCTATTGATATATTGAGGCGCATTAGCTATTTCATGTCTGTTACCTTCAGATTAAACTATTAAGTGTTGCTTAATTGTTGTCTCCCGTTGAAGTTCATTGTCATGAAAATAGCCTTTGGATATTCAGTCTTATCAAGTGGATAGATAAATGAGGTGTTATATCATTTCTTACCTCATTCAATAATATAATAAACATGTTTACATGGTACCCTTATTATCCTATAATAAGGTCATTATAAATAGATTTACAGGAGATTATAATGAACTATATAGCAGTTAAAGATCTTAAAAACTCCAAATCTCTTAGAGAAAAACTTGAAAAGGAAAGAGAATTAATCCTGACAAAAGATGGACAGCCATTTGCCCTTATGGTTGGAATATCCGCCGACAGTCTTGAAGAATCTTTAAGAGAAATACGAAGGGCATTGTTCTCAAAGGCGATTTCAAGGGGTAGAAAAAAGGCTATAATAAATAAAATTGATGAGGCAAACATAGCTTCTCTTATTTCAGACAGCAGGAAAAGTCGCATAAAATGAAAATAGTCCTTGATACCAATGTGCTAATATCAGGAATGCTTAATCCTTCTGGTCCACCAGGACAGATCATTGATTTTTTAAGGTCAGGTGTTTTGCAACTTGTTGTAGATGACCGGATTCTTGCAGAATATATTGATGTCTTAAGAGGAGATTATTTCATGAAATATTTTACAAAATCTGACAGAGAGGACATTATTGAGTACCTGTCAAAAAACTCATTTTACTCCTCAAGCAGCGTGGTTATAAATGATTTGCCCGATGAAGGAGACAAACCATTTATTGAAATAGCCATTTCCGAGAATGTTCCGCTAATAACAGGAAATATAAAACATTTCCCAATGCACTTGAGAAAAGGGAGCATTGTTATCTCCCCTGCACAATTCGTTAAACAATATTTTTAAGAAGCATCACCAGGTGTCAGGCATTCTTTCATATCTGTGATACAAATCAATTTACACATCATCCCCGTATAAAATTTGTTTAAGTCTTACGGCCTCATCCCTTGTAATATTTATTCCTGCTTTACCCAGCATATGCATTATGGCCTTTGATCCTGATTGTTTTCCAAGCAAAAATCCGAAGCCTTTTCTGCCGACTTCATCAGGAAGATAGGGCTGGTATGAAAGAGGGTCCTTTATTAGCCCGGCACAGTGTATGCCTGATTCATGCAGAAATACATTTGAGCCTGTTACAGGTTTATCAGGCGGGATAGGCCTGTTTGTAGCCTCTGCCACATAGTTACAGATATTCATCAGATGCCCTGCATCAATTGATGTGCTGAAATTTTCCGATAGATGAAGGACAACAGCTATCTGCTCAAGGGGGAGATTCCCGCTTCTTTCGCCTAAGCCGTTTACAGTAACACTTACAGCGCATGCACCTGCCTCAACGGCAGCGAGGGCATTTGCAGAGGCCATGCCCAGGTCATTATGGCCGTGAAATTCTATTTCCATATCACACGAAGATTTTATCTCCTTTACAAGATCGTATACCTCAAAGGGTGATGCTATTCCGACCGTGTCTGCTATCCTTACACGGTATGCACCATGCACAGATGCCCTCACTGTAAAGCGTAACAGATTAACCATTTCACACCTTGCAGCATCCTGAGCCCCCACAGAGACAAATGGAAACCGCTTGCATGCAAATGGCACTATTTCATCAACGGCATTCATTAACCAGAAAATATCTTTATTAAAGACACCAAGAAGCCGTTTGGAGAGCGGAAAACTTATATGTATGCTGTTTAAACCGCACCTTTCTGCTGCCTCTATATCCGCCTTTGTTGCCCTGCACCACCCTGTCACACGGCTTTTTAACCCGAGCCCGGCTATTGCCTTAATCCCCTTTACAGCATCCGGTCCCATAGCAGGTATCCCCGCCTCAAGTTCATTAACCCCTGCGGCATCAAGCATTTGTGCAATCATGATCCTCTGTTCAGGGGTAAAACAGACACCAGGCGCCTGCTCACCGTCACGAAGGGTTGTATCAATTATCCATATCTTTTCAGGTATATTCATGGCACTATATCATTTTTCTTCTAAGACATATGAGCCGGGTATTTTCCCATAAATTTTTTCTGTAAAACCAGATAGCCTTGCTGTTGTTTTTATCTGCAAGGAGTTGAAGCCTGGTTATTTTATGATCCTTTGCCCATGCTAAAATTTCATCCATTAATTTCTTGCCGACACCCTTTCCGCGAAATCCCTCCTTAACTATCATATCCTCAAGCATGGCAGACATTGCCCCTTCGGCAGTGGAGACAAGAGCCTGTGCACTGCACATACCGATTACCTCTCCATCAGATTCTGCAACAAGAAGTATCCTTTCATCCGATTTACTATCAAGGAACATCTTGAGCCCAGCCTTCTGCTTTGCCTGATCAAACTTAAAATCCTCCTCTATTTCAAAGAGGGCCTTTAACAGACCAACAAGGGCAGGGATATCCTGTATACACCCCTTTCGTATTTTGATTCCGACTTTACTCATGGCAACAATAACTCTTCTACGCTCTCACCCTCTTCCAGCGCATCAAGTATCTGATCGATCATATCTTCATTCTCAATATTCCCGTACCAGTAGCCCTGAGGGTATATAACCATAACCGGCCCATGGTCACACCCCTTGAGGCAACCTGTTGATGTGACCTGTGCATCAAGACCCCTGTCCAGTATCTCGTTTTCTATATATGGTAAAAATTCAAGCGCACCCTTTTTATTACATACACCCTTTTGATCGCCACCAGCCCTGAAACTTGCACAGACAAAAATATGATATTCAGGTTTTTCCATAATTTATTTCTCCTTTTGTTTTTCTATCCCTTGAGTGCACGCTGCTGCGTGCCCCTTCTACAGTTTTGATTACCTATTTACCTAAAACCTCAAACCCAATACCTCAGACCTCAGACCTGTTTTTTATCCGCACCCCATGCCTTTTCCACCACACTCTGAACCGCATACTCGCGGTTTTCGTTTAATCATATGGCTAATGGTCTTTCCCTCCAGGATGCTCTTAACAGCATCTTCAATAAGTCCCTCAACCTCATGGACAATTATCCCGTTTTTTAAAAGAACCCTTCTGGGCGCATCGCCTGCGCCGCTCACAAGCAGGTGACCGCAGTCCTTTATAATATCAGAGAGCTGCTCCCAGCGTTTGTCTCCTCCACCAGGTTCAGGCACATCCCTGACTGAGTCAAGCACGATCTCTGACCCCGCCTTTTTATATATTCGGAGCTGAACAGCCTCACCAAGATGAAGGTTGATAAGCACCCCTTCCAGACTCGCAACCGCAACAAGAGGTGTAACCCCTTTTCTGTTTTCTATTTTCCCTTTTTCCTCCTCCTTAAATGGGATTATGGTTTTCTCTTTTTCATACTGCTGTAATTTTTCCATTGCCATCTTATCAGGTAACTCCCCGAGCCGACCCACTGCATCAGCCCTGCACCTTGTGCAATGGTTCATCTGTTTTACATACTTTAATGCCCCTTTCCTGATTTCATCGATCTCCCCTTTTGAAGGTTCATTTATGTGCTCAAAATTGGAGCCTTTATTGGGGTAATAGGGCATACAGTTAAAGATATCAACCTTAAGCTCACTTACCTTTTTAGCAATATCCACTATGTGATCCGAATTGATCCCGGGTATCACAACACTGTTTATCTTTACAATTACACCAGCCTCCTTAAGGGCCTTAATTGCAGCCATCTGGTTCTCAAAAAGTATCCTTGCCCCATCGTCAGGCCCGATTGTCCTTTTATTGCTCCTTACCCAACTGTAGATCTTTGCCCCTATGGCAGGGTCAACTGCATTCACTGTTATACTAACATGGCTGACATTGAGCCTTGCTATGTCATTCACATAGGGATATATGTTCAAACCATTCGATGCCAGGCAGAGCAACATCTCAGGATACCTTTCTCGCACAAGCTCCATGGTTCTGATTGTCTCGAACGGATTGGCAAAGGGGTCGCCAGGCCCTGCAATACCAACCACACTGATATCCTTTCTTTCCGTGATGATATCATCAAGATATCTTATGGCCTGATCCGGTGATAAAATACCGCTTGTAACACCTGGCCTGCTTTCATTAACACAGTCAAATTTCCTGTTGCAGAAATTGCACTGTATATTACATCTTGATGCAACCGGTAGATGTACCCTTCCATATGATTTACATGCCCCTTCATTAAAACATGGATGATTCTCAAGGCGCATTTTTATTATCCTTTCATCTCAATTAAACTAACTTATCTGGCTGAGCTGACTTTACTATCATTATCAGCCGGCTCAAGGCACAAGGCGCAAGGTTTGGTTTTATGCTTTCCCCAGTGCCCTGCGCCCTGTACCTTGTGCCTGTTATTGAGCCATCAGGGGAATTATCAGCTGAGATATATCCGATTAAGATATCACTCGTTTATATTTCTAAATATACGCCCACCCCACATCGGATTCTTTCTGTCTTGTTTCCATAAGGGTGTTTACTATCCTGTCAAAAAGCTGCTGAGCCCCCCTGTACCCCAGATGAAGTATCCTTGATCCGCCAAACCTGTCATGTATGGGAAAACCCACCCGCACAATCGGGATATTTAGCTTTCTTGCCACGCTGTATCCCTTGCTATGGCCTATTATTATGTCAGGGTTCAGTTTACCTGCGATCTCTTCTATCTCTACAAAATCCGCACCTGACATTATCAGGGTATTTGATTTATCAAGGTCTGGATTAATCTCCTTAAGCACTGATTCAAGGAGCCCGCTTTTAGCGCCTGAGGCGCATAATACCGGTTTAATTCCTATTTCAGATAAGAAAGAGACAATACCTGCCACAAGATCCTCTTCACCATAAACGATTGCCTTTGCCTGTGATACATACTTGTGGCCGTCCACGTATGAATCTATAAGCCTCTCCCTCTCCTTTTTAATAGCATCAGGTGTTTCAATACCTGTTATCTCATTGAGTGCAGAGATAAAACTGTCTGTCTCATTTACCCCTATCGGAAGGCCAGGGCTGTATAACGGAACATTAAATCTCTCTTTTATAACTTTGCCCGCACTTTCAACCTTTGCCAGTACCCTTCCGAATTCCACACTACCTGCAGCCTTAGGCATCCTTTTGATGTCACTCAGTTTCGTACCGCCTTCCTGTATCCTCTTGAACTCTGACCACAGAGCCCCTTCAAGCCGTTCAGAATAATCAGGGAGCATTATGCCTTTAACCCTGAATTTTGAGATGATCTCCTTCATGTATCTCATATCCTCCGGGGAAACCATCCCCGGAAAGATATTCACCATTTTAGATGAGAGGCCCATTTCTTCTTCTGCACCCTTTATACATTCAGACTCAGGCAGAAGATTATCAACTATTGCCCTTACCGCATTATGAAATCCGTCAGCATGTGTACCCCTGTAACTGGGTGTAGAGACATGGACTATTGCCGGGATATCCTCAGTTTTCTTCCCTGCCTTATAGTCCCGTAACATCATGGGCACATCATCGCCTATGGTCTCACTCAGACAGGTTGTAGCCACTCCGATCATACTGGGTTTATACTGGGTGGTAATATTATCCAGTGCCCTTTTAAGGTTTAAACCGCCGCCGAATATAGCCGTTTCTTCGGAAAAATTTGTTGATGCTATATCAACCGGCTCCTTGAAATGGCTGATCATATACCTTCTTATATAGGTGGAGCACCCCTGGGAGCCATGCAGGAGAGGAACACTGTTCTCTATACCGCTAAAGGCCAGTGCAGCTCCCAGTGGGGTGCATAGTTTGCACGCATTTCGTGTTGCTGTATATTTTTTAATCTCAATAGCCATTCCCTTTTACCCCCCTTGGTGTTAGTTTCCACACCGGGCTCATTACAGTCTCATAAACCTCTTTTGCAAAATTGAGCATGCCGCTGTACCCGGCAAGAGGTATCTTTCTTTCATGATTATGGTCACAAAAGCCTAACCCAAGCTTGTAGGCAATAGGCCTCTCCTTGACCCCGCCTATAAAAAGGTCTGCCCCCTTTTCAATGATATATTTAGAGAGCTCAAGGGGGTTTGCGTCATCAAGGATAACCGTGCCTTCATCACAGAGCTCCTTTAACAGTTCATAATCTTCAGGGCTGCCTGTCTGTGTACCCGCAAGCACCACATCCATGCCCAGGTGTCTAAGGGCCTTTATCAGGGAAAATGCCTTGAATGTCCCGCCCACATAAAGGGCAGCCTTTTTACCTGCAAGCTCTTTTTTCATCTCTAATAGCGCAGGGTAAATCTTGTTTATTTCTTCCTGTACAAGCGCCTTTGTTTTATCCATTATCCCGGGGTTATCCTTAAAAAAGGTGGCCACATCATAAAGAGCAGCAGACATATCCTCTATCCCGAAATAGGAGACCCTTTTGTAGGGTATCCCATATTTTTCTTCCATCAGCTTTGCCAGGTATGTCATTGAGCCTGAACACTGCACCACATTGAGTGATGCACCGTGTGAACGGCCAATCTCTTTAACACGCCCATCACCCGTCATAACAGATACAACCTCAATGCCCATACGTCTGTAATATTCCTTAATGATCCATGCTTCACCGCCAATATTGAATTCGCCAAGTATATTGATGCTGTACCTGCTTATACCTTCTGTATTCTCTCTGCCTGTAAGTTTAAACAGGGCATGGCAGGCAGCCTTATATCCATCCTTTTTTGTCCCCTTGAAACCCTCTGAGTGGACAGGCAGAACAGGTATACCCTTTTTCTGGCTCATCTTTTTACACACTGACTCGACATCATCGCCTATGATACCAACAATACATGTTGAATAGACAAAGGCTGCCTTTGGTTTATACTCATCAATCAATTCATCAAGCGCTGTTACAAGCTTCCTTTCTCCTCCGTAAATAATATCCGTTTCAGATAGATCGGTTGAAAAGCTCAGGCGGTGCAGCTCAGGCCCTGAAGAGAGCGCCCCCCTGATGTCCCAGGTATAGGCTGCACACCCTATTGGCCCGTGAACAATGTGAAGGGCGTCTGCTATGGGGTACAGCACAACGCGTGAGCCGCAAAATACACATGCCCTCTGGCTCACAGACCCCGCCACACTGACCTTGTTGCAGGTCAGTTCAAAATCGGCTCCTCCCTTTTCAAATATGCTTTTCTTCCGTTCTTCCAGAATATTTATAGCTTCCATTTCAACACCTTTTTGGCTGTGCGCTTAGCGCAAGGCTTATAGTCGCATAGCGTCTTACACTCTGAGCCATGCGCCTCCCATCGGCCATAGCTACTTGCGACGGCTGATACGCCTTCTGTCCTGCCTCTCTTGAGGGCACGATGCCTCGTGCCCCTACAGTTTTTGAATTACATATTAACCTTAAAACCTTGCGCCCCCTGTCCCGCCATAGCCTTTGGCGACGGCGGATGCGCCTCGCTTTTATCCTTACATCACCAGTTCAAAATTGATCATATCCGCATCCCTGTCTTTCCTGTCCAGAATAGCTGACAGGATCTTCTCAAGGAGCCTTATACCGCCCCTATACCCGACCGTGGGAAAGTAACTGTGGCCTATGCGGTCAAGGATCGGAAACCCGTGACGTATCAAAGGTATATCCTCATCCCTTGCGATATACTTCAAGTAGGTGTTACCTATCATGAGGTCAACAGGCTCCTCTTTTATCCATTGATGGAACAGGAACATATCACCTGCAGCCTTTACCTTTACCTCGTATGGAGAAGCTGCGGTTATCTCCATTATTCTCTTTTCAAAGCTCTTTCCGGGTGTGCCTGTGACCACATATACAGGCCACATATCGATGGAGACCAAAAATTCACTTAATGCGATCAACTGGTCAGGGTCGCCAACAAGTCCTACCCTTTTATTAAAAAGGTACTGATGCATGTCGGTAATAATGTCGAGCATCTGCCCTCTTTCTATTTCTATGGCCTCCGGTACAACAGCACCGGTCATGATCCTCATCGTATCTATAAAACGGTCTGTTGCCTGAAGCCCTATGGGAAGGTCCAACACTGCATAGGGGACCTTGCATTTTGAGTCAAGTGCCTTTGCAGCAGGCTCTGAGCCCCATGCTCCCAAGGCTATTGTGCCTATACTGTCGCCCGTGCTTTCCAGCTCCTCTACTGTTACACCTCCATCAGGATACATGTTGAACTTGCCGTTTAATGGCCCGTTCAGCACCCTTGATGTGTCAGGAAACATTACTGACTTTATACCCATCAAACCGGCAAGCCGTTTGATCTCTTCCATATCTGATGGCTCCACCCAACCCGGGATAATGTTAACCTGCTGTTTTTTCTTACCGGTACTGGCGGAAAAATAGTCCACCATTGATTTCACCATATTGGCAAACCCTGTCACATGTGAGCCCACATAGCTGGGGGTGTTCGTATGAATCACGCGCTTTCCCTTTGGTATCTTGCCTTCAGCCTCTGCCTTGCTTACAATCTGCGGTATATCATCACCGATTGTCTCTGACAGGCAGGTTGTATGCACAGCTATCAGGTCAGGGTTATAGATTGTGAATATATTATCTATTGCCTGTAACAGGTTTGCCTGCCCTCCGAAAACCGATGATCCCTCTGTGAAGGAGCTTGTTGCGGCCATTACAGGCTCTTTATAATGCCTGGTAAGGGCGCTCCTGTGATAGGCACAGCACCCCTGTGACCCGTGACTGTGTGGCAGGCAACCCCTGATTCCTAGGGCTGCATACATGGCGCCTATTGGCTGACACGTCTTGGCAGGGTTTATCGTAAGGGCGCTCCGCTCTTTTATCTCATGAGGCGTATGCCTTAGTAATTTAGATTTATCTATTGCTTCCATTTTTATTTCCATTTCCGCTTTCAAAAAGATTATTGATCAGGCAACGAATGCATACCTTGCCGAAAGTTCAGGATTCTTTTTCCAGGGCGGTTTGATATAAGACCACACCTTGCTGTTAACCATCCGGTCTATCTCGTGATAAAAATTGATAGCGCCCGCAAATCCTGCATATGGTCCCCCTGAATCGTAACTGTGAAGCTGTTTCATGGGGATACCCTTTTTCTGTATTGCAAATTTCTCCTTGATACCGGCGCAAAAAACTGCCGGTTTATATTTTTCAATCAGTTTTTCAGTTTCATACTGGCTGATGTCATCTATTATGAGTGTGCCACCTGGCATTTCAGCCATCATCCCGTGGTAATCCTTAAACTCAAATCCCTTTTCCCTGAGCCTTGCCATCTCTTCAGGGCTTTTTCTAGGGTTATATTTTAGGGGATCAGGATGAACCTCAAGCTCCTCTATGTTCCTGCTGTCAGCATCAACCTTTATATCTGGCAGAACCGCTCTTCCTTCATAGTCATCCCTGTGAGCAAACTCATAACCTGCTGCTATGGGTATCATGCCCATTTCCTTAAACAGCTCCTGATAGTGATGTGCCCTTGATCCGCCTACAAAAAGCATCGCGATCTTTCCTTCTGTCCTGGGCCTTATCTGTTCCAAGACCTTTTCCACTTCGGGCATCTCCTCTGCTATTAACTTTTCAACCCTCTCTATAAGCTCCTGATCCCCATAGTACTGGGCAATTTTTCTTAAGGATTTCGCAGTAGACTTTGCCCCTATAAAATTAACCTTTATCCACGGTATCCCGTATTTCTTTTCCATCATCTCTGCCACATAGTTGATTGACCTGTGACACATGATCATGTTGAGATCAGCGGTGTGGGCATTTGCAAAAAAATCAATGCTGGAGTTCCCGCTGAATGTCGAAACTAAAGTGATGCCGCACCTTTCAAAGAGCCTCTCTATCTCAAAGGCATCGCCGCCTATGTTGTACTCGCCAAGGAGGTTAACCTTGTATTTGCCCTCCCTAACAGTATCATTGGTGCCTATTACATGGGTGAAGATACCGTTATTTGCTATATGATGCCCTGCCGACTGGCTAACGCCCTTGTAACCTTCACAACTGAATCCGAATATATTTATACCAAGCTGTTCCTTCATTTCCCTGGTCACAGCATGGACATCATCACCAATAAGCCCTACAGGGCATGTTGAGAAAACCGCTATGGCCTTTGGATGAAAAATATCATAGGCCTCCTGTATGGCCTGCCTGAGTTTTTTCTCTCCGCCGAATACTATGTTCTCATCCTGCATATCAGTAGAGAAGCAGTAGTTCATAAAGTTATGACCATCTTCTGTGGTCGAAGGGTCTGTCTGGTTCCTTCTGGTAAGCCAGCTGTAAAACCCGCAACCAATTGGCCCGTGTGTTATATTTATGATATCCCTTGTCGGCCCTAAAACAACGCCCTTGCAGCCGGCATAGGTGCAGCCCCTCTGGGTAATAATACCCGGTATTGTTCTTACATTTGCGCTGATCTCCTGGATGGGCTTACCTTCTGGCGTATTAATAAGGATCTGTTTTGCCCTCTTCCTTGCCACCTTTGTGGGATATTTGCTTAATACCTCTTTTTTGAATTCCTCCGGATCCAAAACATCCATATATTCTTTTACTGGATCTGGCATTTTATATTCTCCTTTCATAAGGCTTAAAATTATACTTATTCAACTTCATCAAGCGTGGAATCGCCGCTAAGGCCCGTCCTTACGCTTATTGAATCCAAAATCGGGTTGACAAATATCTTGCCGTCACCCGGTTTTCCGGTCTGGTTTACCTTTATTATTGTCTGCACTGTCTTTGAAACGAGCTTGTCAGGGACAATAATAAAGAGTATGCGTTTAGGAATAAGCCTCTGACTGCTTCCAAGCTGTGAAATAGCCTCCTCATATCCCTTTTCAGCGCCCTCAAGAAGCTGCAGATCCACCAGCCCCTTGCCTCTTCCCAGTGCATCCCTCGCTGTCATGGACGATATACCGGCATCGGCTAAGGCCCTTTTGGTCCTGTTTATTGTATTCATGCGTACTATTGCCATTATCTCTTTCATATCTTTACCTCGACAATCACCCCGTCAGCTGTTTCCTTTACCCCGGAACTTATGGTGTAGACCTCTTCAACAGGGGTGACAAATATCTTCCCGTCACCAAAGGCCCCTTTTTCACCAGTCTTTGCAGCCTTAATGATAGTTTTTATTACAAAGTCCTTATCCCTGGAGGGGACAACGGTTATAAGGAGCTCCTTTGGTATTTCATCATAGGTTATTTCGCCTATCTTGATTCCACGCTGTTTACCGCGCCCGACAACTGACATCTTTGTAACTGCCGGAAACCCTGCCTCCATAAGCGCTGCCAGTGTGTTATCTACCTTCTCAGGTCTTATAATGGATCTAATCATCAACATTTTTTATTCTCCAGTCTTTAGTATTTTAAATATTTTTTTAGCTGAAAGCTGATCGCTGAATGCTGACCGCTCTATTTTACGCCCCTATCCCGTACTCAATAAGCAGGGTCTCAAGCTCTTCTATTGGAAGAGGTTTTGGGATCACATGCATCGTATTTGCATCTATCTTTCTTGCCAGCTTCCTGTATTCATCTGCCTGTGGATGCTCAGGCGCAAAATCTATAACAGTCTTTCTGTTGATCTCTGCCCTCTGCACCATGTTATCCCTCGGGACAAAGTGGATCATCTGGGTGCCGAGCTTATCAGCAAAGGCCTTTATCATCTCCTCTTCATTATCCACCTTCCTGCTGTTACATATGAGCCCTCCGAGCCTTACGCCGCCTGCCTCGGCAAACTTCACTATACCCTTGCAGATGTTGTTTGCAGCATACATGGCCATCATCTCACCGGATACCACTATATAGATCTCCTGCGCCTTTCCTTCGCGGATGGGCATTGCAAAACCGCCGCATACAACATCTCCGAGCACATCATAAAATGCATATTCCAGTTCATTTTCACCTGAATAGGCGCCAAGCTGCTCAAGCAGGTTAATGGAGGTTATTATCCCGCGTCCGGCGCATCCAACACCTGGCTCAGGTCCCCCTGACTCTACACACAATGTGCCGCCGAAACCCTTTTTTCTTACATCATCAAGATCAACATCCTCACCCTCTTCCCTCAGGGTATCCAGGACTGTCCTCTGGGCAAGGCCGCCCAATAGAAGCCTTGTTGAGTCAGCCTTGGGGTCACAGCCTACAACCATGATCTTTTTTCCCATCTCCACAAGTCCGGCCACTATATTCTGGGTAGTCGTTGATTTGCCAATGCCGCCCTTTCCGTATATTGCTATCTTTCTCATTCTTCTTTCTCCTGTTTTGTATTTTGAAACCCTGCCTTTACCTAATACAAGGAGAGTGCCACCAGGAGAGTGACCTGCAATATTTTTATATGGTATTGATATTAGGGCTTTTTTAACTATTAGTTTTTAAATTGACCAGGCTTAATGATTCCAAATATCCTACTGTCCGGTAGGAGATGGATTGATTTCAACAATATGGTAGGATCTATTATACAGAGTGAATGATAAATCCCGCTTCAGGGTAACAATTTTAATTACCACTCACTCTTTTAAGAGAGCCATTTTTTCAGGGTGTCAGCAAGCATGGTTGGGGAGACAGGTTTGGTCAGATAATCATCAACACCCGCTTCAAAACATTTTTCCCTGTCATCAGGCGCCGAATAGGCAGTGAGCGCAATGATCGGGATATGGAATGATGCTTTCTGATTTCTCTCTTCTGGCTTCTGGCTGACAGCCTCTCTCTCCCTCTTCCTGATGATCCTTGCTGCCTCAAGCCCGTCCATTTCAGGCATCTGCATGTCCATCAGCACGATGTCAAAGGGCTCTCTTATAAGCGCCTCAAGCGCTTCATGGCCACTTGATACTGCATGAACGGAAAACCCCAGTTTTTCAAGGATGATCATAATCAATTGCTGGCTCGCAGGGTTATCTTCAGCCAGAAGAATATGTGCGCTGATGCCTAAAAATTCCGGGATGGAACTATCTGCATCCTCTTTCTGCATCAGAAGAGGATCAGGCTTGAATTGTATAATCCTGCTTCGCCCCCCCTCCTTTGCCTGATAGAGGGCCGTGTCTGCTGCCTTTAAAAGCAGGTGACTTTCTGCTGGCTTATAATCCTCTCCGTATGTCGCAGTGCCGAGACTGAGCGTTACGATAGGTGCTGTTTTTGATTTTTCATGAGGAATAGAAAGGGTTTCCACTGCCGCTTTAAATTTTCTGGATGCAGTTAATGCCCCGGCAGAGGAGGTGCCCGGCAACACAGCTATAAATTCCTCTCCTCCGTATCGTGCAACAAGGTCTGCGGACCTAGATATCTGCGATAGAATGGCGCGCCCCACACGTCTAAGGCACTCATCACCTGCCCCATGTCCGTAATAGTCATTGTAGAGTTTGAAGTGATCAATATCCATCATTATGACCGAAAGCAGTTTGGATTCCCTGTGCGCATAACCCCATGCCCTTGCAAAGTAGTCATCAAAAAACCGCCTGTTTGGCATATCAGTCAGGCTATCAACCATTGAAAGACGCTCAAGCATGTCTGTCTTGATCTTGAGGTCCATATGATTTTGCACCCTTGCCTTTACAATGGCAGGGCGGATGGGTTTGGTAATAAAATCCACGGCCCCTAGGTTCAGACCCTTTTCCTCATCCGCATCCTCATTCATGGCTGTAATAAAGATGACAGGGATGCCCCTTGTCCGGTCATTCTCCTGAAGCCTCCTTAACACCTCGTAGCCATCCACATCAGGCATTCGAATGTCCAGAAGTATTAACCCTGGCAGGGGATCGCTTTCAGCAATTTCCAGGGCCTTGATGCCTCCTGTGGCCACCTTGATGTTATAGTCATCCCTGAAGAGGTTTGACAGGGTCTGAATTATTAACGGCTGATCATCAACAATGAGCAGCGTCGGCCTTTCAGAATATTCCTTTTCATTATTGAGTCTGTTCATTTTGAACCTCCCCTAATATCCTTTCAATCAACTTTTCTGCCCCATCCGTATCAAAGTTTTCCACTAGCCTTAAAAGCTCTGCTGCCGCCTCCTTGTTCACACTGTTAGCCACAAAAGAAACCGCCTTATTAATCAGGTTATCTTTTGCGAGCTCGCTTTTATGGAGGTGCATAACAAGTTCCTTCAAGGCCAGAAGCCCTTCCTTGGCGCCCACAGCCTCCTTAATATCCGGTTCAGGTTTATTGATATGAGGCCCTATCTGTTCACGGGCAGACACTATGGCCTGTTTCAGATCTTCAGCTATATTTTGGCCGGGCATTGTGTTTGACTTGCACATCTTGTCAATCTTTTCCGCAATCACAGCTACCCTGGCAGCGCCAACTGTGCCGGCTATCCCTTTTAAAGCATGGGCCTGCTGTTGTATCTCATCAATTCTCAGGGCTGGCATATTATCGGCCATATGGATAAAATGTTCTGACAATTGCCTGTCAAAAACCCTGAGAAGTTTCCTGTAAAAGGCGGGGTCACCCTGCGAAGCCGATTTCCCCTGTCTCATGTCAAAATCATCCATAACCGGGAAAGGTTCCCTTGTTTCAGGGTACCTGAGATCACTGGCGCCAGCGCCTGCATTACCCCCAAGAAAATCACCCATTACTCTATAGAGTTCCTTCTCATCAATGGGTTTAGCCAGATGTATGTCAACACCGGCTGATGCAGCCCTTTCACGGTCACCCTCCATAACTGCGGCTGTTAAGGCAATAATCGGCGTCCGGGATAATGATCCCTGAGACATGTAGGCTCTTTTCCGGATACCCATCTCCTGTTCCATTTTTCTGATCCTTTTTGTGGCCTCAAATCCATCCATCAGAGGCATCTGAAGGTCCATGAGGATTATATCAATGGGCTCGTTCCTGAAAATTTCAATGGCTTCCAGTCCGTTTTTGGCTATGATCACCTGTGTGCCAGTTTTTTCCAGGAATTTTGTTGCGACAAGCCTGTTCAGATCATTGTCCTCAACAAGCAGGGCAGTATAACCGGCAAATGAGGGTATCAAAACCGGCTTGTCAGGCTGATAAGAAACCCTGCTGACACCCCTATTAACCTCAGTAATGACATTGAACAGATCCGAAGCAGTTACAGGTTTATTTAAAAAGGGCTGAAAATTCAGATCATCATCCGGAAGTTCATTTCTGTTGTAGGCGCTTAAAATAAATACAGGGGCCTTTTGACCCTTAAAAACAGATGTGTGGAATAACTCCCTTATACGCCGGATAGCAGCAAGGCCGTCAACTTCACCGGGCATCTTTAAATCAATAATAATGAAATCATACTCTCTTCCCCTTTCATATGCAGCCCTTGCCATATTAATGGCCTCAAGGCCGCTATCTGCCTCCTCAACAGTGCCATGCCAGCTTTCAATTATGTGGCGGAGAGCAGATCTTGCTGTTTCCTGGTCATCGACAACAAGAAAAGAGATATTATCAGCAAGCATTGCAGGCCGATCCGATATACCCATAGCCCCTGGCTTGACAGGCATCTCAAGATCAAAGAAAAACCGGCTTCCCTTTCCGGGGATTGATTTCACATCAAGCCTTCCACCCATAAGCTCCACCAGCCGCCTGCTTATAACTAGCCCCAGTCCTGTGCCGCCATACCTGCGCGTAGTGGATGTGTCTGCCTGCGAAAATGGCTTGAATAATTTTGCAAGCAGCTCTTCGCTGATGCCAATCCCGCTGTCCTCCACAGAAAAGCAAAAACAGCAGGAAATATGATTCTCATCTACCTGATGGCTGAAACCTGAATCCTGAATGCCCTTATCCTCCTGAACCTTGAAACTTGAAACTTGAGCCTTGAGCCCGAGATCTTTCCTGCTTATCTTAAGCATGACATATCCTGATTCAGTAAATTTAATGGCATTACCCATCAGATTCGCCAGAACCTGGCCAAGCCGTAATGAATCGCCCACCGCCACCCGCGGCAGATCAGGATCAGCATCAAGCACCAATTCAATGCCCTTATCACTGGCAGCACTTATAAAAAGTGTCTTCAACTGGTCAAGGATATCCTTTATTGCAAATGGTTTGTGTTCAAGATCAAGCTTGCCAGCCTCTATCTTTGAAAAATCGAGGATATCATTGATAATGCCAAGCAGCATGCGTGATGAACCCTTTATTTTATTAAGATAATCGCGCTGCATTGCATTCAGGGGCGTATCTTCCATAAGCCTGCCCAGGCTTAATACCGCATTCATGGGTGTGCGTATCTCATGGCTCATGTTTGCCAGAAACTCGCTCTTTGCGCGATTTGCTGATTCTGCCTCTTCCTTTGCCTGCCTGAGCGCCTCATCCATTTGCTTCCATATGATGATCCCCCATGCCACATCTGCGAGGTAATTCACTGTTTCAAGGTCTTTTTCTGTATAATCGGTCGGCTTATTGCCAATGCCCATTATAGCAACTACATTTCCTTCCTTTATAACAGGCACCACAATCTCTCTGACAACAGGGGCGTGACCTGGAGGCAGCCCCTTGCGATGGGGAAGTGAATTGTAATCATTGTGTATAACAGGTCGCCTTTCACGCACGCAGTCAACCCACACGCCGGCCTCTTCAATGCTGTAGTGTAACCCCCTCCCTTCGGCCTTGCAGAATTCCTTGACTGTTCGTGTTGACCAGGCCTGCAGGGAGAGGCTCTTCTGGTCTTTTTCAACAAAGTGATAGAAACCAATAGGGCTGTCAGTCAATGCCCCCACCTCATCAAGCACCTTTTGGAGCAGCTCTTCTACAGAGTGATCGCGTGCGTATTCCCAGAGAGTGACCCTAATTTTTAAAAGGCTTTCAGTCTTTTTATGGTCTGTAATATCGCGGGCAGCAGCATAAATCAATCTCCCGGATGGATGGGAACGCCACTCAATAAACCGGTAGGAGCCATCTTTGCACCGGTATCGGTTTATAAAGTTAAGGACCTCCTCACCCATGCTTAGCTGGCCCATTGCCTTTAGAGTAGCCTTGATATCATCCGGATGGACAAAGTCCAGAAATTTCCGTCCATTAAGTTCAGAGGTTGAATACCCAAGGATACGACTCCATGCCTCATTTGTCTTGATAAAATTACCATCTACATCTGCAATACACAGCAGATCAAGATTTACAGAAAAGAATTTTTTCAGTTCATCCTCGGCCTTAACACGCTCTGTAATATCCACAAAGAATACGGCGAACCTGTCTTTTTGCGGGGAAAATGCGTAGGTGTCAAAGTATTTATCCAAATCCTTCGAATAATTCTGAAAAGATACAGGCTCCCCTGTTTGTGCAACCTTTCCAAAGGTTTCAATCCAGTATGACTCAGTGTCAGGCAGGGCCTCCCTGACCGTGCGGCCAATAAACTCCTCTGCATTCATGCCGGTAAGCCTTTCAAACATTGGGTTAACTTCAAGAAAACGGTAATCAACAGGTTTATGATCTTCATCATAAATCATCTCATGCAGGGCAAAGCCTGCGTTCATGTTTTCAAACAGCATACGATATTTTGACTCATTCTTCCTGAGCTCCTCGCGTCTCTTATACTCCTCTGTAACATCGCGGAATACAAGCACCGCACCTATTACAGCGCCTGATAAATCCCTGACAGGGGCGCAACTGTCTGCAACCTGGTGTTTTGTTCCATCCCTTGAGATCAGCGCAGTATGGTTGGAAATGCCCAGGATTAGCCCTTCTCTTATAGCCTTTTTCACAGGTATCTCGGCAGATTCACCGGTCTGCTCATTAATAATATGAAAGATATCTTCAACAGGCCGGTTTATTGCCTCAAGTCTGGACCACCCTGTGAGGCGCTCTGCTGCAAGGTTTATGCTCGTCACCCTGCCTGCGCTGTCACATGCTATAACGCCATCCCCTATGGAACGCAGAGTTGCTGCAAGATGTTCTTCACTCGCACGAAGGGCTGCCGTGCGTTCGTTAACAAGTCTTTCAAGGATACCCCTTCTGCGCAGAAGCATTGTAAGAATAATGGCCAGGGCGGTGATAAGCAGTAATCCTGCAAGGATAAGACTAAACAAGGTCTGTCCTGCGCTATTAATGGTTGCAGCCATTAGTTTTGTCTGGCCAAGGATAAACTGCTGCATCCTGTGGTCTGACCCGGTCATTAACAACCAGGCTGAGGCGGCCCCTGCAATAATTATTACCGCAAGCAAAAAAGCACTGTAGGAATGTTTGTGTCTCTCTGTCTCAGAGGCTTTTTGATTTTTCATCGGGCATTTCCTTTTTGGGATTATAGCCTTATTCTTTTATCTCGTAAAAAAACCGGTTAAAAATTGTCTTCATCCTCCATGCCTAAATCAGGGTAAAGCGCTTTAATGCAATCGGGGCAGAGGCTGTGGCTGAACTCGGCACCGGTGTGACTGCTGATGTATGTCTCGATCTGATTCCAGTAGCCCTTGTCGTCACGGATTCTTTTACAGTTTGCGCATATGGGCAACATACCTCGAAGGGTCTTTATTTCTAAAAGCGCCTTGCGCAGTTCCTCAAGTTTATTTACAAGGGTATCCTGCATCTCAACCATCCGGCGGCCTACCTCTACCCTGGCAATCAATTCACCTGTCTTAAATGGTCTTGTGAGGTAATCATTGGCCCCTGCCTTTAATCCTGCGATGATCTGATCCTCCTCCCCCATTACTGTAAGCATAAGTATATAGGGCGACCTTTCTGTAGGCATGTTTCTTATCTGTATAAGGACTTCAATACCGTCCATTTCGGGCATTTGAATATCAAGAAGGATTATTTCCGGGGGGGTGATTCCGCTTACAATTTCGAGGGCCTTTTTCCCATTGGTGGCTATTTTTACATTGTAATCATTCATAAACAGCCCGGATAATGCCTGAATATTTACAGGCTGATCATCCACGATCAGGATTGTCCGGCGTGAAGAGTGGGCTTTTTTCTGGCTGTATGGTTCAATCATTTTTTATGTCCGTTTGAATCCTTAGTCTGATAATGCAGACTTATCGATAGAACATTAAGGTTAAATTTGCAATTAATGTGCCATGGACGGGTGAAGTTGGTTGAGGATCATTATGATAAATTGAAAGGAAAACCGGTTGTATATGTTTTTTATTCACCTAATAACATCAATAAAATTAAATAGATAAGACATTGATGTATTGAGGTGCATTATTTATCCTGTGATGTATTACATGGCGATGCTAGTCATAATCAACCGGTGCGTCAGGAAGACCGCACGAACCATCAGTGCACTGGGTAACTGAGCCGGTTCGCCATTTATCTACTGATGAACCTGTAACATAGGCAAAGTCGCATGCCTTGAAGAATGGACCGGTTTCGCCTCCTGTAACAATGATACTGATCCTGCCCGGATCATAATATGGTTTAATGACCGCATCAGGAGGAAGCCTTTTCCAGGATGCATAGGGCTCGATACCCTGCTCAGCAAGAGGCCCTGTCAGAAAATCGACATAATCGGTTCTCCAGAAGCGATCTGCTGTCATGCTGACTGTTTCAGATATGGTACGGCTAAAATCCTCCTTGGCAGCGCAGCCTTCTGATTCCTTTATGATCTTTGCTGCCGATGGGTCTATTATTAAAGTTGCTGAGGCATTGTATGCTGAAAATGCCGATAAAAGTATTGCTGCCTCCTCTGCATGCGTCCTGAATGCTGCGCCGCCCATACTGTGGCTCATTGTCCAGCCGCGGAATATGCTCACAACACTCTCGTCAGGCCTAAACCCCTTTTGCACATGAAAGGGCTGCCACACGCTCCTCTCCTCATTCTCTGCAATGCACAGGTTATTGTATGCTATGGTGTTTCCCTGTGATGACCATAATGTGCCCTTTTTTTTGTTCCCGCCTGTTGCATGGCCCAGCAGTGTCCATGCCCTGCCAATGGTGGAGTTTGCGATATTGACCGGGCTGAATGCGCCGATGCCTGAGTTCATCCCTATCTCATTGCGTATGGGGCCGTTAACCACTATCATTGCGGCAAAGGGCGTTGTAGACCCCATTATGGCCCTCTCGCCTGTGGCAGCGATTGCAAGGATTACAGGCAGGAATTCGGGCCTTGCCCCTGCCATTACTGCCACTATTGCCACATCCATAACCGTAACCTTTACAGGGTTAAAGGGGTTTGGTTCTGCCACGATATCATCAGGGGATGCGCATGTGCCCTTAAGCATATTCATGACACGCTCTTTTGTCGGGAGTATTACAGGCAACCCGTCTGTCCACCCCTTTTCATAAAAGAGACGCTGGAGGTTATCCTCTGTGTCAGGGGCAATAAAACCCTTAGAGCCTTCGCCCTCTCTCTTTGCTGCCTCCTTTCTTTTTTCCACAGGTTTTGTCAGGGCATCCATGATTTCATCAGTAACACACTTTCCTGTATCAGGATCCTTGCCATTGATATATGCCATAAGCACATCATCATGTGCGCCAACAACCGGGTGGGGTGTATAAATAAAGGGTGTATCACCGCCAAAGCCCCCTTCTGCCGCCTCCTTAAAGGCAATGGTTGAGATTGGGGCAGTGGGTATGCCCAGGGCCTCAAGCTCCCTGCATCCGGAGGCGACCCCTCCGACACAGCCGGGTCACCCTGCCACACCAAGTATTGCTGCATCGCCCTTTTCGCTGATCTCTTTATAAAGCTCAGGTGCGCTGCCATTAAACGGTATGCCCGGTTTTCTTCTGCGTACAGTCTTAACCGTTGGCATATTTTTGGCAAACCATTGCTGAAGCTGTATCATGAACCTTGCGCTTCCTCCAAAACCTGTATCAACAAGATACACGGTTTTATTTTCAAGAGAGGCAGGGCGCTCTGCCATTCTGTATTCAGCACCTATCAGGAACGCGGTTTCAGGCAGCCCGCCAACCCTGTCTATTTCCGGATTAATAACCTCTGTAATCAGATTGCGTGCCATTTTTTGCCTCCATTTTTAAATGCCTTGCCCGGGTAGTATAATAAATTTCATTACAGGCCAATATTACATTATGTCAAACTTAAGGCCAATCAATATTTTATTTTTATCTATTAAATTATTAATGAAAAAATGTTGTGTTTCCGAATATTTTAGGTAAATCTACAGACAATAAAGAGCATAGTATTATTTACCCGGTAAAAAAACCTTATAATCACAGGAGGAGACCTTGAATTACAGAAAAATTGCAACAGGATATTTTAGCATCTTCATATTTGTTCTGCTCAGCACCTCTACTGCCTCTCTGGCACAAATTTCCGGAAACCCTGCCTCTCTGGCCGCCCCTAAAGTTGCCTTGCATCCCCTTCTTAAAAATGCCCCGGAGCTTTCATTAATAAGTAAAAACTGGGACAGCAACTCAGCTCTTGCCCTTGAGATGGAGCGGCAGGCGCCAAAAAGGGTCATTAACCGCTCTGCTATGAAAGGTATTGATATTAACACCGGCACAGGTCAAAAGGTTGCCCTGAGCGGGGTCTATGATCAAACATTTGCCGCACATGCAGCCCTCGCAACCCAGTTAAACAGGATTCCACCCACAGCCCTGGTGGGCAGGCCGCAGGTCAACGAGGCTATAGTGGAATTTCCCGAAAGCCTTGTCATGATACGTCAGGTCAGGGTGGTAATTCGCGACCCCAGGCAGGCAGCAGCATCAGCGCCTGAGCTGGCATCATTTCTTGCACCGGTTGATCAGGCATCTGTGGCCAGCGCAACGGTCAACTCCCTGCCTCAGGATGAAAAGGAGGCGTTTCACCGCTTTATTAAGGAAGAGCTGCCTCTTCTTGATCCTGATGATCCACTTCGCCAGGCCATGATAAACGGGGGAGAGGACGCAGTACTGCGCGCTGCCCTGAGCGGCGCTGGCCTGTTTGATGTCACTGATGAGGTGGTTATTGAACGGAATCTCTATAATGACGGTTCTCTTCGCCTTTCGCCCCAGATGCGTCCACTCGTGATGCAGCCGAAACAGGCCGCAGGCGAAAGCAGGCCGGGATCCGCTTCTCTTATAAAACAGAACAGCCCTGTCACTGAAAGAGCTGTAGGTCAGCAGTCGGACATGGAATACCGGTATGAAAATGGAGAAAAGGCTGAAGGCACACTTAATATCAGCGAGTCTTTTCTTGCAGGATTCACCCTGGGCCAGGAATTCAAATGGGAGCGCAGGTGGAACTTTGGCTGTGGTTTTCTGCGCCTCACTTATACTGTCGGGTATGGCTTTGGCCTGCGCATACCCTTAAGGCTTGAGGGAAATCTGTCGCCCACCCGCATAGTGCGGAGCGCCGAGAATGATCCCGGCCGGGATCTTATGCTTAGCCTTCGCGCTGTTGCCCTTGATGCGGATCAAAATTATTATAAGAATGCAGGTGTCCCGCAAACCCAGTTATTCGGCGGACAGGAATTTGTTCTTGAGGCTGGCGCAAGGTTCAGCTACAAGCTCTATGCGCTTGGAAAGGACTGGGTCAATGCGTCAATGGATGACGGTGCATTCAGCCGGAGCCGTGACTTTACCCCGCCCCTTGGAGGCGCACCCCGTGAATTATTTTCCATTGACATACCTCCTGAAGTTACACAGACCACCCTGTCGGCAGGCGCTCTCAAGGGCTACCTGCAACTGGGTTTTGTCATGCTCGGCAGCGGCAAGGCACTGAGCCAGACAACCCTCATTGCAGACAACGCTAATGTAGCACAGAAGTCTCTGCAAATATTCAATTCAGGAATAATAACTGAGGCGCTCCGCCTGCAGCCGCTTTCACCGGGTTCTCCAGGCACCGTGCAGGAGCAGAGATTTGGTGTGCGGATTGCCGCTCCCCAGTATTTTCTTACGCTTCAGCCAACCGCTCGTGTCAGGGTCGGCATCTCGGTTACAGCAGGAAGCCTCAAACGCTCTGTCAATACTGACTGGATAAATGTTGTAAGCCTGAACCTAGGGCAGATAATGCTTTCACCACATGCAGGCACACGTGAATTTTACGAGTGGAATGATGGTGTGCGTATTTTTGAGTCCCGTGCCCGCTCTAACAGACCTTCAGAACAGCAGATGAAGGATGCCTTCAAGGCTATCACGCCTGGACAATAAAATAAGATTTAGATTCATGTCAATATCAGGATGCCTTGAGTCATTTATAAGACTCAGGGCATCTTCATCCTTGTGAGACACCTGATAAAAACCTGGGTTTGCTTGATATTGATTTATTTACAGATCAAATTATTTATGCAATATAATCGTTTTGGCGCAGGGCACAAGGTTCAGGGTGCAGGGTTTTTAAATCTTTTACCTAAAAAGGAGCAACGATCCATGTCTACCAGGGAATATCTCAAAGGTTTTGTAGATAAATATATGCAGGCGCTGGAGAAGAGGGATTTTTCAGGGCTTCCTGTATCAGCAACGTACAAATACTCTGAAAACTGTGCATTAATCAGACTGGGTGAGGGGATAATATCAGGCAGGGTAAAGGAAAAGGTCAGGCTTGAGATATATGATGTAAAGACCAATCAGGCTGCCATTCAATCTGTGCTTGATGATGGAGAGAAACTCATCATGTTTTTCCTGCGCCTCAAAATCAAGGACGATAAAATAACTGAAATCGAGACACTCGTGAACAGAGGAGCAAAGGGGGTGCCCATACCATTTGACCCTGCCAATATAAAAGAGATATCAAGCCACTGGAAGAGATCAATAAGGCCTGCGGAGCGGGATTCAAGGTTTAAGCTCATGGATGTGGCAGACGGGTACTGGCGTGCAATGGAGACAGAGGGCACTGCCGATTATGTAAGGCCTGCCATAATGCCTGATGCGGAGCGGTATGAAAACGGCATGCACACCACAAATGAGATTATGCCCGATTTGTCAGAGCTGTTCGGGAGTGACGGCCCAATATTCACCCCTGCTTATCCATTTACTGATAAGAGCCCCCATACAGCGCTTCAGGATTTTGACCACGGTGTGTGGAGGGGTACTTTAGTTAAAGACAGGCGTTACCCTGTTATTGATGAGGAGCGGGGCATAATTGTAAGCCTTGCAAGGTTTAGCGGAAAGGATGATCAGTCAAATAACCCTGATGCCGCGCCTGTCCCTTATGTGGCTGAGTTCTTTGCTGTGACAAGGGGCTGGATAAGGGAGATTCATGTTGTGATTGCGCCTGTAAAACCATCTGTGCCCACACCCTGGCCTCTGGATGTGTGGTAGAAGAAAGGGTTCAAGGGGTCGAGGATTCAAGGGTTCAAGTGAATTTTTTTTAATCGTTTTTTCTCGAACCCTCGACCACACGAACCCTTTCTTTATATGAGGAGCCAAATAAATGACATATAACAGGGATTACAATTCATCAGAACAGATAGAAAAAAAGAGTAATGCTCCAAAGGAACACTCATTTTCCATATTATCTCTTGTCTATTTTATAATTGCCCATATGGCCCATCATCTGTTAACAGCACTTCCGCAGCCAATGCTCCCATATATGCAGCAGGAGTTTAAGCTGAATTACACAAAGGCTGCGACAATAACCTCTGCATTTTCCATATCAGGTGGGCTCTCACAACTGCCAGCCGGATGGCTTGCTGACCGTATTGGCCCCACATTTCTTATAACCATGGGGATAGTGGGTGTTGCTGTTGGAGGTCTGTTTGTCGGGTTATCTGTAAATTACTGGATGGTTATAGGCGCACTTGTCTTTATGGGGCTTATGTCAGGGGGTTATCATCCTGCATCAACACCGCTTATTGCCATGTCTGTTCCTCCTGAACTAAAAGGAAGGGCGATTGGTTTTCATCTTATTGGAGGCAACAGCAGTTTTTTCTTTGCGCCGATCATCGCCGGGTTGGTAGCCGGGGTGTGGGGCTGGAGAGGGGCCTATCTTACCCTCGCAGTCCCAACAGCTATACTTGGTACCATGTTCTTCTTCTACCTGAACAAAAGATATGGCAAGGCACACATTGAGGCAATGAAAAAGAAACAGACAGAAGAGAAACCCCCGCAGCCTGGCTACAGGAGGCGGTTGTGGGCATTTCTTATAATGATGGTGCTTGGCGGCGGCGCAGGCGCCACAGTGCATTCATTCCTGAGCCTTTACACTGCAAATGAACTGGGCGCTACTAATGAACAGGCAGCAATGGTACTTTCATGGATATTCGTGTCAGGATTATATGGAGGTCCAATCGGCGGGTTAATAGCAGACAAGATTGGCAGCGCAAAGGTCATTATTGTTACGGATATTCTTGGCGGACTTTTGATATTCGGTTTGGTTGGAGTTCAGGAGTATAATAACGCATATATAGCTGTACTGTTTTCACTTGGGCTCATTCATGCAATCAGGTTCCCGGTTGCAGAGATGTTTATAATGGGCCAGTCACCTGCCACACACCGCTCTATGATATATGGAGTATATTATTCAACAATGCAATATACCGGAGCCATCTTTGCGCCTATCATGGGTCATTTTATTGATATCTATGGCTTTCATACAATGTTCACCTTCTCAGCATATGCTGTAACTGCGGTGGCAATAATCACGGCATTTTTTATCTATGATGCCAAGGACTGATAAATAACGGGCGCAGGGCACAGGATAAGTTATTAGGTTTGCCTGCGCCGTGCGCCATTAATCTTAAACCTTGAATCTTGAATCTTAAATATCCGTATATAGCCGCAAATCAAGATTTACTCTATCCCAAGTATCTGCACCTCCATTGGTTTCAACTGGACATATATTCTGGATGAAGTTCCCGCTCCTCTAAACTGGCCGTTTTCCCAGAAATTATAGAGGCCCGATTCAACCTCGCCTTTACCCGCTGTGCCCCTGTTGCTGTAAAGAACCGAAAGTTCAGATTCAAACCTGTTGATATCCGGGTCAACAATTACAAATCCGTAAAAATCCCTTGTGGCGCTTGTATTTGCCACAACAACAATCTCTTTGTTGTAGATGATCCGTGAAAAGGCTACTATGCCTCCTGTTCCTGTTGAATGGCCGAAGTCTGTGCCATTCCCTGAGACCTGCCTGAAATAAAGCCGCCCGTATTTGAGAGCAGGGGTTATATTCCTTAGGTGAGCAATCCTTTTTATCTCCTGATAAAAAAAAGATTCGCGGTCAAAGGCATCTGGCTTGCCCCACAGGGCCTCTCTTACTGACTCCAGTGTCCCGAGATCTTCCTTTCCATCTTCTGATTTTGTCCCATTAAGCCCCTGTTCTGTTCCATAATAAATGCAAGGTATACCCTGAAGTGTAAATAGAATCGTCAGCCCCATGGTGATCTGATGCCTATTGCTCAAAGGGTGATTGAATCTCTCTTTTTTGTCATGATTGTCTAAAAAGGTGACAAAAAATCTCCCGGCCTCACCGTGTGAACTGATTAATTCCTGCTCTTTTTGTTTCCTGTTCTCAAATATATAGCGTATCTGCTCAACACCTTCATTGTTAAGCGCCTTGACGACTGAGGGGAGCTTATAATGAAGCGGAAAATCAAGCGCGGCATCTATGCCAAATCCCTCTTTGCTTGTGCCATTGCGGCCAACAAATTTTGCTATGGTATCTTCATTGTCATATATCTCACCAAAGGTAAAAAAATTGGCCTTCCCGATGCTCAATGCAAACTCGCGCATTGCATTGCCAAAGGTCTGGATGATATCAGGATGCACATATTTCACCGTATCAATCCTGAAGCCGTCAAAATCAAATTTGGCGATCAGGTAGGCATATGACTGGACAAGAAGGGATAAGACCGGACGGGGGCCGAATTCCCTGCGGATATTCTCCTGACCAGGCACAGTTGCGTCATATTCCATGACAAGTTGGCGCATGGTCTCAAAGTCACCTTTAACAAAATCATCTCCGGGATCATCTGTCACCTTTGATCCCCGTCTCCTGAAAAACAGGTAATTGCAAAGTTCTTCAGGATAGATGGCATCATCATCTGAAAGGATATCTTTCGCAGGGATTATATTTTTCCAGTCATTTCGTGGAAAACCATACCCATTCAGCCACTCTATATCCTTTTCACATCCCAAAGGGCCGTTTATTACCGAATAGTCACTGAATCTGTCTTTTGTGCCTCCATCCATTATGTAATCAAATACCCTTGCTGAATGGTTCAGGACAATATCCAGGATCACATAAAGTCCACGCCCGTGCGCTTCGGTTATAAGCTCCATCAATTCCTGCTCAGTGCCGAAGCGTTCATCCACAGCAATAAAATTCTGTGCGCCATATCCATGATAGTTATATGCCCATTCAGGAGGACGGCTGTTCTTTAAAACCGGAGAAAGCCATATTGCCTTAATACCCAACTCTTCAAGATACTGAAGCTGTGCGCGGATACCTGAAAATGTCCCTCCCTGATGATATCCGTATCTCAGGTTCCATTTTCCTGCCGGCTGTCTGGACGGATTATTAAAACGATCAATCATGAGAAAATAGATCGAACAATCCCTCCAGTCGCCCGGCGATGGGAAAGGATATCGCACCTTTTTCATGGATCCATCTATCATGACCTCCCTGAAGCCCTTTGCCCTATATGAATCTTCAGCATTTTTTATTGTAAAGACAACCTCATGGGACAATAATGATCGTATCATATATGCCTCCTTTCGTATTATGATTTCTAGTTATTGGCTATCTCAATCAGCCGTTGATTTCGCAAAAATCTATACCTAATAAAACAATAAAAAATGAGAGAGTCCGGAATATCTGTTCATTGTCAGGTCTTTATTACTTGAAAACATTTTAGGTTCAGATCAGGATAAGATGGGTCAATTAGACATCAAAAAGGCCGGCTTTTCAATAAAAATATGATTGACCATAAGAGATGGCATATTGAACAAACATA
Organism: uncultured Desulfatiglans sp.; assembly: GCA_964460435.1. Lineage (GTDB taxonomy): Bacteria > Desulfobacterota > DSM-4660 > Desulfatiglandales > HGW-15 > JAAZBV01. Next base: position 37,550 of record CAYWRH010000010.1, read on the forward strand.
TAGTATCTTTCTTGTTTCTTGTTCTTAAGGCCCATGTATAGTATAGAAATATAAATTTATCAAAAGGGGTTATATATGACAATCAGGGAAGAGCAGATAATGGGTTGTCCTTCATGCGGACACAAACAGAAGGTGGAGTTTTATCAGGCAGTAAATGTTAAACTCAACCCGGAGTTAAGGGATAGGCTATACAGGGGCGAGCTTAATATATTAAAATGCGAAAAATGCGGCAACAGGTCTGTTGTTGACCTCGTATTTTTATATCATGATGTAGATAAGCGATTATGCGTCCAGTACTGCCCCTTTGACCTTGTTGCCCAGCGCAGCGATAAACTTGCAAACATGTACACTATTGAAGGCAAGCTCAATATCCCTTCCAACATACAGCTTCCTGAAGCTGCACAGTATATGTATGAACCCCACATCGTATTAAGCCTTGATGAGATGATCAGGTATGTGCAGTTCCGTGAGGCGCTGTATGAAAAACATACTGATAAAAGGAGGTGGCATTAAAAGAAGGCTGAAAGGAAAACCCTAAACGCCTATAGCCTGAAGTCTACAGCTTTTTTTAAATCAATTCTGTTCAAGTTCAAAATTTACTGTTGTCTGAGCAAGTGTATTAACCACCTCTCCATTCACTGCTCCGGGTTTAAAAAGCCATTTATAAACACAGGTAATAACGCTCTGATCAAATACACCTGACGGCTTTGATTCTATTATCGTTACATCCTCCACTGCGCCCTGAGTATTAACAATAAACTGTATGGTTACATACCCCTCTATCTTTTTCTGTTTGGCCTGTAGAGGATAAACAGGCGGAATACGTTTTACAGATATCAATGGATGATCAAGTTCACTGGCATTAAAGATATTGGGGTGCCCCAGTTCAAGGGCAGATATCCTGCCCGGGGCTGGGAGCTTGAATTCTGATGAGCCGCCAGCAGGGCCAGTATCTATTTTAATAGCAAGATGATTCTTGGGTTTTGGTTCCTTTACCGATGAAGGTCCCGCCATGATATTAGGCCTTTTTGACAGCGGTTTCAGCGGTTCCGGCTCCTTGAGATCTTCAGGGGTCTCAGGCTCCAAATAAAATATCTCCTTATTCTGTATAATATATCTTTCCCTGACAGGGTGGCTCTTTGCAGGTTTGAGAAGCGCAGGCATGAGGGTAAACATCAGCATGGTCATAAATATGGCTGCTAAACCGCACCATATCCGGGGATTCTTTACGCCTTTTGCCAGACAAACCAGTAGATATTTGCTCTCTGTAACCAACTGCATTGCCCCCTTTACCTGTTATCTCACACTCTCTCTATAATTATCATGCCACGGCATAATAATTAGTTTTCTGTGAGCAGGGTCTGCATAGGGTTTTGCCATTCTCTTCCACATCACGGGCATCCATGATGCCCTCCCCGCAGGATTCACAGACAACGCGCCGCAATGGCTTGCCGGGCATGTCTTCCGGTTTTAATGATACCTTCACATCCTTTACAATAAAGAGATCCTCTTCAGGTATCTTTGAGAAATCAGGCATCCCGCCGCCTTCTTTTCTCCCCTGCTCTTTTCTTTTACCCTTTGTGGAGACCCTTACAGCCTTACCGGTTTCCATATTAAGAAAGGTGGCTGCCATTTTTCCGTAATCATATACCTTCATTGTCCTTTTCCCGGGCCTGCATCCTGTAAGGGCAGTAATGGCGTCAGCGCAGCATCTGTCTATCTCCACAAAAACCATAAGCTTTTTTTTGTCAGCGTTTTTAGGGTCAGTTATGCCTATCCTTTCAAGCCCTATCATTGTCATGCGTGTGCCAAGCACAATGCCAGCGCAGACACCGCCGTGAAAATTTTTCGCCTCAGTAATGCATGTCTCATAGTCCTGAAAATATCTCTTTTCCATACTGCCTCCGGTATTAATTAGTTATATCCAATCCGAGGTATCTCATACGGTCGGTATTAATAATGTTGATCTTGTTAACGCAGCTATTAAAAAGCCTGTATCCACCTCCGCCTTCAGCGAGTATTTCAAGGGCAAGGTCACTGTCGGTTACGGCCACTGTCCCGACAAGCGCCACATTGCGCCTGAAAAGGGGTTCAGGCACAAACCCTGCTGTAGGGCCGACAATGGCTATTGCTGCATCAGCCGGCACATACCCGATCAGCTCCTGTATGCTCCCGTTTGCTATGGCAGCCCCGGTAAATACCGCTGTCTCACAGTATGCAAGGCTTTCTGCTGTAAATTTAGGAGATATGAACTGCCCGTAGCCAGCCTCTGCCTCTGCCTGGGTCGCCTCTTTACGGTCTATTATTGTTACCCCGGCTGGCTTAAGCTCCTTCAATCGTTTTAATAGGGGAATTATTGCGCCCACCATGCACACACGGCGGTTTCTAAAAAGCGCTTTTACATCTGAAAGGTCACCCTCTTTACGCACCTCATAATGGCCGCCGTTAAAAATTGGCACTGACAGGGCATTAAGGGTTGCGAGCCTGATGATGCCTGAAAATGGCCCTGGCGCCTTTCCTTTTGCCACCTCCAGTGCAGACATGCCTCGTATGAGTGGATGATTCTCCTTTAATATTCTTCTGCCAGCGTTTTTAACAACCTCGGGGGGCGAATATGCAACCCCGCCGCACCCGTTTGAAAGCTTTACACCGACAAAAAAGACACCCACAACAAGGCGTTCTATCGTGGGGTTTAATAGATCATTCCCATAATATTTTTCAAGTATATCTGTTGCCTCATCAAGTATCAGGACAGTACTTCCTTCATTTATGCAGTTTTCCATCTCCACAGGCAGATGTTTATCTTTCCAAACACAGGCATGTTGACTGCACGGCATCTCTTTATTACCTTTTTCTATTTCCAGATGTGTATCCATGAACCATCTTCCCCCCTGTCCAGCCTGAAGTTTGCGATATTTATCATGGATTTTATACCATCATAATCACAGCGTATCCCTCTCATATGATGGTGCTCCTTTTCCCAGTTATGGGATTTTTCGCCCATCTCCTCCATCTTTGCCTCAACCTGCTTCTTCACATCTGGCGTACCCCTGCCTGTGCCCACATAGACCATTCCCCCCGGTGTAAGAATCCTGTAAAACTCCTCAAGCGCTGTGACAGGTTCTTTCCAGAATGGGATGGAACCACGGCTTATGATGAGATCAACAGATTCGCTTGCAAGCGGTATATTGTGGACATCGGCATGGAGGGTCCTGGCCCTTTTTTGGATGCCTGCATTTTTGATATTGCACTCTGCCCTTTCAAGCATCTCCAGTGATAAATCCAGGAAAATAAAATCAAGGCTGGTAATCCTGGAGAGCGCAAGCCCCAAATACCCGCCTCCGGAGCCGGCGTCCAGACAGATCCCATTTTTTATGCCTGTTTTGTCCAGTATCTTTTGCGCATAATACTCATATATGGGGCTATCAATGCTGAGCGCTCTTTTGTCATATCCTGATGTATTCATTTTACTATTCATTGTGGATTATTGCCCCCTGTTTATTGCAAACATGATTTCTTTCTTACATCCCATACCATCACTCCTGTATACCCGTTATGTCGAATCCTGATCTTCCCGTCCTTTGAATTGGATTTATAGTATCTGCGGATCTCTTTTTTTATACCGGGGGTAACAGATTCAAACCGGTTAATGGAATTTATTGTCTGATCTGCGGCATCTTCCCAGTTAATGGAGGTGCTTCTTTTATCCCTCTCTATTTTTACCAGTGGATGGTATCCGGAAAGATAAAGGTATAAAAATGTATTTACAAATAATGACTGTTTTTGTGATGTGTTACAGAGTTTATGTTTTTCAAGTATATTCTTAATTACCTCATCATCTGTCATGTGCCAGTATCCGTGTTTTTGTATGAAAAAGCTGTAGAAGCAAAAGGCCTTTGAACATTGCATCATCCTGTCAAGGCTTTCAGCATCCTTTACCGCCGGGGTTCTGGTTACAAAAACAAGGTCAAACCTGTTTCTGAGACCAAGCCTGTCAATATCGGCTGTCCACCAGGAAGAGGTGATCCCTTTGATATCAAGCCCATTTTTCTCTGCGTATCTCTGCAATTGCTCAATTGCCTTTGGGGAGATATCCAGGGCTGTCACCCTTGCGCCTGCCTTTGCAAAGGGAATGGACATTGCCCCTGGCCCTGATCCGATATCAAGAATATGAGACCCCTTGATTTTGAATCCTGCCTCATCAAGTATCTCAAATATCCCGTTCATACGGCTTCGGGTGGCGCCGGGTTTATGAAACTTTGAGATGCTGTTTTTTCTTTTTTGCCACCTCTCATCCCAGAATTCGGTTTGCTCAATGTCTGACTTGTCATCAAAAAAACCTTTGCATGATTCCCAGTATTCTGCCCAGTTTGACAGGCTTTTTTCCCTTTTTAATTTTTCCATTTCTCTCTACTCCCTGAGCAATGAGTCAAGCTCTTCATCAGTAAGATCATAATGGTAAAAAAGAGAGTAAAATCTCTTTGCCTTTTCCCTGAACCACTCTTCAGAAAACAGATCAGGATGAAGTATGTGCGCTGTCCACGGGATGCCTACAATAATGTTTACCCCTGGCGGCCTGTCAAACCAGTTAAAGGGGTTGCTTGGAGCAAGATATATCTTTTTATTTTTTACAGCAGGAATAAGGCGCCAGTTTTTATCCTTGTATACCTGATCAGTAAAATTGCTGTCTGTGGTGATAATGAGATCAGGTTTCCACATTAATACAGATTCCATTGTCACTTCAGTCATTCCTGTGCCTGAGGTCATAGCGCATATTGCAACATTCTTGCCGCCGCAAAGGTCAATCAACTGGGAATGGGGAGACCCGCTGGGGTCTGTTGAAAGGCCGTTTTCACCTTCAGCATAGTAGACACGGGTGCGCATTTGATCAGGGATACCTGCAACCTTGTCCTGCACCTCCCTAAGCACACCCAGGTAATAGTCATTAAGCATTTTCGCCCTGTCAGGCACACCCAATACATCTCCCATGAATCTTATTGTTTTTTCATAACCTGTGGCATTCCTGCTGTTTTCAATGCACACAACAGGGATTGACCCAAATTTCTCCTGTATTATTTCTGCATTTGATGAGTTGAATTCCTTCTCTACCCCTATAAATACCAGATCCGGCTTAACTGCAATATATGCCTCATAGTTTGTTGTTGCTCTGCCTCCCCAGCCAAAAACAGGTATATTATATTTATCCCTTGATATGAATTTAGTTGCCTTTTTGGATGGCGCAGCAACCCATCCGCCGAGTTTTTCAGGTGCAAGCATAAATATAAAGGTTGAAGGGGGAGGAGATGTGGTGAGCACCTTTGTGACTTTTACAGGTATCTTCACCCTTCGCCCGGCCATATCGGTTATTGTCCTGGATTCTCCATTTGTGATATTTTTCTCATCCATGCCATATGATATAAGCGTGAAGGCAAGGCATGAAAGAATCAGTATTATATTCCTTAAAAAAATGCCTTCTGTTTTTGATATTTTCATAAAACCACCTGTCCTTTAATATGAAACCTGGTTAATTATTTTTCATGCCCTTGCCGCAATCCTTGCCATAGGAATAATAAACGGGATATCCTCGGCAAACCTTATATTGGCCTTAATGCCATAGACAGCCTCGAGATTTTCTCCTGTCATCACATCGTTTGGAGCACCTCCTGCTATGATTTTGCCTTTTTTCATCATAATGATCTTATCCGAGAACCTTGCCGCCATGTTGAGGTCATGTATGGCAATGATGGCGGTGAGGCGCTCCCTTCTTACCAGTGAGCGCAGTATCTCCATGACATCAATCTGGTGCCATACATCAAGGTTGCTTGTAGGCTCATCAAGGAGTATAAGCCCTGTCTCCTGGGCAAGGGCCCTTGCTATCAGCACCTTCTGCTGCTGTCCTCCTGAAAGTTCAGTAAAGTAGTTCATTGCCAGCTCTTCAATACCAAGGAGATTAAGCACCTCCCACACCTTCTCTTCATCCCTTTTATCACCTCTCCATGAAAGATATGGTCTTCTGCCCATGAGCACCACATCAAATACAGTATTCGGAAAACCCCTTAATGACCCCTGGGGCACATAGGCGATCCTTTTTGCTATATCAACCCTGTTCATCTTCCCTATATTGTCACGGTCAACAGTAACATCGCCCGATGATGGCTGAAGGATACTGTCTATGCACTTTATAAGCGTGGATTTGCCTGACCCGTTTGGCCCTACAATGCTTACTATCTGGCCGTCACTCACATCCATGAAGAAATCATTAAATATCTGTTTATTGTGATAACCGAAATTGAGGTTTTTTACTGAAAGCTTGTTTATCATGACCAGAACTCCTTACGTTTTCCTTTTAAGATAAGTGATAAAAAGAGGGGCACGCCAATCATGGACATTATTATCCCAGTTGGCAGCACAACAGATCCAAGGATATTCATGGAGAGGGCATTGGCTATGAGAAGTATGGCTGCGCCTATCCCGCCGCTTGCAGGTATAAGGTAGCGGTGGTCATTACCAAGGATCATCCTGCCCATATGGGGCGCAATAAGGCCGACAAACCCGATAACCCCAACAAATGAGACTATGGCAGCCACAAGCAGGCTTGAAACAGTCATTATAAAGATGCGTATGTGAGCTGCATTTACACCCATGCTCTTTGCGCTTTCATCACCTGCGGTCATTAGGTTAAGGTCCCATGCCCTCATAAAAATAAGCGGAAGGCATATTAGCGATGCTATCAGAAGAAAAGATATCCCGTTCCAGTTGATGTTTGAAAGTGAACCCATGCCCCACAAGGTCATTATGTCTCGCTGTTCATCATCTGCTATGTATTTCAAAAAGTCGTTTAACGCCTGGAAAAGGTAATTTACCGCAATGCCTGCAAGCACCATTGTCTCTGATGTTGCCCCTCTCAGAGCGGAAAGCGAGATGATGAATCCAGAGCAGAGCAGGGCGCACAGAAATGCGTTACCCACCAGAAAATAGGGGCCGCTAAGTATGGTGATACCGAATACAGCGCCTATTGATACACCGAAAGATGCGCCGGATGATATGCCAAGGGTAAATGGGCTTGCCATCGGATTTTTTAGGACTGCCTGCATCACGCAGCCGCATATGCCCAGGCCCGCCCCTGATATTATCGCCCCCAGAATAAGGGGAAGCCGTATATTGAGTATGACATGGGTTATAAGATCATCTACCACAAAAATGCCCGGGAACATCCTGTTAATGATTGTTGCGTACACATCTGATACCTTCATGGGGACCTGCCCCAGGGTGAGTATTACACCTGCTGATATGATAAGAAGAGCTGCAAGACTGAATAGAAACAGGGCCTTTTTCCAGATGGAATGTGAATGGGCAGCCCTGGCATGGCTGAGTTTGCCTCTCTTGTTTTTTTTCGAGGTTCCTGAAAAGGAACGTAAATGCAGATAGCTGTTCACCTGTTTCACCTGTTAATGGCCTTGATACAACCCAGCATTTGACCGGTTTCATCAACCCTGTTGGTTACCACTATGAGATTTTTCTCCTTGGCTATCTCGGAGAGGTTCTGGAATTCACGGAGCTTCAGGGCTATCGGGGTCTTCTCATAAAGCTCGGCGGCCTCGCTCATCCTCTTAGATGACTGGAACTCACCATCCGCAAGGATAATCCTTGCCCTTCTTTCCCTCTCCGCCTCTGCCTGCCTTGCTATTGCGCGAAGCATGTTTTCAGGCAAAGCAATATCCCTGATGGTTACAACATCAACATTTATTCCCCAGGCGCTTGTGAGGGTCTCAAGGGAAGACTGGATCTTCTGGTTAAGGGCGTCCCTGTCCGAAAGGATCATATCAAGATCATTCTGCCCCAGCACATCTCTCAGTGTTGTCTGCGCTATGAGGGCTGTAGCCGCCTCATAATCCTCAACCTCAACAATCGCCTTTGATGCCTCCTTGACATGATAATAGATGACTGCATCTACATCCACGCTGATATTGTCACGTGTTATTATGGTCTGTTTCGGCACATCAAGCTGCCTGATCCTTAAGTCCACCCGCACGATCTGGTCAATAAATGGAATGATAAAAAAAAGGCCTGGCCCCCTGATGCCGGAAAGCCTGCCGAACCTGAAGAGTACTGCCCTGGCATACTGCCTGTTTATTTTAGCTGAAAGCAGGAATATAGCCAATAAAACTATAGTGAGTATTATGCTTTGCAAGATAGACATATTTGTGAACCTTCCGGTAAAACTATCTGTTGATTATCCCCTTCATCTCTTCACCCGATACATCCACACCCAGAAAGAGGCTGTAAAACTCCCTTGAATCCTTTATGATGTCTATTTTGTATTCATCAGGATAAAGCATGTTTGTCAGCCATTTTAACCCCATTAACCTCATAAATGTGGGAGGCCGGTCAAACCAGTTAAATGGGGTCCTTGGTATCAGATGGACTTTCCCTTCCTTTACTGCCCTCACCTTTTGCCACACAGGGTCTTTATCCTTTACAACGCTGTCATAAAACGCCCTGCTCTGCGCGATGATGAAATCAGGATCATATTTATAGATTTGCTCAATGGTCATCTTTTCAAACCCCATGTGGCCAGATGATTTGCAGCGATGGATGTTCGTATCACCAGTATACTTTAGAATCTCCACATGGATGGAATCATCGCATTCAGTGCTCAGACCATCATCCTTTTCTGCGTAATAGACTGTTGGTCTTTTTTTATGAGCGGTTTTTTCAACAACATTTTTGATATCTGTTAATGTCTTACGAAAATAATCACTCAGTATTTTTGCCCGCTCCTCTCTTCCCAGCACATTTCCCAGAAACATATAGATATCAGGATAATCATTGAAGGTTTCTGCTATAGCATACACAACCGGGAGGTTAAGCTGATTTAATGTTTCAGCCATCCTTCCCGGTTGTGTTGCGGCGGATCTATTTTCAGACCACATAATTACCAGGTCAGGTTTTGCTGCGCGCAGACGCTCCAGATTTGCCTGTTTCTCTTCACCTGAAAGTTTTCCTATATCTGGCAGATCAAGCACCGCCTTATTCAGGTATTGCTTTTCAGGACTGCTAAAGCTTACCAGCATGGAAGGGTCAATGGAATAGACCAGATATGAGCCATAGGCCGAAGGCACAAATACCTTTTTGACATTATCAGGGATAATAACCTTGCGGCCTGCCATATCAACTATTTCACGTGCTGATTCCATATTCATCTAGTATGAAAAAGACAATTCCAGACCAAGGGTGCGTCCGCGGTCATAATAATACCCTGTAACATATCTCGTAGCGTAGTGTTCATTACCCAAATTTCTGCCAAAAAGGGTGGTGTTGAGAACAAAATTAGTGAACTTGAAATCCCTTTTGATGTTCATATCTGTCCTTGTGTAATCACCAAGTCCGCCAGTCTCAGCCAATCCCATTGGACTGCTGGTATTCTGCCATTCACTAACCTTCTTGATAGAGAGATTAATCATGTACTCATTCCACCTGTGGGAAAACATAATATCATATAGGTTTTCAGGCTCATTTATACCGTTTGAATTGGTTGTAACCCCGCTACTAACTGATTCATTATCAATCATATGTGTCCATGTCATTTTGTAAGTCGTGTTATTCAGGACATTTCCCTGAACCATGAACTCCAGCCCTTTTCTAAGCGTATCCGATTCTGTATAATAGTAGTAGGTCATTCCATCAATTGTGTAGGTAGTTGAACCGGCTGATTTCTGATTTTTGGTTTTTATGCTAAACCATGTTACAGCAGGTTTAAAATAGGATGTATATTCTGCTTTAATCGCAGCCTCTACGCGCTCCTGTTTTTCGGGGTGTGGGGTCCTATTCCCTGTAAGGCGCATATCAAAGTCACCTGTTGTCCCCTGCTTGCCGTGGTAATATCTGCCGTCAAAGGAGTATGTTTTGCTCATCTGCCAGTGAGAGCCAAGAGCCAATATCTTTGATGGGGCCATATCAACATCATTGTTAGCCGCATTGTTTGCAGGCGATGTACTCGAATTATCAATATGTTTTGTATCCTCGCGGTATCCTCCGTCAAGGGTTAGATTCCCGTCAAACAGCGCTTGCTCTAATGATGCTGACCAGCCTTTGATTGTAGTATCATATTTGTTGTATCCGGTGCTGAGATTGGGACCAAACCCCGTGCTGTTGAATATCTGGCCCCCTGCCTGAAACAGTGTGTTCCTGAAACGGGCATTATGACGAAGACCAATGCCTTCGGTATCCTCCTTGAAATCCCTGAAAGTCATCGTGGGGCTTGTAAAAGTACCGTTGATTTCATGTTGTTTATACTTGGTTTGAAAGATATTCAGCATGGTCACCTGATCAGTTGTCCAGTTCATGGCCATATCCGATGAAAATATTTTTGACTTAAGCGGGTCATAAGACCATTTGACATTTGAAAGGACCCCGTATACATCAATGCCGCGCTGCATCTCATTATATCCTGAATCCTTATAGGCCATCACGTTAACATTTAGTTTGCCAAAATTTAAACCGCCATTAAACATCCCGCCTTCTCCTCCCCTTCCATCAAACCAGGAGTCATCGCTTGGACGGTCCATCTTTGCCCCAAGTAAACCGGCATAACCGTTTATCGCCCCTGCTTCACCAAGTCTGGTCCCCAGATACAGGCTTTCGTTTGTTGCTGCAGGATGATCTCCAACTGATTTTTCAACAGAACCGGTAAGAACTGCCTGTGTCCTCTGAGGCTGTTTTGTCCTGATGATAATAAAACCAGTGTTAAGGCCTGAACCAGAGCTTGAAGCGCCTATTGGGATTGAAGGCCCAAGTGTAAGTGATGTTGAGCCTCTTACTATCTGCATCTCTTCAATCGCTGCAACAGGAAGTTTATAAATTATCCGGTTAACAGAGGGGGGTAGCACAGCACCATCTATTATATATGTAAAATTACCGCCGCCACGCTGTGAGATAAAAAAAGGACTTCTACGACCTTGATATGACAGATTCATACCGGCAGCTTTGCTGATTAGGTCAAAAATATCGCTCGGCTGGAAATTTGCTATATCCTCTCTATTAAACACCTCAGTGCCAAACTGTGCACTCTTCTCAACCCTGTACATGTTTGTAATGCTGGATGGATCAAGGTCATCCCGCATGGAGACGGGTTTATCAACCACAGTCATCGGCTCTACCTGCTGCGCCTGTGTGGTCTGTTTTTTTGATTCCTTATTCTCTTTTGCCTCATCGTTTACTGCCGCTGCATATGGGGCAAGGGCAAGGGATGCAAGAATAACGCTAATATTTACTAATTTTCCATATCTGAATTTCATTTAGGACTCCTCCATTTCAACTTAATTAAATGCATCGCTTTTCATGAATATCTATTTTTATGCCTTATAATGCCATAAGGCGATTTACATTTTGCCGTGTTTCAGCGAATCAATTGTCTGGTTTTAAATAAGAAAAACCCTTTTCCGGGAATGGATATTTATGGCTAATGCTTATTTTATAAACTCTATTTGTACGCTTAACACGATATATGCTAGAATTAACATAACAGATTTTGGATAGTCAAGTTAATTTTTAAAAATGATCAAACTGAATTTAAAAATGATCTGTGAGGTCTGATGAAAACAAAAATAATGTTAATTTCGTTGTCTTTTTTGGATAGTTAAATTTTTTGGAATATGGTGGGCGCAAATGAAGGATATTTAGTTCGATAATTCCATATTCAATTAATAATTTTCCCCATTGCAGAGCCATCGTAGCCGGGGATGGCGTCTATCTCTTTTTTTAATGCCTGGGATTGCAGGGCATTGGTAAGGATCTTTATTGTGGGGTGGCTCATCATATCATCCGGTATAACAAGGTCACAGCGGACAGATGTTATGGGAACAAAGCCCAGGTCATATGCATCTGCAACAGCCCTCAGGCCCAGGGCCGCATCTGCAACATTGCAGGCGACCCTGTTTGCCCCATCCCTGTGGGATGTCACTTCGTTATGGTAGCCATTAATAGCTGTCTCCGGGATACCAGCCTTGCGTAATTCGTCATCTAGCAGAGACCGGAGGGCAGCGCCGGGCTCCCTGTTAACAAACCGTACCATTGGTTGAGCCAGATCAGCTGCATTGCGTATACCAAGGGGGTTATTCCGCGCCACTATAAAGCCCTCTTCCTTTACGGAAAACCCAATGATGTGGACTTTTGCATCTCCCAGTTTCTGGCTCGCAATAAGCACATTAGACTCAACCCCACCTGTATTGTGAAAGTGGGTACCTGCAACATGGGCAATACCATCTGCAAGGCCATTCAGGGCTGCACTGCTGGAAGCAAACAGACAGTGGACACGAAATTCGGGCGCTATACGTGAAATATGCTGGCCCAGAATATCAAAGGCCGGATCGCACCCCATAAGTATAATTGTATTGTTAAGCAGGTGTTCAGGGAGGAATATCTGTGTCTTTTCACCGGCATTATCCAAAAGACCATCAGCCGCTTTCAGGCCGAAGGATGAGGCACTTGAACCCTTGAGCGGGATACCTACCAGGCGGTCACGCACCTTTGCCAGGGAGAGCCGGGTTGAAGGGGTGTTATCACCATTTATTACATATACAGGCTGGGATTCAACAGGCTCATCAATATTAAAAAGGTCTTCAACACGACAGGCAAACAGGCGTGCGAGTTGAAGGGCAATGGCTGTATTTGGCAGGTAACGACCGGATTCAATATCATATATGGCCTGACGTTTTATGCCTATTATTTTAGCCAGCTCATCCTGTGACAATTTCTTTTCAATGCGATATTGCCTGAGGCTGCATATGATCTTATTATCCTTCTGAGCCATATTTACTCCCAGTTATTCACTGTTCAGGTTCAACAAACAACAATAATGATAATCTTGATAATTTGTATCAATATAAAATAGAAACCCAAATTATTAACCTGAGTTTTTAACAAGAATAATATGTTGTCAGATAAAATTGGTCAAATAATATTGCATAAAAGGAGTAAATAATAGATATTTAATCATATTTA
>CAYWRH010000011.1:0-50154 GCA_964460435.1 uncultured Desulfatiglans sp.
GCTGACCGCTTGAATCCAAAAAATACATTTTTTGGATTGACACTAACTAGAATAATCTGATTATTTATCAGGCTGAAAATATTAAAACAGGAATTTCTTTATTATTTATGGATCTTCCTGTTTTGTCTTTTAAAAGGCCAGTAACTTCCGAACCATAAAAAATGATATAATCTTTAAAGCCTTAATGGATTCATGCCGATAAGGATGCAGACAGGGTATATATGGAGTGTATACACCTTTTAAGTTAAGCAGGAAGGAACCTGGATGGAAGCTGTTCAAAACATAACCAGAGAGTTGGCAAAAAGAGAGATTGGGACAATCACCCCTCTCGCCTCCTCTGTAAATATAAAAAACAGGGCCTTAAACGCTGAGAATGAGGGTAAAAAGGAGCCCCAGGATATCAGGCTGTATATAGACTCTCTGAATGACAAAATTAGCCGCATTGCAGAGACCATGGACAGTTATGTTCAATCTATACAGAGGGATCTGAAAATCCAGGTAGATGAAAAGACCGGTAGAATAATTGTAAAGGTTACATCAAAAGAGAGCGGAAAGGTGATAAGGGAAATACCCCCTGAAGAGCTGCTTGATCTTGCGGCCAGGATTGAAGAGATGACAGGCATCCTGTTTGATAAAAAGGTATAGAACAAAACACTTTATTGATTCTGCATAAGAGAAACAGAAATGAAACTTAAACTGCTAATTGTAGATGATGACAGGACATTACTATCTGCACTGAAAACCGTTTTTGACCAGGAAAACGACGTAACTGTTTGTAATGATGGCAAAAAGGCAATAGATTTATGCAGAAATGAGAAGTTTGATCTCATAATCACTGACCTTATGATGCCGGGGGCAAATGGGCTTGAGGTTCTGACCGAAACCAAAAAGATCGATCCTGACTCTCTTGTTGTGCTTATAACCGGGTTTGCCTCCCTTGAAACCGCTGTCCAGGCAATAAGGGAAGGCGCATATGACTATATTACAAAGCCATTCAAGCTGGAAGAGATAAAGATCATTGTTAATAATGCCCGTGAAAAGATAAGGCTTATACGGGAAAACAGGAAACTCATAGATGATCTGAAAAATGCATATGAACAGTTGAATATGATGAAAAAACTGCTTGAGATTAACAATGACAAACCCGAAGAGAATGTTGGGGATGAGAAACCGGTAATTGCAGGCAGCATGCTTCCCTTTTACTATTCAAGTACAGTCTCCAATATGAAGACCTCAATACTGGACAATCTTGAACGGATTTCAGACCTTAAAGAAAGAGGTTTATTGACAGGAAAGGAATTTGAGTTGTGCAAGTCGAAACTATTCAACAGCATGGGACAGTAGCTGATAAGGATTATAACGCCATGCGTGTAATGATTGTCGATGATGATCCGATGGTTGGAGAGACACTGGGCATGTTCTTTGAACATCTCAATTTCAAGAATATCACCATCCTTGACAGTGGTGAAAAGGCTCTCACCGAGATAGACCGCGGTTCATTTGACTACATATTCATGGATCTCATGATGCCTGGCATTGGCGGACTTGAAACACTCAAGCGAATTCATGAAAACCATCAGTTGACAAATGTGATAATAATGACCGGTTACCCCACAATGGAGACTGTGATTGATGCAATGCGCAGCGGGGCATCGGACTTCCTTGTAAAACCCTTTCGTCTTCAGGATATCAAGATAATACTTGAAAGGATCAGCCGTCTTAAAAGCCTCATGGAAAACAACTGGAGGCTCAATCAGGAGCTGGAACAGAAACAGGAGGTGGAAAAGCTCAATATTGAACTCCAGAAAAGGATAAGGTCCCAGACGCTCATGTATGACATTGTTGATTCCCTTTCAAGGATCAACAGGACAGATGAGCTCCACAGGTTTATCATCAATAAAAGCATAGAGATATGCCAGGCAAAAAAGGCCTGTTTTCTCATCCGTGATAATGACAGGGCAAGCAGTTATATCATGCTCTCACAAAAGGGGCTTGACAATGCCGGACCAGGCAAACGTATCTCAACAGGCAGTGAAAAAATTGAGGAAAATATCAATAGACGCCTCTTTGAAAGATGTTTTGGCCTAACCCCTGATGCCGATCATGGCAATATACTGCCGGAAAACAACTATATATCCATCCCTTTCAATATAAGGAATGAACCCTTCGGGATCCTTTTACTTGGAGAAAAAACAGGGAACACCGGATTTGATGCTGATGATCAGTTTATTCTCAAATTCATGGCAGAAAGAACTGCCCTTAACATAGAAAACATGGCCCTTTATGACAACCTGATGCAAAGCCTTATGGCATCAATGATGTCCCTTGTAGGGGCCATTGAGGCAAAAGATATATATACCCGCCAGCACTCTTCGCGCGTAACAAAATATGCAGTAGAGATAGCGAAAATAATGGGTTGTTCTGATGACGACATGCATCGGCTCAGGACATACGGCCCTCTTCATGATATCGGAAAGATTGGCATAGATGACTGCATCCTGAACAAGAAGACAAGACTTACAGATATGGAATATGACAAGATAAAAACACATCCCCTGATAGGGGTAAACATTGTTTCCCCCCTTATGCTGGATAATGAGGAGCTTGCAATAATAAGAAACCACCATGAAAGATGGGATGGCAGGGGCTACCCTGACAGCCTTAAAGGCAATGAGATCCCATTTTTAGCCAGGATTCTTATTGTTGCTGACAGTTTTGATGCAATGAGTTCAGACAGGGCATACAGAAAGGCGCTTCCAGTTGAAAAATGCATTGAAGAGCTGATAGCAAACAGGGGCACACAGTTTGACCCTGATGTTGTGGATGCATCACTCAGTCTATTCAGGGAGTACACCAGCCAGAAGCAAATGTGTATTGCCGTTTAGAAACCGGCCTGAACCATTATTCTCATATTACTTTTCAGACGGTATCTGTTTTTACTTTTCATTCATAAAAAAAATATAATATACTCCAAAAAATTTATATCTTTGAAATATAAAGTATACCAGGAGCCAGTGGAATGCCGGAAATAAACAAACGCGACCATTTCAGGGTTGAGATTACAGTCCCCGTAAAGTGGAAATTACTCTCAGAGGATGAGATAGAGCTGGTGAAAAATGGCATGGGCAATGCCCTGTTTAAACAGTGCGGCTTGCCCAGTCCGATTGATGCATTTCTTGAGGAAACACCAAAGGGCTCAAAAGATGAACAGCTTTTTCAGGCGCTCAAACTCCTCAATAACAAGCTTGACTATATCATCGAACAGATATTATCCAGACCCGCATGCGACTCAAAAGGACAGGATAATATTATTGAGATAAGCGCCTCAGGGTTGAAATTCGCCTCGGAAGAGGAATTTAAAGAGGGCGCCCTCCTGAAAATGGAGATGATTATGCCGGCTGTTGTTCAGTACAATATAGAACTGATCACAGAGATATTGAGGGCAACAAAAAAGAGGGGCAAAAATATATATGCGACCAGGATAGTCTGCATAAGGGATGATGCCCATGATTCAATTATAAAAATGGTATTCCAGAAGCAGAGGATAGATATAAGAAACCGGAAATCTCCAGAGGAGAAATAATCATGGAAATCTCTTTCAAGAACCTTATTGAACTGTATAAACTTGCATCACTCGGAAAGGTAACAGGCGGTCTGATACACAATATTAACGGCCCTTTGCAGAATATCGGCCTTGATCTTGAGATGACCCAGTATATGCTTAAAAAAGAGGCAGAGGCTCACAATGGCAAAGAGAGCACTATTCTTGCAAGACTCAGGCGTATTGAAGAGGAGCTGGAGCGTCTTAATGCCATTATAAAGACATCATCCAGCAGGATCACGCGAGATGATAACGGTTTTTTGAACTTCAATGAATATCTTGAGCAGGAGCTCTTTTTTTTAAATACAAATCTCTATTACAAGCATAATGTTGAGACAACCCTTGACCTGTCAGATGAGCCCCCTGTTATAAAAAGCCTCCCTCATGATTCTGTTTTGGTATTTGGCTGGCTTCTTCAAAGGGTAATAGAGGAGATAGAGAGAGCCAGGGGAAAAACCCTCCATATCAGGACATTAAAAAATAATGGTTTTTATGAGGTTGCGATATCTACAGGGCTGAATGACCTTGTTTGCAGGGTAGATGAGATAATAATAAAAACAGACTTCACCTCAGAGAGGCTCACGGCCCATGAAAATGAAACAGATATCATGCTGATATTGAAGGTATTTCACTCTGACGGAGTAATCATTAAAACCCGAAAAGGTCAGACAGCCGATATTGTTATCTCTTTTCCTCTATAGTTAAAGGTAATCACCCCTGCGAAAACGCTCTATCTCTGTGCCCATTGTGACAGCAATATCAGAGATTACAGGTTTCAGCCTGTCAGGTATGCCTTCCATGGATGAGAGCCCCTTAATGTCAGAAAGCTTTTCATCAAGCTTATCAACAAGGGATGTGAGATCTTCAGCAGGCAAGGATGTATCTGAAAGCCTTCCCGCATAAAAATCAATAAGATCAAGTGTGCCCTTCAGGGTATCAAGAAGCATTGTCTTTTCAGTGGAATCTGGTTGCCCGTTAACGGGTATAATTCCAGCCGGCCCGTTTATTATCTGAACCGGGTTGATATTTAAGGGTAATGACCTTCCTGTTTCAGGACGTGAGGTCAACTGCTCCATTATCTGCTGAAAACTGCCAGCCTCACTATTCCGGCTCTTGTTTATCCTGCCCTGCTGTTCAATATTTATTCTCTGACCTTCATCGATTCTCATTTTTTGACTCCTTTACCGGTTTAGATAACCACTCAGAAATCATACCCTGTAATATGATCCCTTTTTGAATGAATTACCTTACATTATTTGCAATAAGCTTGCCATAATCCGGATGATCATATGTTGATGGTGAACAGCATCTGTATTTTGGAATATTAATCTGTATATTCAACATGTTATAAATAGTTACAACCAGTTTCCCTATATAATGAAACAGACTGAAGATCATCTCTTTTGCCCTGAACAGGGAATAATCTTCCCCTAATAACGGATAATAATTTCCTGCTTTAGAAAATCTTTTCCAGTTTTGCGCTGAAGGTTTCAGGGGTAAAGGGTTTTACTATATAATTGCTCACACCGGCCTGGACAGCCTGTACAACATTTTCCTTCTGCCCCTCAGCAGTTACCATCAGGAAAGGAGTATTTTTGAGTTTTTCATCTGCCCTTACCGCCTTAAGAAGGTCAAGCCCTGTCATATTGGGCATATTCCAGTCAGAAACGATCAGGCCGATCTTCTCTTTCTGAAGTTCCTTAAGCGCCATATTGCCATCTTCAGCCTCAATTATATCATTGAAACCAAGCTGCTTTAGCACACCTTTAACAATCCGTCTCATTGTTGCGAAGTCATCAACAACTAATACCTTGATCGAAGTATCAAATCCCATATTGTTTCCTCCATTTGTCGCATATTATATTGCATAAAAGCTGTAAAGCCAGCTTTATTTTGTTTATTTATATTACATATTATTCAATAGATCATCAATGGCCTTTTGATCAAGCCCCTCTCCTGACCTCTGCGGGCCTTTAAGTTCATACATGAACTCATCCACATCCTTATTCAATTCCTCATATGTTATTTCGGGGTCTTCCTTGTATTTCTTTAATTTTATTCCGAAAGAGACAATCAATTCCTCAATTTTTATCTCCATAGACCTGACGAGCCGGATAATCCGCTGTATACGTTGGCCCACAAGGTCCTGGAAACTTAATGGCTCCATCATGGTAAGAGAGCGGTTCTCCATCTCTTTCAGCAGGGCGATCTGGCCCTGGATCGTATCTATGGCCTCCTCAAGGCTCAAACCCACAGAGATGTTTCCATCTCTGTCACTGTTTTTTGCAAGTATCTGTTCAAGAAGCCTGTAATGGGTTTTGGCTGCCTCCATCTGGGCCTCATTGATATCCATTATCTTCATGGTGCTCTCTTCAAGGGTCTCATTTATACCTTCAAGCTGGTTGCTTGCCTCTGGTATATCCTTTGATGCTATCTCCACTATATCAGGTTCTATCCTTGTCTGGATATCTTTTCTGAAATCGATCAGTTCCTTGGCAATCCCCTTTATCTTATCTGAAAATTCCATGGTAAGTAATTCAAAAAACTCGCCCTTTTTCAGCTTGTTTATAACATCCTTGAGCTTTTCAGTCTCATCCAGGGTCAGATTCTGGGCACTCCCGGAAGAGGCATAATTTTGAACAGTCGTTTCCATTATCCTGCTTCCGTTCATATAATGCCTGCACAGGTATTTTTTACCTGATGGGTCAATACCGGTAATCAGGCTGTTTGGAAGCTCTTCCGTATTAAACAGCATCTGATAATCGCTTGCATTAAATGCAACGCCTGATTTCAGGATAATAAAATATGGCTTCAACTCTTCTCTATTCTTAATCCCCTTTACCGGATAAATTCTTCCATCATATTCCATATAGTCATTGTCATCTGTTCCTGCGACAACCCTGGCCTTATACCTTGTTATTATCTGCTCAATATCATGTGTATCAAAGGCAAGTCTTTCTGTCAGACCATCAAGGTCACCCATTAGCACATTTCCCATTAGAATACCCTCCAGCCGAGTTTAAATTAAAGTTATCTGCCCCACTACAAAGCAAGATATATACCAAAAAGTCAGGCACATACTCTTTTTTATTTCTAATTATATCAATAAGTTATAATCAGGTTGCCATTTTATTCTTCTGTTTTATTTATCAGGTTTATTATTCAAACTGTTTCCGTCAACTATTCGGACTTTTATTGGCTGAAAAATGACATATCTAATGGGAAGGGTTACATTCTGTTCAACTATATTCCTCTTTTCATACTCATGCACCCCATTAACCGGGCGCAGAGTGATTGATATTTCAACCCCATTTTCATACCTTTCAGATGGTATCTGATCAATAAGCGCCTTCAGGCCCTTTTTTATATATTGAGACCCGTCTATTGAGAGTCTCCCTCCTATATAGGGTGTGGGTCTTGGAATAGCTGCATTAATATTGGAAGGGCTGAAAAATCGTCCAACAAAGGCTGCGTCAAGTTTATCAAGCCTTATATTCCAGGTAACAGCGGGGTCAAAAGAGATGGTTTTAACCCTCTCTTCTATCCTCTTTTTTTCAGACAGCAGGCTTTTTTTTGAAAACATCTCGGATGGCTTGTAGGCAGTATAGGATGGCCTGCCACTGTTAAAACACAACTCCTCAATATCCTGATCTGAGGGCTTTTCACCGCTTATATAAAAATAACAGCAGAATACAGCATCTTCATCCAGTTGTAATGCTGCGCTGGAAGAATGCGGTGACAGGGTTATCAGGAGGAAGATAAAGAGAGATATGGGCATAATATCTTTCCTGCGTGCAGGAGAAAGAAGCTTCATAATCCATCGCCCGCATCAAGGATATACTCAAAGGGGTTAACAGCCCTTCCCTCTTTTATTACCATATAGTGCAGATGAATGCCTGTTGACAGGCCGCTGTTTCCCATAAGGCCGATCCTCTCCCCGCGCTTAACCTCTTTTCCTGATTCTGCATATATGGCGCTAAGGTGGCCATATATGGTATCTATTTTATCTGTATGCCTGATCACAATAAACCTGCCAATCCTTTTATCGTAACCTGTTTTCAAAACAAGGCCCCTGGCAGGGGCATAAATCTTTGTCCCCATATCCCCTGATATATCAATAGCCGCATGGAATTCCCTTGCTTTTGTAAAGGGGTTTTCACGCCATCCAAAATTTGATGAAAGTGATATGCCCTTCTTTTCGACCGGAAGTATACTGGGGGTAACCTCAAGGATCTGCTCACGGCTCTTTATCAACTCGGAATATTTTTTAAATCTTTCATCAAGATTACTTAGATGAGTTGGAAGGCCATTATCTTCAGGCAACGATAAAAGACTGCTCTCAATGGCCTTTAATCCTGAATCATCTGATATTCCGCCCCTCCCTGGCAGACCTCCCATATGAGACAGATTATTGCCCATCCCGAAATACTCACTCAGCTGACGATCCTTTTTTTCTATATCTTCAAGATTATCCTTAAGGTATCTGAGGCCGGCTATCTCGGTTTTCATACTGGCGCTTCGGCCTTCCAGAATGGCGATCTTTCTGTTCAGGGTAAAAAGTCGGTGCTCTAAAAATGGTATGGAGACAATGCAGAGCACAAGGGCTATTGCGAGCGTAACAAGATACCGCGGGTCTATTATGATCTGATGTGTTTTACCGGAACCATTCTGAGGCATCCATATTATATATGATTTATTGTTTCTCATAATTGATCCTTCTCCTGCTCTTATTCCTCCTATTTATTCTTTAACGTATAAAAAACAGACCTTAAATGTCTCTGCGGCTCAAACTGAGGGCATATCCCTGTCAGAGATTCAGTTGAACCTATGACCAGATATCCGTCAGGGGCCATGACACCAGCAATCTTGTCAAAGAGCCTTTTTCTGTCTTCAATACTGAAATATATGGCTACATTGCGGCAAAAGACTACATCAAACTGCCCTATTCCAGTGAATGGCTCCATCAGATTCCGTTTCTGGAATACGGCCATTGCCCTTATATCATCCCTGATCTTCCAGGAGCTGCCATTTGAAACAAAATATTTTTGGAGCTGATCCTTTTCAAGCCCCCGCTCAATCTCAAATCTGTTATACTTGCCATAGCTTGCCTGCGCTACAGCATCATCCGATATATCAGTGCCTAAAAGCTTTATCCTGTATTTCTTCTGATCAGGGATGAGCTCCTTTAAAATGATTGCAAGGCTGTAAATCTCCTGGCCTGTGGAGCATGCGGCGCTCCATATGCGGATATTAATTGGCATTGAACCTGCGGCCTGGGCTGTGCGTTTATCTATAAGGTCAGGCATGACCTTATACTTGAACATCTCGAAAGGCGCCTTGTCTCTGAAAAAGAGGGTCTCATTTGTGGTCACTGCATCGATTATCTTTCTTTCCATCTGGCCGCTCTTTTCAGATATTGCCCTCTGGTAAAGCGCCTGATATGAGGTAAACCCCTCCGTATCCATGATCATTTTTAATCTGGTCTCAAGAAGATAGGCCTTTTTCTCATCCAGAAAAATACCTGAAATATCATAGATATATTTTGAGAGTACCTTAATCTCATTTGGAGTGATTTTGATCATGAAAATATGCAACCATTCTTCTTAAATAGATTTAACACTGTTAAATATCTCGTCAGCGATCCTGTCCAGCGGGGCTATGACATCAACAATCCCCTCATCAATAGGCTTTTTGGGCATGCCAAAGACCACACAGCTTGGTTCATCCTGAGCTATGATATATGAGCCGTTTCTTTTCATGAGCCTTAACCCAAGTGTGCCGTCTGAACCCATCCCAGTCATTATTACGCCTGCAGAACGCCCCACATAATGCTCTGCAATTGACCTGAAAAGATAATCCACAGATGGTTTGCAGCTGTTTTCAGGGGGATCGTCAGTAATCCTGATTATCCTGCTCAGTCCGTCAGCGCCTGCTACTACCTTCATCTGTTTTCCACCAGGGGCAATAAATGCGACATTTGGCCTTATTACCTCGCCATCCTCCGCCTCCTTGACCTCAATGGCGCACCTGGCATCAAGACTTTTCGCAAGAGAACTGGTAAACATGGGGGGCATATGCTGGACTATCAATATAGGCACATTGATATTGGCCGGGATCCTGGGCATCATTTCAGACAGGGCCTTTGGCCCTCCTGTTGATATTCCAATCCCCACAATTTCCGCTTTTGTCTTTCTGGGCGCCCTAGCTGAGGCTGTTGCGCTATATTTTGATGTTATTGGATATGGCTGGCCTGTTGATATCCCGGAAGGATATGCCTTTCCGTAATTGGCGCCACGCAGTATCTTTTTCATCTCCAGATGTCTGGAGTAACTCCTGAGTAAAAGTTCAAGGATCTTTTTTATTGTTCTTTTACTCTCTTCAATACTTCCGGTTTCCGGTTTTGTAATATAGTCAAAGGCGCCCAGCTCAAGCGCCTTTATTGTGAGTTCACCGCCCTTGTAAGTAAGTGTGCTTAATACAATTGCCCCAACATCAGGCGCCTCAGTTTTAATGGCCCTCAGCACATCGAGCCCATTCATCTCAGGCATCTCTATGTCAAGGGTAATGAGGTCAGGCTTGAGAGAGGCTATCTTCATCATGGCAATCTTGCCATTGTTGGCGGTCCCTACTACCTCGACACCCGGTATTTCAGCCAGTACATCGCTCACGGTCTTACGATAAACCACAGTATCGTCGACCACAAGCACTCTGAGGGGGGTTTTTTCCATTAAGTCCTGTAATTCCTCTTTTCTTTCAAGTGAAAGATCAAGCCCTTGATTAATCTGATTCTAATTCCTAAATGGCCTGACTGCCGTCATCCTTCAGGATCTCTTCCACATTGAGTATGCCGATCAGGTTCTTTTCCTTTTTAAAGACACCCTCAAAATATCTTCCCTGGATACCCCCGATATTTGCCGGCGGAGGCTCTATTTTATCCTCTTCTGCCCTTTCAACATCTCCTATCCTGTGAACAAGAAGACCTATATATTCACCATTTGAGTTTACTATTATGTTTCTTGTTTCGCTGGATATCTCTGTATCTGCCAGACTGAGTTTGTTACCAAGGTCTATGACAGTAACAATCTGGCCTCTGAGGTTCAGTATCCCCTTTACATACTCAGGCGCAAGCGGAACCTTTGTCATCTCAAGGAGTTTGTTTATCTCCTGTACCTTTAATATATCCATTCCGCACAGCGAATCACCAACATAAAATGTTGCAAGCTCCATTGTTCTGTTCCCTGTATTTCTACTATCAGCCTGGTTTGCCATTTATTATTACCTCCCGCACCATTAATCGGTGTATATTTGTTATAAAAGAGATTTCATCATACCAAAATTACCAGGTTATTCTTCATTTCCTGGCTGCCTTTAGATGCTGAAAAACACTTTTCATCAGCTTTTCCTTGTCCAGCTTTATCTGGTAATCGTCTATCCCTACCTTGCTGCCCTTTGAAATATCTTCATCGCTCGCCATTGTAGTAAGTGCAATCACAGGGAGATGCTTGAATCTAGCATCATTTTTAATCATTGATGTCAGCTCAAAGCCATCCATATTGGGCATCTCTATGTCAGTTATGACAAGGGAAATTTCATCTATATGCTTTTCTATAAGATCAAGGGCGATTCGGCCATCCTCTGCCTCAATAACGTTATACCCGTCTTCCTTCAGGTATTCAGTAACCTGTCCCCTGAAAAAATTGGAGTCCTCAGCATAGAGAACCGTAGCTGCCCTGTTATCAGAAACCATGACCGTTTCCTTTTTGGTAAACCAGTCAGGATTAAGCGCCTCAACAATCCCGAAAATATTTATCATGAGGGTTGTCTGATTTGCTATTATGGCAGAACCCATAATACCGGTCTGCTTGAGTGTCATGTCATCCACTGTAAGGGCCTCTTCTGTTGAATCAAGCGGCGGTGTAGCAAGAAGGCCTATATCCCTTCCTCCGATATTAAAGACTATTACAAGCAGATCTTCCTTGTCAGCAAGGGGTTTCACATTAGCCACCTGTTCAATGGCAAAGAGCGGCAGGCTTGCGCCCCTGTACTGTATAACCTTTTTACCTCCGACATGCTCTATGTCAGTCCGTTTTATCTTTTCCACCCTTTCAACAAGACCCAGGGGGACGGCAAACTGCTCATCTTCAGCATTCCTGAAAATCAGCAGTGACTGGATATCCTTCTGACTCTTCATCCTCTGTTCCTTTGCGACCTGCACCGCCCTCTCTGTTCCATCCATTGAGGTCAGCCGTGCCATTTTAGAAATTCCTGCAACATCAAGGATGAGCGCAACGCGGCCATCACCCATTATTGTTGCTCCCGCATAGGCCTTGCAGTGCTTTATATGTCTTCCAAGAGGTTTCACAACGATTTCCTCGGAATCGTGCAGTTCATCCACAACGAGACCATATTTGAGCGCCCCGGTATAGACCACAACAATATTAACAGCGCTTGATGCATGGTATCTTCGGTCAGATGATTCTTTCCTGCGGTTTGAATATTCATCAGTGATATCATCCACCCCCTGTTCATCGCTTTTCTCATTGATAGCCCCGGTCATATCATCATCTTTAACAGCCTTTTTAAGGGGGCTCTTTCTGCCCCTTCTGTCAGATATGCTCTCCCTTCTATCGGCCTTTTTTATTTTTTCATCCGGATCAAGGTATTCCCTTTCAATACCTATAACATCAGCTAACCTGATAAGCGGAAGCAGGCTCCCTCTTAATCTTACCACCTCAGCGTCACCGACCTTTTCTATCCTCTCTTTTACCTGGTTAGCAGGTATCCTGAAAAGCTCCTCAAGATTTACCTGTGGTATTGCATATCTTTCTCCGCATACGCTTATCAGCTGACTGGGAATAATGGCCAGAGTAAGGGGCAGCTTTATTTTTATTATTGTGCCCTTGCCAATTACAGATTCTATATCAACCACGCCACCAAGTTTATCAAGGTTGGTCTTCACCACGTCCATGCCCACACCACGACCCGATACATCGCTTACCTTTTCTGCCGTGGAAAAACCCGGGATGAAAATGAGATTGATCTTTTCCTTGTCAGACATGGATATTGCCTGCTCTTCTGTTATGACCTTTTTTTCAACGGCGACCTTTGCCAGTTTATCAGGATTCATCCCCTTTCCATCATCCCTGATTTCTATATTCACCTGTCCTGCTTCATGATAGGCCTTGAGCATTACATGGCCGACAGATTCCTTTCCTGCCCTCTGCCTTTCAGCAGGAAGTTCTATGCCGTGATCGACCGAATTCCTGACAAGATGTGTAAGAGGATCATTGATTGCCTCAAGGATTGTCTTATCAAGCTCTACACCTTCACCCTCTATGGTGAGTTTTACCTCCTTGTTCAGGTTGCGGGCAAGGTCTCTTACAACCCTCGGAAACTTGTTAAATACATTACCGATAGGCTGCATCCTTGTCATCATGATTGCTTCCTGTATCTCTGATGTTATAAGATCCAGCCTCTGGCCAGTCCCCTCTATTGCCCTGATATCCTTCTGACCAATTGACTGCATGAGCTGGTTTCTGCCGAGAACAAGCTCTCCTGCAAGAGTCATAAGTGAATCCAGCAGGCTTACATTAACCCTCAGACTGGTTTCAGAGCTCTTTGCCCCTGAAGAGGCAGACGAATCGCCTTCCCTGACAGCAGCGCCAGAAGCTGACTCATGCGCAGAGTATGATGATATCTCTTCTTTTAAAGGTTTTTCTTCATGCTGCTGCACATGGCTCTCTTCATGTATCTCCTTAATTTCAGCGGAGTCCTTTGACTCGCCATATTCAGTAAGCCTTATAAAACTGTTATCACTTTCCAGAAGGTAAATATTCGCCTCATCAATATCAAAAAGGGCATTTATCATTTCCGGTTCCAGTATGGTGCCGAAGAGGACAAGAAAAGGCACCCTGCTTGAGTCTGAATAGCTGTCCAGTGTGCCAACCGATTTCACATCCACCTCATTTGATAGTATTGTCCCGCTTTCACTGAGTTTTTTCAGGACTTCCGCTGTTGTAAGCCCCTTTTTTTCAATATCATGGACAAGATCAAGCTCTGCAAGGTAGATATATTGCCCCTTTTTTCTGGAATTGTTCAGGTCAGAGGCTAAAACATTAAATACCATCCGCCCATTATCAAAGTTGAGGATAATATTTTCCTCTTTTTTTTCCGCCTTTTTATCCGCAGTAGTGCCTGCGGTTAGGGCCACAAGGGCATTAATATGCTCTTCAATGGGCATCTCATTGCTGGCGCTCACATTATTTAGCAGATTCCTGAGTGTATCTGAGGCAAGGAGGAGTATGTTGACAATTTCAGGGTTTGGAACCATCTCTCTTTCCCTGATCATGCCTAGCACATTTTCCATCTTGTGGGAGAGCTCTTTTATATTGTTAAGCCCCATAAATCCGGCGCCACCCTTTATCGAATGGGCAGCACGGAATACCTTGTTTACCAGCTCCTCATTGATATCAGCGCCATCCTTTTCAATGGCCAGCAGATCATTCTCAATATCTGCCAAATGCTCTATTGATTCTTCCACATAGAGTCTCAAGGTCTCGTCATCCTGCATGCTCATTTTTATCCTCCATTACTATTTACGCCCTGTTCAAATAACAGCCCACAGGTCCATTCGTTTTCTTATATTTTTACGATAACCCCACATGCGGTTACCTTTATTATGCAACATTTATGTTCAGGTATCTGTCTATTCCTGTCATCTTGAGAAGGTTGTCTATGTTTTCAGATACATTAGTCAGCTTAAGCATCCCGCCGGTCTGATCAAGCGAATTTCTGGCGGCTATCAAAACCCCAAGGCCTGTAGAATCAATCATATTAATGCCCTTCATATCAATTGCCACCTCATTAACATCCTGGTTGATCAGTTTTAAAAGTTTTACTCTAAGATCCTCAACAACAGCCCCTGCTATATCCTTGCCCGGCTTGACAGTTTTTTTATTTATTTTCCTGCCTTCAACCATTTAAACCTCCAGTTTTACACAGCTTTCAGAATTAGAAATTTATATTTTACCAGTCATTCAGTTGACTTAATGCGACGCTTTTTTGACATTTGGAAAACAGTATACCCTATCTATTGCCTACGCCCTTTCAGCGAATCGGCAATAATGTTAACCTGCTGTTTTATCTGCATAAAAAGGTCATCAAATCCCTCAAGGCTATTAGCCCTTGCATTTATCTCGATCTGTTTTGCCTTTTCATATATTTCTGTCAGCCCAAGATTCCCTGATGAACCCTTTAGCGAGTGGGCACGCTCCACCAGGGCAGCATAATCATGAGCAACAGCGGCCTTCTCCATTCCGCTTATATCCGTATCGCCTGTCGAAAGAAACAGCTCTATAAGCTCAATATATTCCTCTATTTCAAGCCCGAGCCTCTGCGCGGGTGTTAAAAAATCCATCTCTTCCTCCTCTTTGAAAATCCTTTGGGATCTCTTTGTAAAGCGATTCAAATATTTTACTTTTGAATTATTATGCGATAATTATGCCAGATATCAGTTATCATAATATTTTCAGGCAAAAGCCCCTAATCAGGGCTTAAATATATAGAAACATTCAGGGTTAAAGGCCAAACAACCCATTTTAATAGCTTGAAAAATATTTGATATTGATGTAATTCATTTCATCTTTATCATCCGATTTGAAGGGGATATCCTCATTTTATTAGTGATAAAAGGAAAACAGTAACCACTAGGGGATTTAGCTTTTAAAAGCCAGGCCCTGAAATAACAATCTAAAGGGGTAATATATGAATAATATCAAGACTATAGAAGGTGTTAAAAAGACAATTTTCGGGTCAGGCGCCGTAATGGAGCTTGGAAGCGAGTGTAAAAAGCTGGATGCATCAAAGGTGCTTCTTGTGATTGATCAGACACTATCAAGATCACCCATTGCCGAAAAGGTGAAAGAGTCGCTTAAATCCGCAAGGATCAGATCCTATATATTTTCAGATGTAACCCCTGAACCGGACCCAAAGATAGCAGACCTTGCTACAGAACTTGCGCTCAAGGAAAAGGTGCAGTGCGTGATAGGCGTGGGCGGTGGCAGTACAATGGATATTGCAAAGGCAATCGCAGTGCTTGTTAAAAACGAGGGCAAGGCCATTGATTATATTGGGCAGAACAAGGTTAAAAAACGGGGTATTCCGACAATCATGGTGCCCACCACAGCGGGCACTG
Source organism: uncultured Desulfatiglans sp. (assembly GCA_964460435.1). Lineage (GTDB taxonomy): Bacteria > Desulfobacterota > DSM-4660 > Desulfatiglandales > HGW-15 > JAAZBV01. The sequence continues at coordinate 15,795 of CAYWRH010000011.1, forward strand.
GCAGCGAAACCACCCTCACCGCTGTTTTCACACAGAGGGATACAAAGAAAAAGGGAGGGATTAACAGCCCCTATCTTTACCCTCACACTGCCATACTTGACCCTGAACTGACAATAGACCTTCCCCCCATGGTTACAGCATATACAGGCATGGATGCGCTCACACATGCCATTGAGTCATACACATCACTTAAGGCCCATTTTATGAGCGAGATAGTATCGCTAAGGGCTATTGAGATAATCATGGAGAACCTCAGGGGCGCAGTATTTGACGGCAAAAACCTGAAATACCGTGAGAACATGATGATGGGGAGCTACCTTGCCGGAATGGGGCTTGCCATGGCCGGTGTCGGCGCTGTTCATGCAATGGCCTATCCGATGGGTGCAATATTTGATGTCCCACATGGAATTGGTAACGGCTTGCTTCTGCCTTATGTGCTTGAATATAACTACCCTGGCAATATTGACAAATTCTGCAATATGGCCATGTGCATGGATCAGGAGACAGGAGAGCTTTCAGGCAGGGAGTGTGCGTCGCTTGTGGCTGATGCTGTGTTTGAACTTGCCCTGGATATTGGCGTTCCAATAACCCTGAAGGAGCTCAATATACCTGAAGAGTCAATACCTGAGATGGCAAAGGCTGCAATGCAGGTTGCAGTCCCAATAGCAAATAACCCCAGGCCAATGACAGAAGAGGCTGCTATAGAGATATACAGAAACGCCTATGAAGGTTAGGGAAAGGAATAACTATGCCAGGATATGAAATAATAGGACAGGAAGAGCTTGAAGAGGTACAGAAGACCTTATCAAGGAAGATGCTGCTCAGGTATGAGCATAAGGAAAACAGCAAGGTGCTGGAATTTGAAAGAAATTTTGCCAGGTACTGCAATGCAGGTTATGCCCTTGCTGTCTCGTCAGGGACAGCCGCTTTAAGGGTGGCCCTTGCTGCACTTGGCGTTGGCCCGGGTGATGAGGTTATCACACAGGGATTCACCTTTATCGCCACATGGGAGTCTATCCTGGATGCAGGCGCAGTGCCTGTATTTGCAGAGATAGATGATACACTGTGCCTTGACCCCATGGACCTTGAAAAGAGGATCACCCCTAAAACAAAGGCCATCATCCCTGTTCATATGTGCGGTTCACACGCAAATATAGAGGAGATAGTCAGGGTAGCAGATAAACATGGCATACCCGTGCTTGAGGATACAGCCCAGTCTACAGGAGGCAGGTGCAACGGAAGGTCGCTCGGGACATTTGGCAGCTTTGGCACCTTTTCATTTGATGCGGTCAAAACCCTGACAACCGGCGAAGGCGGCATAGTGCTTACAAATGACAAGGCATTATACACAAAGGCCTCGGAATATTCTGACCACGGGCACGACCATAACCCTAATGTCTCAAGGGGTCTTGAGAAACGCAGTTTTATTGGCTTCAATTACAGGATGATGGAGCTTCAGGGGGCGCTGGGCGTTGCGCAGCTTAAAAAACTTGATAATATCCTTAAAATTCAGAGAGGCTACAAGGCAAGGATAAAGGAGGCGCTTTCACAGTTTAAGGATATCACATTCCGCCACATACCCGACCCATCAGGTGACACGGCAACATTCATGATTTTTTTCCTGCCTGATGAAAAACGTGCAAGGGAATTTAACAGGGTCATGGCTTCTGAGGGATATGGGGCTGTTTACTGGTATGATAATGACTGGCACTATTATGAGAGATGGGAGCATCTTCTTGAGGGCAAGAGCCTTACAAGAACCGGATACCCATTCAAGAACCCTGATGGCACTACCCGCTGCAGTTACAGCAAGAGAGCCCTGCCAAAAACAGCTGCAATAATGTCAAGGGCGCTTACCTTTCAGATAACGCTCAATATGGAAGAAAAGATGCCAGGGCTTTTAAAGGCGATAGAAAAGGCAGGAAAAGGGATATAAAATTTTGAAGTGCGAGGTTCAAAATGCGGACTTCGCATTTTAGTCTTTTCGAACTTAATAAATATGAAGATATCCATCAATCAGATAAATCCTGTTATTGGAGATTTTGAGTATAACCTTTCGCTGATTCAGAAAGGGGTCAGAGAGGCATCTCTTTCAGGGTGCGATCTCGCAGTATTTCCGGAACTTGCGCTTACCGGTTATCCACCAAAGGATCTGCTTGAAAAACCGGCCTTCATAAAAAGAAATCTGGAATACCTTGAAAAGCTTTCAAAAGAATCTTCATCGATCGGGATTGTTTGCGGTTTTGTTGACATTAACAAATCATTAAAAGGCAAGCCCCTTATTAACGGGGCAGCACTTTTACATAATGGCAGGATCATCCGCACCGGCGGCAAAAGGCTGTTGCCCAGCTATGATGTCTTTGATGAGACCAGATATTTTGAGTCTGCTGAAAAGAGCCTCTTCTTTGAAATGAATGGCAAAAGAATCGGCGTGACTATCTGTGAAGACATATGGAATGTCGGTGATATAGAGAATCTGCACAGATACAGCGTTGACCCTGTTGAAGAACTGGCCCAAACAGGCATTGATATACTCATTAATATTTCGGCATCACCTTTCACAATAAACAAGTCCTCCTTAAGGATGAAGGTGCTTGAAAAGATTGCAGGCAGATATGATCTCCCTGTAATTTACTGCAACCAGGTCGGAGGAAATGATGACCTGGTATTTGACGGGTCAAGCATGGTGGTTGATAAAAAGGGGAGACTTATTCTTCGTGGCAATGAATTTTGTACTGATACCCTTATATGGGAGAGTGATGCAGATTACCAGCTAGTCACTGACCCATGGCCATTGGAGGAGGAGTCAATTATCAACTGTCTTACACTGGGCACCAGGGACTATGTTTTAAAGTGCGGCTTTAAAAAGGTGCTGGTTGGCCTGTCCGGCGGACTGGATTCATCCCTTGTGGCATATATAGCCATGAAGGCGCTCGGCCCGGAAAATGTAACAGGTATAAGCATGCCTTCACCATACACATCAGAGTTAAGCAGGAGATGCGCAAGAGAGCTGGCTAAAAACCTGGCCATCCAATTTGATGAAATCCCTATTGCAGAGATATTTAACAGTTACAAAACTGCCCTTTCGCATCTGTTCAGTGGGCTAAAGGAGAATGAGACAGAGGAGAATCTCCAGGCAAGGATAAGGGGCAGCCTCCTCATGGCCCTGTCAAACAAGTTCAATGCCCTGCTGCTAACTACCGGCAATAAATCCGAGACAGCTACCGGTTACTGCACACTCTATGGTGACATGTGCGGCGCCCTTGCAGTTATATCCGATGTGCCCAAAACTATCTGTTACAGGGTGGCAAGATATATAAACAGGGAAAAAGAGATAATCCCGCAGGAGGTCATAGAGCGACCTCCATCTGCCGAGTTGAGACCCAACCAGACAGACCAGGACTCTCTACCCCCCTATGATATGCTTGACAGATTAATCGAGGCAATCGTGGAAAAAAATCTTTCCTATGAGCAGATAGTTGAACAGGGGTACGACCCTGCTATAGCAAAGGATACATTCAGACGCATAGTTATCAATGAATATAAGCGCAGGCAGGCATCGCCAGGCCTCAAGGTAACCTCAAAGGCATTTGGATATGGCAGAAGATTTCCTATTGCCAGAGGCGGAGAATTTTTTTAGAAATATAATATAAAGAAGCAGATAAATATGTTGGATACTTACAGCTTTTAGTTTTGAACCTATTAAAGGAGTAAAAAAATGCGATCAGACAAGATGAAAAAAGGGTTGGAAAGGGCGCCTCACAGATCCCTATGCAAGGCAATGGGTCTTACAGATGATGAGCTTAACCAGCCGATAATTGGCATAGTAAACTCGGCAAACGAGGTGATACCCGGACATATAAATTTAGACAGCCTTGTAACATCAATAAAGATGGGTGTGGCCATGAATGGGGGCACCCCCCTGGAGTTTCCCACCATAGGCGTTTGTGATGGTATTGCTATGAACCATGAGGGCATGAAATATTCGCTGATTTCAAGGGAACTGATTGCAGACTCCATAGAGATAATGGCCACAGCCTTCCCGTTTGATGGGCTTGTGCTTGTTTGCAACTGCGACAAGATAGTCCCCGGCATGCTCATGGCCATGCTCAGGCTTAATATTCCATCATTAATAATAAGCGGCGGCCCCATGCTTAAGGGAAAGGTAAAGGATAGAGACATAGATCTTATAACTGTTTTTGAGGCGGTTGGCGCAAGAAAGGCTGGCAAGATAACAGAGGATGAGCTTCATGATATGGAAGAAAACGCATGTCCTGGCGCAGGATCATGCGCAGGCATGTTCACTGCAAACTCCATGAACTGCCTGAGCGAGGCCCTGGGCCTGGCCCTCCCCGGAAACGGGACAATACCTGCTGTAATGGCAGAAAGGCAGCGGCTTGCCAAGGAGGCAGGGAAAAGGGTGATGGAGCTTGTTAAAAATGATATCAAGCCAAGGGATATAGCCACCATGAAGGCATTTGAAAACGCCATGCATGTTGAGATGGCCCTGGGAAGCTCCACAAACACAGTATTGCACCTCCCTGCCATTGCCCATGAAGCAGGCTTTAAGCTGGACCTTGATCTATTTAACAAGATAAGCGCAGAGACTCCCAACCTATGCAAGATATCACCTGCAGGGTCTGCCCACATGGAAGACCTCCATGCTGCAGGAGGCGTAACAGCGGTTATGGGAGAGCTGATGAAAAAAGGGCTGCTTCATACAGATGCAATCACAGTAACCGGTAAAAAGATTAAAGAGATTGCAGGCAAGGCAGGATCCCTTGATCCTGCTGTTATAAAAAAGATAGATTCCCCCTATTCTCCTGATGGCGGCCTTGCAATACTCTTTGGCAACCTTGCGCCGCTTGGCGCTGTTGTCAAAAAGTCTGCTGTTGACCCGTCCATGCTTGCACATTCCGGCCCTGCCCGCATCTTTAACAGCGAAGAGGAGGCAATGAAGGCCATTATGGATGGGAAGATAAAAAAGGGTGATGTTATAGTAATCCGCTATGAAGGCCCAAAAGGCGGCCCCGGAATGAGGGAGATGCTTTCACCCACATCAGCACTTGCAGGCGTAGGTCTTGACAAGGATGTTGCACTTATCACAGACGGAAGGTTCTCAGGCGGTACACGCGGTGCAGCCATAGGCCATGTATCACCGGAGGCACAGGAGGGCGGCCCTATCGGAATTCTTAAAGAGGGGGATATAATAGAAATAGATATCCCTGCAAGGAGACTCAATGTAAGGCTGACAGATGAAGAGATCAAAAAGCGATCCGCAGAATGGAAACGGCCTGATTACAAGGTAAAAACCGGTTATCTTTACAGGTATGCAAAGCAGGTAACCTCCGCCAATACCGGGGCCATATTCAAGGAATGATATAAATGGATAATCTATTAGTAACAGGCGGAAGCGGTTTTATAGGGAGCAACTTTATCAGGTACCTGCTTGAGGAAACGGATTTCAGGGGTCGTATTATCAATATTGATAAACTCACCTATGCAGGTAACCCGGAAAACCTTGCGGGTCTTGGCGAGAAATACCCTGGCCGCTACATCTTTATCAAGGCAGACATATGCAGCATGGATGCAATGGAGAGGGTGTTCAGGGATTACAGGATAGACACGGTCTGCCATTTTGCAGCAGAATCACATGTGGATAGATCAATCGTTGGCCCGTCTGATTTTATCCAGACAAATATTATAGGCACATTCAACCTGCTTGAGTGTGCCAGAAAAAACAAAGATAATCTCAGGCTATTTCATCATGTAAGCACTGATGAGGTCTTTGGCAGCCTGGGCAATGAAGGGCTTTTTACTGAAACTACGCCCTATAAACCAAACAGCCCCTATTCCGCATCCAAGGCCTCATCCGATCACCTGGTGCGGGCATATTTCAAAACCTACGGCTTGCCAGTAACAATCTCAAATTGCAGCAACAATTACGGCCCATACCAGTTTCCTGAAAAACTGATACCCCTTATCATCCTTAATGCCCTTGAGGAAAAACCCCTTCCTGTCTATGGAGACGGGAAAAACGTACGTGACTGGCTCTATGTGAAAGACCATTGCAGCGCCATAAAAATGGTAATGGAGAGGGGTAAAAGAGGCGAAACATATAATATCGGCGGAAATAATGAGATGGAAAATATCCGCATTGTCGAGCTTATATGCGATTATCTGGATAAAAATGAGAGACCCAAAAATCATAAATCACGAAGGGAATTGATCACATTTGTAAAGGACAGGCCGGGCCATGACAGGCGTTATGCCATAGATTCCACCAAGATACAGAGGGAATTGGGCTGGCATCCTTCAGAATCGTTTGAGACAGGTCTTAACAAGACGATAAGATGGTATCTTGATAACAGGGTCTGGATAGATCATGTAAAAAGCGGCGAATACCAGTCATGGATAGACAAACAATACGGTAAATCTATATAAAGGAGTAATACTTTGAAGGGAATTATACTTGCAGGCGGATCAGGGACAAGGTTATACCCATTAACAAGGGTTGTGAGTAAACAGCTTTTACCACTCTATGACAAGCCCATGATATATTATCCGCTGAGCATCCTTATGACAGCGGGTATCAGGGAGATATTGATTATAAGCACACCTGTTGATCTGCCTGGTTTTAAAAGGCTGCTTGGCGATGGATCAAAACTTGGCATCAGTTTTACCTATGAGGAGCAGCCAAGCCCGGACGGCCTTGCTCAGGCATTTACCATCGGTAAAAGATTTATCGGTAAAGACAATGTCTGCCTGATCCTTGGCGATAATATCTTCTATGGGAACAATCTTGATACCATACTCAAGAATGCTGTAAAGCTTGAAAAGGGCGGCCTTATATTCGGTTATCTTGTAAAAGACCCTGAGAGATATGGCGTTGTGGAGTTTGACAAGAATAGAAATGTTGTAGGCATTGAGGAAAAACCGGCCAAACCCAAATCAAGATACGCTGTTCCGGGTTTATATATGTATGATAACAGCGTTATAGAGATAGCTGAAAACCTTAAGCCCTCTCCGCGTGGCGAGTATGAGATAACCGATGTGAACCTTGAATACCTAAGGCGCGGCCAGCTCAGGGTGGAGCTTTTAGGCAGGGGATTTGCCTGGCTTGACACAGGCACACATGAGGCGCTTCAGCAGGCATCAAATTATGTTGAGACCATTCAGGAACGTCAGGGCATCAAGATATCCTGTATTGAGGAGATTGCCTATCAGCTCGGTTATATAAATGATGAACAGCTCAGGGAGCTGGCAAAGGAATACAAAAACAATGAGTATGGCAGATATCTTGTCTCCATTATTGACGGGGAGCAAATCTAATGCCTGCATCATTTATCAATACCGAACTTCCCGGCGCAGTTATTGTAGAACCTGCTGTATTCAATGACGCAAGGGGCTTTTTTCTGGAGACATACCACTATGACAGGTATGCTTTAAATGGCATAAACAGACCATTTGTTCAGGATAACCATTCCCACTCAGTAAAAGGCACACTGCGCGGGCTCCACTACCAGCTTAAACACCCGCAGGGTAAGCTCATATATGTTGTAAGGGGCGAGATATATGATGTGGCGGTTGATATAAGAAAGGGGTCACCCCATTTTGGGAAATGGGTTTCTGCTGTTTTATCAGACAAGAATAAAAGGCAGTTCTATGTGCCGCCAGGCTTTGCCCACGGCTTCTGTGTTGTTAGTGAAGAGGCTGATGTAACATATAAATGTACAGACCTTTATTCGCCCGGAGATGAATATGGCATTGCCTGGAATGCGCCCGACATAGGTATTGACTGGCCAGTGGATAAACCACTGTTATCAGAGAAGGATAGCAGGTACCTACCGCTCAGGGAGACGCCACAGGAACATTTACCTGATTATACCAGCGCCTGAAAATTGTATTTTAATCTTAAGTGGACACTGTTGATTTTAGAGCATCAATTGCCTTTTATTATCTGTCCATAAGGTCTGCAGTGTCCACCCAGTCCATTATTATTCCCTCCCCTACCTCTTTATCATATCAATCAGGTCGCTTGAGCACTGAAACCTAATGCCGTTTTCAGTAAGGATCTCCTCTGTTACAGCATCCATTTCAGCCTTTCTGAAGATCATGGTCTCTACATAATTGCCTTCAAAATTAATCTCTATATACTCTTTAGAGTTCTGTATGACCTCAACAAGGTGCCTTATATTCCTTATTTTAATGCCATTAATATCTTTTATAACCTGTGCAAGCGGGTCACCATATCCCTTTGTTATGCGGTGAGAAAACATCCTTGATGATATAATAATAAGCTGTTCCTGCTCCTCTGTGGCGTTGTCATTGAGTCTTGTGATCAGGGGGCTTGAACTCCTTAAAAGATTGCCCAGCCACTCCCTCTGAAGATATCTTAAAAAATCATTTGTAGCAGGTGAAAAGACCAGTGGCCCGTATATAAAGTAGCTTGGATACCCATCCTTTAACTCTGGCACAAGTGCATTCTTTTCCCTTAAGAGGGGCATATCCAGCTTTATCTCCCTGCCATCACGTAAAACAGTCAGGCTGATATGGCCATTTTTTTCAAGGTGCTGGATCAGATAGGCAAAATGGAGACGCATGCCATCCTTTGTAATGATCTTCCCGTCATTATCTATCTTCTCATCACCTATTTTTGTGATAATATCCCATTTCTTTAATAAACCCTTTTCCCCATCGTCATATGGTGTTGTAACCATCATGCCTGTCTGGCTTTTATCCAGTTTAAGCTTTTCCCTCAGAGCATCGTTTTCAAGGGTCTGAAGCTGGTCAAACATCATGGGTTTGCCATCATATCTGCCATCCTCCATATCCTTTAAAAATAGATTCACCTCCTCAACAGGTATAATATAGCCGATGTTTTCGGCCTGTCTGATCCCGCTGAAGACAATTCCGATTATCTTATTATCGGATATGGCAGGTCCCCCGCTGTTACCGGGATTAAGGGCAGCATCCACCTGTATCCTTAACCCAGCGGTGTTATAGTAATAGGGGCTGAACTCTATCCTTGAAATAATGCCCCCTGTCACAGAGACACCGGTTCCACCCATCGGATATCCATAGGCATTTACCTTCTGCCCTGTCTTTGGAACTATTTCAGATAAAGGTAACGGAGGGTGGTCACTGAAAAATGAGCCATCATCCACCTCAAGCAGGGCAAGATCAATGCCTGGTGCAATGGCTGTCACCTTTGCAGGTATCTTGTCAGAAGACTGGTATGGCTGCACATAGACCTGACTAGCATACATTACAACATGGGCATTTGTGAGTATCCTGTTTCCGGTAATTATAACCCCGGTTCCAGATATCTCATTTGCCGGCATTTTTGACCAGGGGTTGAAGACATCCGGCCTTCTCTGATTTGTAATAATCTGCACAACCGATTTTTCTATCTCCTGTTCAGCATATACAGGATGGCTCATTGTGATTGCAGAAGTAACAGCAAGTATCAAGATTTTACAAGTATAGTGTCTGATGGAATTATAAAGCATCTGTTTTCAGTGCCTCCGCATCTTATAATAAATTTTCTAAAACATCGGGCTGTCGTTTTCTGATTTTTCCGGCATCTCCTGACAGACATCCCAGTGCTCAACCAGCCTCTCATTTTCCACCCTGAAGATATCCACAATGGCGTACCCTGGTTCATCCATCTCGGGCTGAAAATGATAATGTATGGCAACAAGGTCATTTTCCGCAAGTATCCTTTTAAGGTGATACCCCGGATTAGGGTGTATTTTCCAGAAATCCTGAAAAAACTTGATCAGGGCCGCCTTGCCGTGGCCTGCGCCTGGGTTATGCTGCCTGTATGAAGTGCCAAGCAGCTCATCAAGCACCTTTATGTCATGGCCTATCATAAACTCATTAAAAAATCTCATTACCAACTTTTTGTTATACTCAATCGACATTTATGCCTCCAATTGATAATAGTTATCAGAGATCAACCGAAAAACACAGGCGGTAAATTATCTGGTTTCCATCCAGTAACTGTCGTTTTTGGATTAAAAGCCTTAAGCCGTATTTATTTAGAGAATATGTAAATAAATACAATTATTCAAGTTATTTCAGGTTATACAGATAATAAATTCAGCAGATTATCACTAGTCATTTAAAAATTAACCTGCTATATTGCCCCATTGCATTTCCCGAAAATAGATATAAAACCCGATACTGGAGGTAAAAGATGCTTAAGACAATGAAGGCGCCTGGCATGTATATTCAGGGTTACAATATTATTGATGAATTTGCAGCACATGTTACACGGCTTGGAAAAAGGCCCTTTATAATAGGAGGCAAAACCGCCCTTTCACGAGTTGAAAAGAGGATGCTTCCAGGCATTAATATCTATGATCTTGAATGCAGTTTTTCTGCTTTTACAGGCAGGGGCACAAAAAAGGATGCGCTTGACCTTTCATCAAGGGCGCTTTCTCACAGGGCAGATGTTATTGTAGGGGTGGGGGGAGGGCTTGCCATTGATACTGCAAAGGCTGTTTCCCACCGGACAGACCTTCCCTTAATGATTATTCCCACAGTGGCATCAACCGATGCACCATGCAGTTCTGTTGCATTACTCTACACCTGGGACCATATTATTGATGAGATAATTCAGCTGAAAAGAAACCCTGATATTGTGCTTGTTGATACCAGGGTCATATCCGAGGCGCCTGTCCGTTTTTTTGTCGCGGGCATGGGTGATGCCCTTTCAACATGGTTTGAGGCAAAGACATGTGAAATGACAGGGGCAAAAAACCTTGCAGATGCCCGGCCCACGCTTGCCGGAAATGCCATTGCCAGGCTCACATATGACACCATTTTGAAGTATGGTGAAGCTGCAAAAATGGCAGTTGACCTTATGACAGTCACCCCTGCCGTTGAGATGGTAATAGAGGTAAACTGTTATTTAAGCTCCATTGGATTTGAAAACTGCGGGCTTGGCGCTGCCCACTCCTTTGGAATTGGGGTGGGTTCACTAAAAGGAACAGAGGACTGCCTTCACGGGGAACTGGTAAGTTTTGGTGTAATAGCAAACCTTCTGATAGAAAATTATCCATTTGATGAAATAGAAAAGGTATTAAAATTCTGTATTGCTGTGGGTCTCCCTGTCACACTCAAAGAACTTGGGGTGGATGATTCGTCAAAAGAAAATATCCAGTATGCAGGCAGGGCCTGTTTCGGGCCAGGCTCAAACCTGAAAAACCTCTCTTTTGATGTCACTGAGGAACTCGCCACTGATATAATACTCGCTGCAGATGCCCTGGGTAGAAAATATATAGGTAGTGACAGCTAGTCTCAAAAAATAAAAATAGGATTTTTTAAAAAAAATTGTTGATAAATTAAATATAAATATTGTTATATAGCCGACTAAAATCAGGTTATTTCAGTGCGGTTTAAAAATCATCTTCAATAGATCAGGAACGTGGACGCTTTACTGATAAAGGGATTGAATAATGAGTCTTTTCCACTTAAAAGGGTTCCATGTAAAGGGGAGCTTCAGGCATGGAATTCATCCCCCGGAAAACAAGATGCTCTCCGGGTCATCACAGATCGAGGTCATAAGAGAATCTGAAACAGTCACACTACCGCTGCTTCAGCATGTTGGGGCGCCGGCAAAGCAGATTGTAGAGCCAAAACAGGAGGTCAAATTTGGCCAGATGGTTGCAGCCGGTGAGGCCTTTATCTCAGCCTCAATACATTCTCCTGTATCAGGCATCGTTAAAAATAACAGAAATGTGACCATGGTGAACGGAAGGCGTCTGCCCGCAATTGTCATTCAAAGCCAGGGTGAACAGGTTGATAGTGGCCTATTATGGGCAGAGATGACCTCTGACGACTGGCCCCTAGACAAGATATCTTCATATGACCCTCAGCAGATCACGAGGAGCATCCGGGATTCAGGCATTGTGGGCCTTGGCGGCGCTGCATTCCCTGCCCATGTAAAAATCGCGGCTAGCGAGAAACGGAAAATTGATACACTCCTTATAAACGGATGCGAATGTGAACCTTATCTTACCAGTGATTACAGGCTTATGATTGAGGCGCCTTATGCCATTGTTGCTGGCGCCCTTATAGCCGCCCATGCAATATCTGCCGGAGAAACTATCATATGTATTGAGGATAATAAACCTGAAGCAATCGGTAAACTCAGGCAGGCAGTTTATGGCACATCCATCAAGATAGCGGTCCTCAGGACAAAATACCCCCAGGGGAGCGAAAAACAGCTTATAAAGTCGGTGCTGGGGCTTGAGGTTCCACTTGGAGGTCTTCCAGGAGATATAGGTGTTAATGTAAGCAATACCGGCACTATGGCTGCCACTGCAATGGCGGTAATAAAGGGAAGGCCTTTAACACACAGGGTATTGAGTGTCACAGGGAAAGGTATAAACACCCCAAAAAATCTCTTCATACCCATTGGTATTTCAATTGGGGAGATAATCGCATATTGCGGAGGGCTTAGGGAAGATGCATCCAGGATTGTGGCCGGAGGCCCCATGATGGGATTTGCCTTCTCTGATCTTACGACCCCGATAATAAAGGGGAATACAGGCATTATTGTATTCTCAAAAGAGGAGATCAGTAGATCAGAAGAAACAGCATGCATCAGGTGCGGAAGATGCGTTGATGCCTGCCCCATGAACCTGGTGCCCACAAGGCTTGCCATGTCATCAAGATATAATAATCCGGAAATTGCATTAAAATACCATATTAATGCATGTTTCGAATGCGGGTGTTGCGCATATGTGTGCCCCGCCAAGATAAATCTAGTGCAGTTGATAAGGTCAGGTAAAAGACTTGCGGCAAATCAACAGGCACTGAATAAAAGGTAAATGTGCCATGCCTGAAATTACCAATTCCAAAGATACTACATTAGAAGCAGGGCCGGTTATCGATGTATCCTCCTCCCCTCATATGCTGGACAGCAAGGCAGGAACCAGAAGGACAATGATAGATGTTATTATTGCCCTGATACCGGTCATGGCTGCATCTGTTTACCTCTTCAGATTATATGCTGTGAAACAGATAGTGATTTGTACATTTTCATCTCTTTTAGCAGAGGTGATCTTTATCAGGATGAGGGGAAAATCAATAACCATTAATGACTTTTCAGCAGCCGTAACAGGGATAATAGTGGCCTTATCCCTGCCGCCATCCATGCCCTGGTTTGTGGGCGCTATAGCCGGCATTGCCGCCATAGGGCTGGGCAAGGCCATTTATGGCGGACTGGGGATGAACATCTTTAACCCCGCAATGGTTGGAAGGGCATTTGTCATTATAGCATTTACCGGGATACTAGGCGCTGATGCATATATGAATCTATCCGGTGTTGCAGATGCAGTTTCCGGCGCAACACCTCTTACAGCGCTCAAATACAGTGGCGTTCATACTGCATTGTCCAGTATGCTCTGGGGAAATACCCCGGGTTCACTTGGAGAAACAAGCGCTGTGGCCTGTGTCATTGGAGGCATCTTCCTGATAGCAAGAAAGGCTGCCTCATGGGAGATACCTGTTAGCGTAATTGCAGCCATTGCAATAATAGCAGGCATAGTTGATCTTATAGGCGGCCATTCGGGCCTCTATTTTTACCATTATATCTTTGGCGGTGCGACCATGTTCGGCGCATTCTTTATTGCCACAGACCCTGTAACCTCACCACTTACATTTAAAGGAAAGGTGTGCTTTGGCGCGGGAGTGGGATTCTTAACCATGATCATGAGGATGTACAGCGGTTATCCTGAATCCTTCATGTTTGCAATCCTTTTAATGAATGCGATTACCCCGCTTATAAACAGGTGGTTTATACCAAAACCGTTCGGGGGTAAATAATATGGGAACATTTAAGAACAGCTATTTAATGGAGGGGTGGCTTATCATAGTGCTCTCGGTACTCTTCAGTGTCACACTTGCGGCTGTCAATATCAGGCTATCACCTGTGATTGAGGAAAACAAAGTAAAAGAGACGATGGAGAGGATACCGGCACTGATTTCAGGCGGATCAGGCACCGGCTCAGCAGAGATCACCCCTTTTGCCATTAAACAGAGGAGCATAAAGGCTCAAAAAAACGGGATAACAAAGTCATACATTGCCTATGATGCCTTTAATGATACAAATGATGTGGCAGGCCATGTTATAAAGGCATCGGGGCAGGGATATGCCGATAAAATAGAGCTATTATTAGGGCTTGACAAGACAGGAGAAAAGATCACAGGCATTTTTATACTTGATCAGAAGGAGACGCCTGGCCTTGGCAACAGGATTATTGAAGAGGGCTTCAGGAGCCAGTTTGCAGGTAAATCCTCTGATACCCCTCTTGTAGTTATCAAGGGCAAATCTGCAAAACAAAATGAGATTGACGCTATTTCAGGCGCAACGATTTCATCAAGGAGTGTGGCGGATATAATCAACAGCGCCATAGGTGATGTTAAAAAAGAGATAGCAAAATTACCTGAATCATATAATATGGAGAACAAGTAATGGCTGATCAACCCACTGCCATTGAGAGATTCATAAACGGCATACTGCCTGAAAACCCTGTTTACAGGCAGTTGCTCGGGCTGTGCCCCACCCTTGCTGTAACAAACGGCCTAAAGCAGGCGATCACTATGGCCTGCTCGGTAGCCTTTGTGCTTTTATGTGCAAATGTCGTTATCAGCCTCATTAGAAACCTTCTTAAACCGCATCTGCGCATACTGGTCTTCACACTTACAATCGCTGTTTTTGTAACAATAGCAGACCGTTTTCTTGCAGCATATTTTTTTCAGATGAGCAAAACACTCGGGCCATATATACCGCTTATCATAGTAAACTGCATCATAATTGCCCGATGCGAGGTGTGTGCATCAAAGCAACCGGTCTTTATCGCAGCATCTGATGCCATGGGACAGTCCATTGGTTATGGTCTTGCACTGATAAGCATTGCATCTGTAAGGGAGATACTGGGGACAGGCGGCCTGTTCGGGGTACAGATTTTGCCAGCCTCATGGCCTGACTGGGTAATAATGGTGTTACCGCCCGGCGCATTTATCACGCTGGGTTTAATTCTGGGGCTTGTAAACTTTATAGACATGAAAAGATCCGGTAAATAATATAGAGAAAGTTATTGATGATTATAAACAGTATACAGGTGTTTGAATGACATATCTTTTTGACATATTGCTGATTGCGTTGACTGCGGCGCTCATAAACAATTTTGTGCTCTACTATTTTGTAGGTCAATGTCCCTTTATAGGTGTATCAAAAAATGTAAGCATGGCCTTTGGCATGGGATGTGCTGTGACATTTGTAATGGTCATTGCATCAGCAATATGCTGGGCAATCACCAGGCTTGTCCTGATGCCTGGAGCGCCTCTCTCCAGCTATATTGCAGGTCTGTTTATGCCTGGGGCATTAGCCTCAACAATTGACCTTACCATACTGAGTTATACTATTTATATCTTTGCAATAGCCGGAGCGGTTCAGTTTGTGGAGATGTATCTTAAAAAATTCTTTCCGCTCCTGTACAGCTCATTCGGGGTATTTCTACCTTTGATTACCACCAACTGCGCAATACTTTTTGCATGCCTCACAATAATGAGCCATATTGTGGGTGTTGATAACCCTGATGATATCTGGGATATGGGAAGAGCTGTCACACTGGCGACATTTGGAGGTGTAGGCTTTACCATTGCCATATCAATTATGGCCGGAATCAGGGAAGAGCTTCAGCTCAGCGATATACCTAAACCGTTTAAGGGCGCCGGCATAACACTTGTAACAGCAGGAATACTGGCAATTGCCTTTATGGGTTTTACAGGCATGGATTCCGGTATCAGAAAGGCTGTTATGCCTGTTATTAATAACAGCGCTGCGACAGAAAATTATGAATCAGACAATAAAATCCACACAGTATCAACATTGTCCGAAAGGAACCATCTTTACATAACAGATATGGACAGGGGTATAAAAAATTGACGCTTATTACCGTCTTGATTGCTGCATGCACTCTGTTTATCCTTGCAGTAACAGTATGCTGGATACTTGGATGGGCAAACATAAAATTCAAGGTTGAAGTTGACCCAAAGATCGAGGAGGTCCTTATGGCGCTTCCAGGCGCCAACTGCGGAGGTTGCGGTTATATTGGATGCGGTGATTATGCTGCTGCCATTGTTAATAGCAGTGTGCCTGTAAATAAATGTTCAGTCGGCGGAGAATCATCTGCTTTAAAGATAGCAGGGATAATGGGTGTTGACCCGGGCCGGATGATAAAATCCTATGCTGTTGTACACTGCGGATCAGGCTTGGGTGAGCGTCTTAAGCGAACAGATTATCATGGCGAAAAAACGTGCTCCGGAGCGAACCAGGTTGCTGGGATTCAGGGCTGTACATACGGTTGCCTCGGGTTTAAAGACTGTGTACAGGCATGCAAGTATGATGCAATAGATGTTGTGGATGGCCTTGCTAAAGTGGATTATAAGAAGTGCACAGGTTGCGGCGCATGCGCCCGTGTATGTCCAAGGGGTATTATTGCTATTGTGCCATTTAATGAAAACAGCATCCCTGTGGTTGCATGCTCCAATAAAGATTCAGGGAAGGAATCAAAAGAGGTGTGTGAAAGGTCCTGCATTGGCTGCAGGGCATGCTCAAAACTCTCTGATATATTCACGGTTGAAGGCAATCTTTCAAGGTCTGAATACAGCGCCTACAGTGAGTCAAAAAATGAGGATGTATTGAAGGCAATGGAAAAATGCCCTACAAAGTGCATACTGTTTGCCGGAAGGGTTTAACAGTCATATAAAAATTGCTTCAAAATCCGTGATCACCATATTCAGAGAATTATAAATCCTGTGCCCAAGCCCCTTTATCTCTTCTGATGGGGGCACAAGATCAGGGATCTGTATAACATGCATACCTGCGGCATGGGCTGCTTTTACACCATTTTCCGAATCCTCAAAAACAATGCATTCATCCGGGCTCATTCCAAGTCTCTCCGCAGTCTTCAGGTATATTTCAGGATCAGGTTTTCCATTTGTCACGTGATCCCCGCCAATAACAAACCTGAAATAATTGATGATACCTGTGGATTCAAGGGTGTTTACAGCATCGTGATATCCTGTTGATGTGGCAATAGCCATGGGAAGCGGTACTGAGCTGATTTTTTCAAGCAGATTAACTGCCCCCTCCTTTATTGGTATGGAATTGGTTGAGAGATATGTTTCAACATTTTTTATCCATACCTCCCTGAACCTCTCATGGTTGTATCTTCTGCCAAATCCCTCTGTAAGTATATGCTTTGTCCTTACCGAGTTTGTCCCGATAATACTGATAAACAGGCGCATATCAAATTTATGGTTAAGCTCTTTACATGTATTAATAAAGGCATCCAGAAAGATCCTTTCAGTATCAAGCAGAAGCCCATCCATATCAAAAATAGCAGCTTTATATTTCATCTTTCCAGCAGAAGCTTCAATAACCACGCCTTATCTTCCACACCCGAGACACCGGTTATCATGCCATTCGATATAACAACTCCAATGAACCCCTCATATGGAACCTCGCGGTACAATACTGTCTTATCCTTCTGTGTCTCTTTCTGCCATTTTTCATTCAGCGTCTTCCATGTTCCATCAGCCTGATCCTTTTTTGGAGTAAAAATTACAAAGGATCTGTAACCCTTTCCATCAGGTGCCCTGTAATCAGCAGAGACAACATTATTGATCTCGCTTAACCCCATATACCCTGAGGTAATATATTTTAGGGTTCCGGGTATCATATCCTTCTGGGGCAGCATCCTTAATTCAGAAGGAAATTCTGAAGTTCCGGGTAAAGATGCTGAAACATCCTTAAGTATCTCTTCGCCATCTTTCACAGTTAATTGGCCCTGCTGTATCATGACCTTAACATAGAACCTGTCCTTTAACATGAGGGCGCTGTATGGCGCAATTACCACTGCCTCTGACCCTATTGCAAGCGGCTTTGCATCATCAGGCCGTTCTGTTGAATAGATGCCAAATGCGTTGATAGGGCTTCCCATATCATATATATCAACCGTGACAATAACATCATTCTTCCGGAATTCGCGTAACTTTAAGATCTGAAAATCATAGTTAATAAACGAATCAGCAGCCCCATCTATATATTTCCATAAATTGGCAGGCCTGTAGATAATTATATCTCCACTGGTTTTCCATCCCTTTATCTGAGGGAAATCATCGCCATATAGTCCTGCTGAGAATGTTAAAAACAATAATAAGAACAATAATAGTTTTTTCATAAAATCTCCGGTAACTAAATATTGTATTACATAAATATAGGAATATATGACATACATTGTTAGTGCTAACCACGGAGGACACGGAGAGCACGGAGTAAAAACTTAAAAAATAAATTCTCCGTATCCTCTGTGTCCTCTGTGGTGATAAAAATTATCCCATATTTAAAATTAAGCCAGCGTAAGCATCGAATGCGCATTCAGCAGATTATTCCTTATCATAACCCCGTATGGGCACCTGGCTTCACATGGCGCATTACACCCTGCGCATGGCACTGCATTGCTTTCATTACGGGTCTTGAGGTTTGCATATTTTTCCATGGCCAGCCTCTCATATCCCTGCTCATAGTAATATGAATATCTCATTATTGTGCTTACCGGCACAGCATGTTTGCATGAGACTGAACATTCAGTACATGCATGGCGACAGTATGAAAAGCCCAGTGTGTTTTTGAAATCATCAAGCAATGATACCTGTGTGGGTGTTAATTTTTCGCCTGAAAGGGCAATAGATTTATCTGCCTTGTCAAAATCAGCCATGCTTACACATATGGTATGCATATCACTGTTCTGAAGAACCCACTTAACGCTTGCCTCCCATAGCTGACTTTCTGAATTAAGACCATACTTTGCGATAAAAGGTTTTGTCTGCTCCCATGCCACCTTGTCACCCTCCACCATTGCCTTAACCTGGTTTTTAGCTGCCTCATCGTCCATGCCAAAACCCTTCATCATCTTGATGCGTTCCTCCTGCTCCGGGGTGGGTCTGGCCGGGTTAAAGTCAGGCACATCCTTTATTTTACCGGGGGCAACCTTCATTGCAGTTGTTCCGATATTATATTTTTTACATGCAGCAAGGATCTTTTCACCCTCTTCTTTTTTTAAGAAATTATAAACAAAGAGCGCTATATCAAATCTGCCGTCTTCAGCCGCTGATACAATCACCTTCTCCATCGAGTCTTCACCCATTCCCCTTGGCCCATGACAGGCAACACCAGCGTGTTTTAACTTGCCATCAGCCTTTAATCTTTTTACTGCTGAGTGAAATGCCTCATTTTTAATCTGGCTTACAGAGGAAGTGCCCGATATAAGCAGGGCATCCACATAATCAGTTCTCATCCTTTCAAGGCATTTTGTAAACCTGTCAACAATACTCTGCTCAGACTCATCCGGGGTAAAGTCCAGCTTGGTAGTGATGAATATCTTTTTTCTGTCCATATGGGGCATTGCCTTTCCGATAGCTGTTTCAGATGCCCCGCGGCCATATCTTTCTGCTGTATCAAAGTAGTTTAATCCCTTGTCATAGGCATATCTTACAAGATTGCCCTCGGTAAGAGATGCACATCCCATGCCGATATCAGAGGCAGCAAAACCTGTTCTGCCAAGGAGCCTTGTCTGTTTGATCCTGATCTCCTTTCTGGTTTCAGCAGCAAAAGATATCGGTGCAATTGATGCACCGGCAATAACAGCGCCGCTTATTCCTAAGAAATCACGCCTGGATACCCTGCTTCTGTCATCTTTTCTGTTCTCTTTCATATGCTCCTCCCAAGGTTTTAAGAGTTAAGGATGTGCTTTTTTTGTATTTAAACAGGGGGTAATATAACAGTAAAAAAGGGAGATATCAAATATCAATTTGAGAACCACAAATCCCCTTGACATATGGAGCATGGATTGTTTATTATCCCCAAATCCTCAGGCGCGTAGCTCAGGGGGAGAGCACTACCTCGACACGGTAGGGGTCATGGGTTCAAATCCCTTCGCGCCTACCACCACAAAATACAAAAAGCCGCTTAAAACAAGCGGCTTTTTTCTTTTATATATATTTCAGATTTATGATTTTTATGCAGGGGTAGACCGCATTGTGCCATCAAGTTCCTGCATTTATTATGTTGCTATTATCCCCTGTGAGCCTGTTCCAGCAGCTCATTCAACCACATGTGAATAGGGCATACATACCCATGCCCTTTAGATATGCAGTCAATCATAAAAAAGTAGTCAATTTTCCAACTCTTGTGATATGATTCCCCTTAGTGTTTTAAGGATGAAGTTTTTCATAATAGAGTGTTATTTGATATTATATCACTGCAATGATAAGTAACTAAGAGTTTTTATCTTATGGTGAATACCGGGGTCTCCTTACAGAAGATAATTATGGGCAATCCGAGGAAAGATAGACTCATAAAATCATTTCTAATACTTCTGTATCTGTTAGTAGTAGCATATACATATCACCTGTTTAATGTAACGTCTCAATATAATCACAGCTTTGTCTCCATCATTAAAGAGGAAAACAATAAGTTTTTTCTGCCTTTAGGGTTTCATACCTTCCAGGAGGGTGATGTTTCTGCATCTATTATCGAAGACCAGAATAAAAAAGCGATCAATGTTGTAATAACCCCTACAAAAGCTGTCGATTATAATGGTTTTGGTTTCAATGTTAAAATGGCTGTCCCCTTTAACTCCTATATTGTTTTAAAGCTTAAAAATAATGCTGGCGAGAGGCAAATTTACATTAATATCACAGACAGTTATCAGGGTGGTGAGCTGTTTTTCAAACCGGTTGTTTTAAAACCACATACTTTAAATGAATTCCGTATTCCTTTGAAAGAGTTCCAGCGAAATGAATGGCAACCCTCCGGTGCATCTAGAGACGGCCAGTTTAACACCGATGGCATCGCAATCATTGCGATCTCAGTCGCCCCAGGATCACCTTTAGATATAAATCTTTTATCTTTAGGATTTGAATGGGGCATCAGCACAATCTATTTTTATACCTACTTTGCACTTTTTGTTTTCACTGGTTTGCTTCTCCTCTGGAAGGAATATCATCAAGAGAGTTTGAGACCACTTATACATCCGCTCTCCATAAATTATTTAATATATTTTATGTGTGGAGCTATTGGCTTATATTTCATCAATAGCCTGTTATTTCAGGCAGATCGGTATTGCTGCATTACACTTTTATTAGTACTGGCTGTTACGATATTAGACCACCTGCTCTATCTGAAAGGCTGGCTCGCTCTCATATGGGCTTTTCGATATATTATTGCCCTAAGCCCTGTCTACTACCTGAAGGCAGATGACCCGGGCTGGGCAATACCGCTATTATTTCTTACTCTCATGGCTCATATCCCATTTCTCGTTACCTGTCGATTCTCTCTCATGTTTTTATCTCTTCTTGTTCCTCTTGCTCTCATTTTGCTGAAAGGCATGGGAAACTTACAGATTGTGGCAAAGGGAATTGCTGCATTAATCGGTGGTAGTCTCTGTTCTTATCTATTCATCTTCTTTCATCAGAACAGGTTAGATCGCCTAGAGGCTGAGCATAAGGACCAATTAATTAAAGGAATTTTAGAGACAAGCTCCGACGGTATCCTTCTTCTTGATACAAGGGGAAACATACTTTCCTCCAATGCAGGCTTTCAAAAAATGGTATCACAAAAAGAGGATGCTATTACCGGCCTTAATATTCACGATATGATTTTAAAAGGGGCACAGGATATTTTTGAAATTAATGATGGCGAATTTGATCTCAAGTTAAAAGGCAAGGATGATACAATTCTCTATGTTTTTCTTAGAATTCAAAGCCTTTACAAAGGTCATAAACTAAGTGGTTATATTGCAACCATAAGTGATATCACTGAAAGAAAAAAAGCAGAGGAAGCACTGAGACAAAATGAAGAACGATACAGAGATTTATTTTATAATGCCCCCATTGGGTATATAGAAATAGATAAAGAAGGCCGCATAAAGGCAGTAAATAATGCAGAGTTGGAAATGCTTGGTTATACTTTTGAAGAGATGATAGGGAAATATATCTGGAATTTTGGGCTGGAAACAGCGGAAAAAATGATCAAGCATATTCTTGGCGGAAAGAGATACCCTGCCAAGGGTCTGGAACGTGATTTCAAGAGAAAAGATGGATCGCTGGTCCCTGTTCTTATTGATGATGTGCTGCTAAAAGATAATTCCGGGTCTATCGTTGGGTTGCGCTGTGTCCATAGAGATATAAGAGAGATAAGGCAGGCGAAGGAGGAAAAAGATAAACTCATTAATGAACTTCGTGATGCTCTTTCCAAAGTCAGAACATTGAGCGGGATGCTTCCTATTTGTTCACATTGTAAAAAAATAAGAGATGATAAAGGATACTGGAACCAGATTGAATCCTTTATACGGGACCATTCTGAAGCTGAGTTCAGTCATGGCATGTGCCCTGAATGCGCTGAAAAGTTATACGGCAATGAGGACTGGTATATTGAAATGAAAAAGGGGAAAGATAAGAAATAATCCTTAGTTTCTGGAAAATTCGGTAAGGGCACGCCGCAGCGTGCCCCTTCTACGGTTACTTCGTAATTATCTACGGTTACTTCGTAATTATCTCACACTCTGAATCTCTTCAGACATGCCCTGCTGATATGTGCTCCAGCCGGAATTCATGCCGTACGGGCATTGCAGAAATGCGGCCTCTATTCGCCTAATCTGCCCTTTTTCTATCTTGAAAAGCTCTGAAATCTGCCATGTCCAGTTAATTGCCAGATGATCAAAAAAACCAAATGCAAAGACAATCCCTCTTTCCTGGTCCACAGCAACAAACCTGCGGTCACGAATGCGTGTCACAATACCCTTTAACCCTTCCTCAAACTGCTTTTTGCATGACATGCGTGTCTTTTCACCTGTGGTCGGATTAGTTTGCAGCAACACATCCATACCGTTTTCAAAGCGGACACAGTCGTCGGTAAATGGGTAATATCCTTTTCCGTCATTTCTCTGAAGGCCTTCAAAATAATAGTTGGCAACCTTTACAAGCTCTTCACGTGACATACGTTCCTTTTCAGGTATGGCCTGCATGTATATGGGATGAGGTGCGCCCATCTTATCAATTGCCTCGCCAGTCGGAAGAAATCTGGGTGTATTAGCGGGCTGAGCATCAGGGAACAGTTTTCTTTCAGGCCGCATCACAAGCTGTTCAGCCTCGGAAATCTTCCCCTGGTCATCAATCTTTAAGCGTATGGAAACCGCTACTATCTTCTCATTGGCAGGCTGGCCGCCCTGGGCAGGGGTATCCGCTTCCTTTACTGTCCCAATAAAGGCTATTTGCCTTGTCTCTATATCAGGCACATAAAATTTATAATTTGCCCTTCCTGACATGCTGTACCAGAGCCCCTCACCGCCAAGAGGCAGCTGAACGCCATTCTCCGTAAATTTACAATCCCTTGTAAAAAGGTCAAGGCTCGGATTGTTGTCATTCATGGCGTCAAGATATTTATCTATGTAGCCCTCAAGACAAGCGCGGTCGCAGGTTTTGCCTGCGCCAAATGCAAATACACCGGGTAACAGTAACATGACAAGAGCAAAAAAAACTGTCCTTTTAAACATAATAACTCTCCTCCTTTTGTTTAGTGTTTTATCTTACCGTAATGCATCATATATCTTCTGCGCAAAGGCATGATTGAAACCGTGCGATGTCATATTGGCTGTTATCCTACCCTGTAGCGGGTACCCGAGAAGGTAAAGATCACCAATGAGATCCAGTATCTTGTGTCTTACAAACTCATCAGGATACCTGAGTTTTGTATTAATAACCTCTCCGTCATGAATTATAATGTGTGAGTCAAGATACCCACCCCCGACCTTTCCCATCTTCTGGGCCATACCGATATTTTCAAATGTGTTAAAGGAGCGGGCCGGGGCTATTTCCGCGGCAAAAGAGTGCTTTTCCTTATTGAATATAAAAACCTGTTCATAGATCGGGGCAGCGTAATTTATACGCATTTTTATTTCAAATCCGTCATATGGCTCAGCCAGGATATATTTTTCATTTTCATCCTGTTTACCCATGATAAATTCTTCATGGATGACTATCTTTTTGGATAATTCACGCTGGCTTACTGTACCTGTTTCCTCTATCAGTTTGCAGAAATCCTCTGCAGACCCGTCAACATTGGGTATCTCTTCATCCACCTTGATAAGGGCATTATTTATCTCAAACATGTGAAGGGTGGCCATAAGGTGTTCAACAGTGCGGATATGGCTTCCGTTTGATACAAGAACCGTTGAATTGGCAGTAAAGTTCTGTGAATCACGGCCAGAAAGATAATTTTCAAGAGAAGTCAGATGTGCCGGAATGCGCTGACCGTCAAGGGTTTCAAATATTATTCCCTGATTCTCGCCAAGGGGGCTCAGAATTATACCTGTGTTTCTGCCGCTCATAAGACCTGTTCCGTTTAAGACAATATTACTCTTAAGGGTCTTCTGGGGTGTATAAGACTCTGTCAATGATGCGATGCCGGCATTAACATTTTTATCTTTTATCTTTTCCCTACTGCCCGGGAGATGTACCTGAAAATCCTTTTCACCGTTCATCTTTAGGGCATTACTTACCTTCTCAAGGAGCACATCCATATTAAGGGGCTTTTCAAGAAAGTCTGATGCGCCTTTTTTTATTGCCGTAACCGCGGATGTAATTCCTGCATGACCGCTCATCATTATGACCGCTGTTTCAGGGTAATACTGTCTGAGCTTTGTAAGCACCTCAAGGCCGTCTATGTCAGGAAGCCATATATCCAGAAGCACAAGGGCGGGTGGTAACTGTGACGCCTTTTCAAAAAGTGTCTTTGCATCAGGGCATGTGACAATATTATAACCTTCATCCAGAAAGATCCCCTTGAGGGTATCACAGATAGATTGCTCGTCATCAACTATATATATAGGATACTGGTTTGACATTAATTTTCCCTGCTAAAATTTTCATCCCCAAAAAACTGGATACATCTTTCAGTCCCGCTATCTTGTCAAAAAATAGACCTGGCAGAGCCTGAAGTATTTTACGAAGGCGTATCAGCTATATCTCTATTTTATATGCCTTTTACTGACCACTTTAAGCTAAAGGCTGATCGCTTAATCAGTAATGTAAACTATTTAAAGTATTTTTTAAACATAAATTATCAGGAAAACCTATTCATGACCGGCATCAAGAGGGTTGCCCTCATAACATACATCTGATATGATTTCTCATCATGACAATTGCAATTATTTATCCGCCAACATGCGACCCCACAGGGCCCTATCTGTCAGTGCCCATACTGACTGCCTGGCTGCGCAGCCACAATAAAAAGGTATTGCCCCTGGATGCCAATATCGAGGCGTATGACTATCTGCTTAAAAAAAATACCCTGTCCGATATGCTTATCAGCATAAACAAGATATACAGAACCCTGGATGAAAAACCATCCCTCAACCACAGTGACCAGATGAAATATGTGCAACTATATGATGCTTTGGCAAATCTCAGCTGGGTGCCTGATAATATAGAGGATGCTGTGAGTGTAATGAGAGACAGCACAGGGGTCAGGTTTTTTAATGAAAAGGATTATGAACAGGCAGTCATAACTATTGAGGCCGGTTTAAAGATCGTGAGCGCCCTTTATCACCCACTTTATCTGGATTTTAAAAGTTACCGGACGCCGTTTTCACTTCTTTCCCCTAACCAGATAAGGGCTGATGCAGCCCCTGATAAACACCCGTTTCATTCTACATATAAAAGGGTTGCTGACCGCATCAAGGATAATAACATCTCCCTTATCGGTATCTCCATTGCCTTTCCCGGACAGATACAACCGGGCTTCTCGCTAGCATGGTATTTAAGGTCATGTTTCCCGGATATACATATTACTGTTGGAGGCCCTGCAATTACCCAGATACTCTTGAGGCACGATTATGAGAATCAGTTGAAAATACTGGGCCCTTTTGATACTGCGATCATCTATGAGGGAGAACAGCCATTCCTTGATCTGGCCAACTCACTCGAAAGGGGCGAAAAACCAGCAGGTGTCATCAATGGTTCAACTGATAAAGAGATGGATAACCTGCCCCCGCCCGATTTTGAAGGGCTTCCGCTGGATCTTTATCTGTCGCCTGAGCCTGTGCTCCCATATGACCCGAGCCGAGGCTGCTACTGGGGCAAATGTGCATTCTGTCATTATGGATTGTGCAGCAAGGGAACAGCGGGGTATCGTGAACGAAATATATATGACATGGTCAATCACCTGAAACAGTTGTCAAACCGATGGGGTTGCACCAATTTCTATTTTTCACAGGATGCCTTTCTGCCTGAAACAGCACACAGTCTGGGGCTCGCCATAAAGGAAAACAATCTTGATATCCGATGGTCTACAGACATGCGGCCTGAGGCATCCCTTACAGATGAGATGTGCGCTGATCTGAGGGCTGGCGGTGCGCTTTCAATGGCATTAGGCATAGAATCGGCCTCTCCACGGCTCTTAAAACTTATAAGAAAAGGGATCACCACTGAAACCATGATGGCCGCAGTAAAAAATCTTGCATCCGCAGGCATTGCTGTCGAGGCTATGTGTTTCAACAATTTCCCGACCGAAACAGTCAAGGATGCCCTTGCTACCATTGAATTCATCAGGGAGAATAAAAAATTTATTTCTCTTTTTATTAATGGCCGTTTCGGGCTTTCTCACGGTTCAAGGGTTGCGCTAAATCCTTCTGAATATGGCATCAGCGAGATATGGCAGGTTTCCGGGGATGAGATCGGCACAGGACTATTTTACAGCACAAAGGGGAGAGAGCGCTCTATCAGGGAGCAGAATAAGATAGATAATGCAATTAACAGCCTGTCAGAACTATTCTGGCTTCACGATTATCCCTGGGCAGGCTCTCTTTCAACCGTGCACACCATCCTCTGGTATTATAAAAAAGGCCCTGATGTATTCAAAAAAAGTGCAAAAAAGGGTCATAGAGCCCCATTTTCTCCGCCCAAAACAGGGGTAAAATGCCGTTACAATGTAGAGGGCATGGAATATTCAGCTTTAGAAGCTGAGGCGGAGATCTGGCAAACCCTGGTTTATGAACACAGGGCAGTCACTCCTGAGAGATATAACACCCTTGCAGAAAAATTTCCCAATATCTTACCTGAAAAACATTGATCAGGAAACAGACCTTTATACAGTTACAGGCATAATCGCCTGTAACAGGTGATCAACCCTTGAGCAAAAACCCGCTTTCATAATAATCGCTAATGCCCTTTTCAATGGAATATTCAGGGACAAACCCGATCTTTTCCCTGGCAAGCGTCATATCACATTCTGTATAGGCCTGATAATTGCCCTCATATGGGTTTAATATATATTCAGGTTTGCGGTTGAGCTTAAGGGTATCATTAAGCAGTTCCACAAGCCTGTTAAAGGTTGTAGCCTTGCCTGACCCGCAGTTTACTACGCAGCTATGAGGCGCAACACTTGCGAGCATATTTGCACGCACAACATCCTTTACATAGATATAGTCGCGTTTCTGCTCCCCGTAACAAAAAAGGCGCGGGTTACCTCTCTGCATCTGTTGAGCAAACTGATAGATCATGGTGGAGCGAGACCCCTTGTGATATTCCCTTGGGCCATAAACATTGCAGTATCTTAGTCCAACAAAAACCACATGGGGATATAGTCTTTGCAGTTTCATTGCAACCTCTTCCAGCATTCTTTTTGATTCCGCATAGGGGGTGTTAAGATCGCACGGGTCACTCTCTTTATAGGGCGCAGGATTAAGGCCATATACTGCCGTTGATGTTGCATACACAATATGTTTGCATCCGTTTTGTATACAAAAGTGAAAGAGCCTTTCTGATGATTCCACATTTGCCCTTAATATCTCTTTTCTGTCTGTTATTCGGGTATTATTCATGGCGGCCTGATGAAAGAGCACATCAACAGCGCCAATTCTCTCCCAGTCAATCCCCAGAAGGCCGGGGTAGAGGCATTTTCCATCAAATTCAGGCAATTGCTGTTCAGATTCGTGCCCTGTAATGATTATATCATGTCCCTCATGCAGCAGATGAAGGGCAATATTTGAACCTATAAAACCCGTTCCACCAGTAATTAAACATCGCATATTTTGATCTCTTCCTTTCGTGGTTAAAATTTCATACTTCTTTTACATTATTACAGGGTATCAATCCAGAAAAAGATTATTATATATAAAATACTGGTTAAAGATTATTGACTGTCTATTCCATAATCAAAATCATCTTTTTTTTAACTTGAACTATTAATTTGTATTTACAAACATTTTATATTATTAATTTTCAAAGCTGATACCTGAATTCTGGAAGCTTCACCAAGGTATTGACTCTTTTATGGATGCATACCTCCATAATTGGAAGCAAATTTTTCAACATATTAATATTTAGAAGGAAGAAAGGTTTAACAGCATGGAAGAACAGGGGACACAGCCGGCAAAACGGTCAAATTTAAGGATTATCCTTTTCATTTCAATATCAGCAATAGCATTGGCACTCTTTGTAATGTTGCAGAATAAATCCCCTTCCACAGTTGATGTTGATATCCCCCACACCCAGAATGGGCCTGTTGCGCCAGATTTTACACTGCCTGACCTTGAGGGGAGGATGGTAAACCTGAGTTCATTTAAAGGCAAGGTGGTGATTGTCAACATCTGGGCAACTTGGTGTCCTCCATGTGTGGCAGAGACCCCATCACTTGATAAACTCTACAGTATGTTTAAGGATGAAGGGCTTGTACTTCTCGCAGTCAGTGTTGATAAAGAGGGGAAAAGTGTGGTTGAACCATTCATCAAAAAAAAGAACCTCACTTTTCCGGTACTCCTTGATCCTGATAGCAGGGTTGCGGGCTTATACAGAACAACCGGTGTACCTGAGAGCTTTATAGTAAAAAAGGATGGTGTAATTGACAATAAGATAGAAGGCGCTATTAACTGGACATCACCAAAGGTTATTGACTATTTCCAAAGTCTTCTAAAAGAGTAACAAAAAGGGGTTAACCTTGATCAGGTTAACCCCTTTTTATATTTTGGAGGCGGCACCCAGATTTGAACTGGGGAATAACGGTTTTGCAGACCGCTGCCTTAGCCACTTGGCTATGCCGCCTTAAAATTTTTAAGGTTAATCACGCTTATGCGGGATTAACCTTTTATTTTTTAGGTGGAGCGGGAAACGGGGCTTGAACCCGCGACAATCACGTTGGCAACGTGAGGCTCTACCACTGAGCTATTCCCGCAAATTTTTGGCCTATTTTAGTGTTTTAAAACTTTTTGTCAACAGAAAATAGAGGTCTTTTGATAATAAATTTTTATCCATTTAAGGGGGTATTCTTATCTGGCTGACTGATACTGGTCATAATATTTCATAACCCTTTCAATAAATGTTTTTGTTTCATTAAAGGGCGGCACATCCTTGTATTTATCAACATTTTCAGGTCCTGCATTGTATGCGGCAAGCGCCAGCCTGACATCATTATTGTACCTCTCCATCATCTTGCTAAGATACTTAGTGCCGCCAAAGATATTCTTTTCAGGGTTATATGGATCATCAACCTCCATAGCCTCTGCCGTACCAGGCATCAACTGCATTAACCCCTGAGCCCCTTTGGATGAGACTGCCGTATGATCAAAACCTGATTCAGCCTTGATAACCGCCTTTACAAGAGATGGCTCCATGCTGAATTTTTCTGATGCAGCTTTAATGATTACATCATATTTGGTTATGAATGCATCAGGATTCTCCCTTGCCTCCTTGATGTAGAGGGTATAACGGATATCAGACCTTATATTTGTAAAATGCATGACACCCTCTTTATCCTTGTATTTGTAGATATCCGCTAATGTGGCAGAAGGAATGAAAAAATAGAATATAAGGCAAATAATAAAAATAGAGCCTGCAATAGTCACATCTGCTCTGTTATGTGAATAGCCATAATTTAGTATCTTTGATTGATTTAGATTTACTTTTTCTGATAACAGAGAAGGCATATTTCACACCTGCTATCTTATTTTGCCTTTTTCCAGTCAGCCATAAAATTGGCCAAGCCTATATCTGTAAGCGGATGCTTTATCAGCTGTTCCATCACCTTATATGGAATGGTGGCAATATCAGCACCCATAAGCGCGGCATCAAGGACATGAATCGGATTTCTTATACTCGCTACTATAATCTCGGTTTCATACCCGTATGCCTCATATATGGTTGTTATCTGTTCCACAAGCTCCATCCCTATCTGGCCAATGTCATCAAGCCTGCCCACAAACGGGCTGATGTAATCTGCCCCGGCCTTTGCAGCCATCAGGGCCTGGACAGCAGAAAAGCAAAGGGTTACATTTGTCTTGATGCCTTCAGATGAAAGTATCTTTACGGCCTTGAGCCCTTCCTTAACAAGCGGTATCTTGATAACTATGTTCCCTGCAATTTTTGCCAGTTCCCTTGCCTCTGAGACCATCCCGTTGGACTCAAGGCTTAATACCTCTGCGCTAACAGGTCCATCGACAATACTGCAAATTTCTTTAATAAGTTCTTTAAACTCCCTCCCCTCCTTTGCCACAAGTGAAGGATTGGTAGTTACTCCATCAAGCAGGCCAAGCTCATTTGCCTTTTTGATCTCTTCAATGTTTGCTGTATCTATAAAAAATTTCATATGGCCCTCCTGAACCCTTTTTGTTGTTTAAAAATATGTAATCAGCTATTCAGTTTGTCTTTATATTTTTCAGCACACTCTTTGCTGCAGAATAGTATCTCATTTCCTCCCAGTATAGCCCGGTATGCTTCATTCTTGGGGATATAGGTTTTACAGAAAGGGTCCTGCACCATCTCGCTGATCATGCCGGAGGCATCCCTGTTTTGCTTAGTTTTGGGGCCTGAAAGCAACAGCCTCTTTACAAGGCTGTAGATGACATACAGAAGAAGTATATAGATAAGCAGGCGTACCATCAGTTTTTCACCATAAGCTTTATCTCCTGATCAGTGACAGGTATCTCATTCAGTATCTCTCTCATGCTCTTTTTTAATACCGGATGTATAAGATCAGGAGCGATATCGACCATGGGTGCCATCACAAACCTGCGCAGATGCATACGCGGGTGCGGTACAGTCAGATTTTTATCATTTATTATCTCACTGCCTATAAGGAGCACATCTAGATCAATGATGCGCGATTCCCACCGCACGCCTTTCCTCACCCTTCCCATTCTATTTTCAACATCAAGAAGCATCTGTATAATCTCAGTAGCAGAAAGGCCTGTATTGATGCAGAGCACCGCATTTATAAACCAGTTATCTCCTTCTATGCCTACAGGCTGTGTCTTGTAAAATGGAGACAGGGCCTTGATTCCGGTAAAAGGGTCCTTTTTTATTTGCTCAATCGCTTTTATGCAGTTTTCATAGGGGTCACCCAGATTACTGCCGATTCCTATATAAACAGTTTTCATGTCTCTACTTCAATCCCAGGACATCCTGCATATCATAGAGCCCCGGTTTTTTATTGATTATCCATTTTGCTGCCCTTACTGCCCCCTTGGCAAAATTGTCCCTGTTATGTGCCCTGTGTATAAGTTCAAGCCGTTCACCAATACCGCCAAAAATCACGGTATGATCGCCTGTAATATCCCCTGCCCTCACTGTCTGGATTCCTATCTCATCATTGGTTCTCTGACCTATCATGCCGTGCCTTGAGTATACCGCACTTTTAGATAGATCACGCCCTGTTGCCTCAGCAAGTTTCCTTGCAAGACCAATGGCTGTACCGCTTGGCGCATCCTTTTTAAGCCTGTGATGCGCCTCAACTATCTCCATATCAAAATCGTTTCCAAGTATCTTTGCCATCTCAGCAGCGATTTTAAACATTACATTAACGCCAACACTCATGTTGGGCGCAAGAACCACAGGTATCTTTTCAGATAATCCTTTTATCTCTTTAATCTCATCATCAGATATCCCTGTTGTGCCTATAACCATCGCCTTGAGAGCCGCAGCAGCCCTCTTTACATTTACCATGGTGGCAGCAGGGGTTGTGAAGTCTATAATTACATCCCCGCAGGCAATAATATTATCAAGTGAGTCGCTGATTTTCACCCCTTTCACGCCAATGCCTGCTGTCTGGCCTGCATCCTGGCCAATCATGGGGTTATCAGGGTGTTCGAATGCGCCATTAAGCCTCACGCCCTCTGTCTCATTTATTATATTTATAATCCTGATTCCCATTCGCCCGGCAGCGCCAGCCACAATTATATTTACCATTCTTACCTCATTTTAATCTCCCAAAATATTTTGTTTTTGGGGGAAGCCTTAAGCCTTCAGCTTTCAGCACTCAGCTTAAATTTAAAGGGCAATAATATTTTAACCTTACAACTGGAACCTAAAACCCTGAACCTCTATTTTATCAGCCCGTAATCCTTTAAAGCCTTTTTCAGTTTTGCCAAATTGGCATCGGACATTGGTGAAAGGGGTAACCTCATCTCATCACTCATCTTGCCCATTAGTGCAAGGGATGTCTTTACCGGAATCGGGTTTGTCTCGTAAAACATTGCCTGGCAAAGAGGAAAGAGTTTCAGAAATAACCTTCTCGATTCTTCAATATCACCTTTAAGCCAGGAATTTACCACATTTGCAGTATCCTTTGGAACAACATTTGCCACAACTGAAATAACACCCTTGCCTCCAATTGAAAGCACAGGAACTATAAGGTTATCATCACCTGATAAAAGGGTAATCTTATCCCCTGCAAGTGTCATAATCTCTGTCATCTGTGCAAGATTGCCTGATGCCTCTTTGATAGCAACTACATCGGGAATCTCTGCAAGCCTTGCCACAGTTTCAGGCATCATGTTAACACCAGTCCTGCCAGGTACGTTATAAAGCACCTGTGGAAGAGGGACAGCATCAGCAATGGCCTTGAAGTGCCTGTAAAGCCCCTCCTGGGTGGGCTTATTATAATAGGGAGTGACCTGAAGAGTAGCATCTGCCCCTGCCTTTTTTGCATGCATGGTAAGCTCAATGGCCTCGCTTGTGCTGTTACCGCCTGTACCGGCTATAACTGGCACTCGTTTGTTAACTGCCCTTATAGCTATGTCAATTACCCTGTTATGCTCTTCAATGCTTAATGTAGCAGACTCACCCGTTGTACCGCATGGCACAACGGCGCTTGTCCCATGCTTTATCTGCTCTTCAATGAGCGCTCGATAAGCATCTTCATCTACCTTTCCATTCTTAAACGGTGTGACCAATGCCACAATGGATCCCTGAAACATTTTATCTCCTTTTTATACTTTTACTTCCCTGTTAATAAAAGTCATTTCATGCTGCTGAAGGCTAAAAACTGATTGCTGACAGCTATTCTATAGCGCCTCTTCGTGTAATTCACCTTTATATATTATTGAGGTTCCGCCTTCAAGCCATACCCTGCTGAATTCATTGCCTCTCTTTTCAAAATGAACCTTCAGTTCTTCTCCGCCGCTTGTCGTTACTGTAACAGGAGAGGAAACAAGCCCTCTGACATTTGCTATGAGAGAAGAGGCAATGGAGCCGGTACCACAGGCAAGTGTTTCATCTTCAACCCCCCTCTCATATGTCCTAACATAAATCTGATCTTTGCCCTTTAAACTCATGAAATTTGCGTTTGTACCGGCTGGCTGGAACATCTTATGATATCTTATCACCCGTCCCTGTTCAAATACCGGGACGGTTTTAATATCCTTTACCTGCACAACCACATGTGGCACACCGGTATTAACAAAACCTATTGCCTCCCACCCATCTTCAAGGGGGATATCTATATTTGGCTTAAGCCCCTTTGGTGTGGGCATAAGCACCTTCACATTCCGCCCTGACACATCCGCTGAAATTGGCCCTGCGATTGTTTCAAATGTCATGTGTTCTCCTGCTATCCCATTAAGAATGGCAAACCGCGCAGCACACCTGCTGCCGTTTCCGCACATCTCAGCCTCGCTACCATCAGAGTTGAAGAACCTCCACTTGAAATCATATTTATCTGACCTGACAATATAAATCATGCCGTCAGCGCCTACCGAGTCACGCCGCCTGCATACCCTTTCTGCAATATAACGCATATCCCTGTCAGGCACCAGTCCATCCCTGTTATCTACCAGAATAAAATCATTACCGGTACCGCTCATCTTATAGAATTCTATTTTTTGCATTTAATAAAATTTCCCTGGCAAATAAATTACCAAATAAAATAATCCTGATGTAGAGAGAGGTTTAAAACCTGTCTCTAATCATTAAACCCGACTTCAAAAAGTCCGGGCTTGCTTCACCTTTA
>CAYWRH010000012.1:0-50022 GCA_964460435.1 uncultured Desulfatiglans sp.
ATTGTTTTTAAAAAGATTATTTATTATCTTGACAGAAGGATTATAGGATGTCCCCATAGACGTCCTTACCTGAAAAGATGTATTTTATTGTCTCTCCTTCATTGTAAGTCGAGACATAGCTTAAGGCCGGAGTGGATCGCTAATCCTTTCTCCGTAAAGGACTTGACTTCATATACCACCTGAAGTCTCACCTTCTATCTCACGCCGGTTTTGACCGGCGCTTTCGTCGCCGCGCCCTCCAACAATTTATTTAAATCCAATTCTGTAATGATAGCTGACTTGTCTTTTCGATAAACAATGAAAAGCTTATTGTTAGCTAAGCACCAGAGATCCTCGGGTGCTTGATAAAATGGTTCACCTAGCATGTTTTGATCTACAATAATTTTTTGAGTTATTTGCCCTCGGATATTAATAGTGAAGATTTCCCATTGAACATTTTCCAAGCAATAATTTGCAAACAATGGATTATTTTTATATTTACCAATATAGTGATAATCAAACCTAAACTTCAAAAAATAATACAGTTCATTAAGACCAATTCTGTTATATACTTCACCTATAAATTTTCCTTCATAAGAGTATAAATAATATTTATACATATCTTTTACGTTATCATAAGGTGGCTTAGCAAAACTCAGCTCAAAAATAATACCATTATCTAAAAACACATGCCAATTAACTCTTTTTTTTAAATAAATTGGGAAATTCTGAAGTATCTGTCCATCATCGCAAGAAATAACAAATAATTTATTAGGCGGATCCCTATAAAAATCTATGTCAAACAAATATAATTTTTGTGACTTAATACCAATCGGGTTAGCTTTAAACTCTTTGTATTCTTGCTTAAAAACTATATCGCCTCTCTTTGTCATCTTTACTAGTTTTGCTGGATCACCACCTAGAAACCAGAAATTTTCATCAGCATCAACTTCAAAACCCCAAATTGCATAATCTCCATCTTCAATGCTAAATGGTATACCTTTGGTGTTTGATAAAATAATTTTATATTGCAAGATACCGTTTTCAGAAGCATTAGCTATACATGAAATTATTGTAAGTATAAAAAAGATCATATAAAAAAATACTCGTACCATTTTAATAACCTACCTCTCTGTATACATCAGGTTTTCCTTGATATATCCAATATTCTTTAATATTATTCGTATGGGCAACACCATATTTATTACAAGCATGGAATAATGTGTTTTCTCCAGCATAAAACGCTATATGGTTTGTTTTATCTCCAGATGCTGTTGTCCAAACAAGAATATCTTTTGCTTTTGCAACATTCAATCCTTCGCCAATTTTATACCATCCGCTAACATTCCCAGGCCAGGTATTTGTAGTGATTCTGGGATTTGTTACACCTTCACCATAAAGGGTTGCATTAATAAATCCTGAGCAATCCATACCTTTCTTTGTTACTCCACCAGGCAAATAAGGTATCCCCTGGTCATCAAATAACCTTACAGCTTTATCATAGGCCCTTTCATCAAAAGCTCCCCCAACTCCTCCTGAATCCACTCCTATGGGTTTTGGAATCTTCATTCTTACCACATTTTTGGGAATTTTTTTTCTTACCACATTTTTACTTGCATCTCCCCCATATAAAGAAGCTATCATAGCTTCGAACTCCATTTGAAGTTTTATCTGCTGAGCTTCTATCCACGGTGGTATCTCACCACATATGTCGTTCCAAAGAGTGAAAGGATCAGGGACCTTAACACCCCACACATAAATTGTATCAAGCGTCTCTTCATCCTCTTCATCATCGCCTTTTTTCTTTTGAGCATGCCCGCTTGGATCAACATATATCAACGGATTATTCAAACAGTATGAGTACCTGTTGAGGGATTGCGGATTAAACGGCTCAGGCACTATTGTATCAGGGGTTATAAACCTGCCAATGAAGGGATCATAAAGCCTGGCATTGTAGTTGTAAAGGCCATTCTCTGCATCAAGCTCCTGGTCTGTATATTTGTAATCAGATGTGCTTGCCCCTGAATGGCTCCTCACACTTCCAAAGGGCATATACTCTGTTGATTCTATCACATATCCTGATGCATCAGTCATAACAGTAGAGCTGCCAAGGTGATCCTTATGAAAAAAGCTCCGGGTTGAGCCTTTTACCTGCGCAACCCTTAAGTTACCTGCAAAGATATATTTAATGGTTTCTCCGCCCCTTACCTCAAAATGGTCGCCTATATAATAGGTATCAGTGACATTTCCGCCGCTATTTACCCTCTTTTTAACCCTCTCTCCTGTGCCTCCATAGGTAAACTGCGTTGTAACACCACTGCTATAGGATAGCTGGACAGGCATGTTGGCAGCATTCCAGGTAATAGTCCTTGTCTGAATTAGGCCTGTAAAATGGTTAAAACCTTTATGAATAGTGTCACAGGGTTATTTTTTGTTGATTTTTCTTCCCCTATCTGTATATTTAGCATCAATTTTTTAGCAACCAAAACGAGTGCACCCCATTTAAAGTCATTCATCTTTTCTATTCAAGGGTTTTAACAAATCGGGATTCTCTTATTAGCGGATCATTAGTTATTATCGGGAGATCCAGGTATCTGGCAGTTGCAGCAATAAGACGGTCATGGAGTTCCGGGATATCATCTATCTCGGAGGCTGTTTTCAATATTTCAAAACTAAGCGGCTCAAACTGATAATTTTGGCCTTTCAATAAATCCTCGGTTTGAAGTAATCCAACCTTTATCCTGTTTTTATCAAAAAGATATAAAATTTCCATCAATACAATTGCAGGTATAATAATCGTGCAGTCTCCTTTGTCTGCAGATAGGAATGCCTGGTGGGCTTTTTCATTTATAACCTTTTTCCCCATCATGAATTTTACAAGTGCCTGGGTGTCAGTCACATAATCAGCCATTCAGATATTCCTCTTCAACATGTTTCCATGTATCTTTTTTAAGATTATCCAGCTCAGAAAAATCAATAGTCTTTCCTTTAAGAATACCTCCCAGTTTAATAAGTTTTTTCCCTTCAAGGGTTTTCTTCTGCCCCATAAAATCAATGAAATTAACAATGGCATATAAATCCTGTTCAGAGAAACCGGAAAGCTTTTGATAAATGTCATGTTTTATTATGGCTTCCTTATTCATTTACCTTCCCCCAGTGTCATAAGTTTCATTAAAGTTTATTGGAAAAATTGTTTTAAATCAAGGTGTTCTTGATTCAATAAAAAATAGGCCGGGCACTCAGGCAAACAGATAAAAATATCCAATGGTGTCCAATAGCTCCGAATAGCTCATTTAATAAAAATATGTGGAACAGTAAAAACAGGAAGAGTTAAACAAAGATTTGTTATCTTTACTCCTTTACCCCTTTTTATGAATAGTGTCACAGGGTTATTTTTTGTTGATTTTTCTTCCCCTATCTGTTTATTTAGCATCAATTTATTAACCGGGATTTAAATGAACATATTGCAGCTTGCGCCTATGAAAATTCAGTCTGAGATATTAAAAAAAACAGGGCTCCTATTTTTTATAATAATTATTTTTTTTGCGGTAAATCATACATTTGCAGACAGGGTCTCTCAATCCATCAATCTAAAAAAAGAGATCCCTGCTGCCCTTCTTGGATGGAACAGCGGGTCAGAGTATGCTGTGCTTGTGGATAAATCAAAACACAAGGTGATGGTTTACAAAAGGGATGACCTCTATAACCCTTACCGGGTATATGACTGCTCCACCGGTGAAAACAGGGGTCCCAAGCAGGAGCAGAACGATAAAAAGACCCCGGAAGGGATCTATTTCTTTACTCAGAAACATGATGGCGCATCCTTTGGCCCAATTTACGGGGCAAAGGTGCTCCCACTGAATTACCCGAACATAATTGACGAGAGAGAAGGGAAGGGCGGGTATGGCATATGGTTTCATGGCACAAACAAGGAGATAAAGCCCAATGACACAAAGGGGTGCGTTGCCCTTAACAATAAGGATATTGAAGAACTCGCAGCTATAGTAACCCTGTTTGACACACCCGTAATAATAGGTGAAACCATAGAGTTTGTCCCTGAAGAGAAGATCGCTGACCAGAAGCGGGAGATTGAAAAGATTGTTGAGTCATGGCGGAGCGCATGGGCAGGAAAAGAGATAGATAAATACATGTCTTTTTACAGCAAAAAGTTCAAGTCCGGTTCAAAGGGCTGGGAGGCCTGGAGGGATTACAAAAGGCAGCTGGCAAAGCAATATAAAAAAATAGATGTAGAGGTGAATGACCTGAACCTCTTTTCATATAACGGCGTTATTGTGGCCGCATTTGAACAGAGATACAGGACATCAGGCTTTGACAGCGTGGGCCATAAAAAACTCTATCTTACCCAGAACAGCAAGGACTGGAAGATAATTGCAGAGACCTTTGATCAGAAAGTAAGTGCAGTAACAGCTTCAGAGAATAAGGCAGAGAAGGCAGAGAAGGCAGAGAAAAAAGTAGAATTCAGCGAGACAGACATTAAAGCCTTTCTCTCTTCTTGGAAAACCGCATGGGAGAAAAAGGATATCTCAGGCTACATGGCCTGTTATGACAAAGGCTTCAAATCTCGCGGCATGAACCTTGATGACTGGGAAAAACACCGGGCCAACCTAAATAAAAGATATGATAAGATCACAGTTGATATCAGCAAACTTAAGATCCAGTCCATTGCATCAGGGGAGAGGGCAAAGGTAAGCTTTATTCAGAAATACAGGGCAGATAATTACAGGGATAAGGGAAAAAAGACAATTCTTCTCGTACGGGAGGGAAAAGATTGGCGGATAGCGGAAGAGGATTGGGAGCCGATCAGATAGCCGCTTCTCAGGAAAAAGGAAGGCGTCCCGATTGTAAGGAGTATACAATAATGCTGATCGGGAGCATTGGGAAGATCCACTCTTTCAAGATATCCCGAAGGCTTCTTGTTTGTATCCTTGGATTTCTCATTCCCTATATCCTTATCTCCATTTTTGTCATTTATCTATATTTCGGGTTATATGCAGAAAACAGGGAAAAGAGTCTGGTTATTAAAAACCTTGAATCAGAGCTCAATGAAAAAAAGAGGGCCATTGATCAGAACAGACTTTATACAGAGGGTCTTGAGGATTATATAAAAAGGCTTTCCAAAGAGGCTGATGGCAGCATAAAAACAGGGCAGCCAAAGGATATTGATAAAAAACAGGAAGCTGCCTCAATCGCCCCGGATAATAAGGATGTGAAGGGTGATGCCCCGCCTGAAAAGGAGACCTCCGGGGCCTATGTTGATATACGGGATGTGCAATTCAGGATGGGTGAACAGGGTCTGGCAGTAGAATGCAAACTGGCAAACAATATGGCTGAACAGGGGCCAGCAGAGGGATATATACATATCTTTGCAATTGATAAAAACGGGGAGTATCCGCCTGAATGGAATAAAAATCCGGAAAGGCTTAAAAACGGGATACCCTCGGATTACAAAACCGGACAGGAATTTTTAATACAGAGGTTCAAAACATACCATCGGCAATATAAAATGCTTGCTGATTTCGAGCTGCCCTCTTTTATAAGGATCATAGTATATGACAGGTCTGGCCAGAAGATCCTTGAAAAGGAGATACCAGTCATTGATGTATCTGCAAATGATCAAAGCTAAAATATTTATTTTTGGGGCGCTGTGCCTTTCAATTATATGCTCTTCCCATGCGTATGCCCAGAGAGAGCATACAGTCTATTTCCAGAATACCGCCTATGAACTTAATATTTACAGGATATATGGAAAGGAGCCAGGCAAGACCCTCATGCTGATAGGCGGCATACAGGGGAATGAACCGGGCGGCTTTTTATCTGCTGACTCCTATGCTGACATGAGCCTGAAAAAGGGCAACCTGATAGTTGTTCCCAGGGCCAATTTTTATTCAATAATCATGAATGACAGGGGTTCGAATGGTGATATGAACAGGAAGTTCACCCATGAGGACAAGGACCTTAGCATGGACGACAGGATAGTCACCATACTTAAAAAACTTATCAGCGAGAGCGATTACCTGTTAAACCTCCATGACGGGGCAGGATATTACAATCCAAAATATATCAGCAAGTGGCGCAACCCTGACCTGTTCGGGCAGTCCATTATTGCTGACTGTGATAAATACACAGTGCCAGGTACAGACAGGGTTATCCCGCTTGGAGAGATAGCGGAAAAGGTTATCAGCAAGGTAAACCCGCACATAGAAAACGAGCTGTACAGATTCCATTTCATGAACACCCGCACAGATGCTGCTAACAGCCGCCACAAGGAGCAGAGAAAATCGGCCACTTACTATGCACTGACAGCGCACAATATACCTTCGTTCGGCGTAGAGACATCAAAGTTTCTCCCGACTGTAGATCTGAAGGTGCTGTTTCATAATCTTGTCATAAATGCATTCATGGAGGAGTTCGGCATTATCCCGCAGTCCCCGGGTTTTACCCTTGATGCCCCGTCACTTAAATATGTTGTTGTGTCAGTCAATAACGAAATCCCCATTGTGATTAAAAAGGGGGAAAAGCTGAATATAAAAAATGGGGACAGCATTAATATCTCACATATTGAATCCAACTATGAGAGGGGGCTCAGCCTTGACATACTTGGTTTCGGTGACCTCAATGATTACAGGAAGGATATAACTATCACAAAAGAGACCTCCATGATAGTAAGAAAGGATAATGAAAAATTTGGCGAAATACCCATACGGATAGTGGGAATTTCAACATCCGGCTCAAAGGCCTCTCCTGTGAAGCAGGCTCCTGAAAAAATAGAATTTTTTTCCATATCTATATCGGGCAAGAGAATCTATGTGCCTCAGGGGGAGACACATGATGTGGTAAGAGGTGAGATATTGAAGATAGTGGATGTCTATCCAAAGGTTACAGGCAAGGTTGTGGTCAATTTCAAGGGTTTTGTCGGGGACCAGGTTAATAACACTGGCGAAGACAGGGGCTATGATATTGATACAGGAAAAGGCCTTCTTGAGAGATATGCAATGGGGGGCAAGGGCAATATTTACCAGATAGTCGTAACAAGGGATGAAAAGGAGATAGGCAGCCTTAACATCAGGCTTATACAGCCTGAAATGGAGTATCTGGTCTTCAGGATAAATAATGACGGTCACGCCCTCTTGAGGCCTGATGAGGCTATCACACTCTCAGCCCGTGACACTATATCTTTTGAGGCTGCTGCAACTAACCTTGCTGATAATAACCAGATTCACATTGATATCAACGGCAAAAAGATAAATAAAGGCGGGTCAGCCATTACAGGCGAGTTATGCAATGCAAAGAGGAACGAGGTTATCATAAAAAAAGGAGAGGTTGCCATATCAAGGGTATTTATTGATCTTGCAAAATAGCATGCGTAAAGCCCATTCAGCCTTTTACATGCTCCAGTTCAAGGATGCCATTCCATGCATCTGCCTTTGTCACCCGCACAAAAATCTCCTCACCTGCTTTTAACCTGCTTTCCTTTTCACGTTTGATCTCAGCGGTGATGTAAAAATCTGTCAGGATAACCCTGTATCTGCCCTTTAAGACATCCAGGACAATGGCGGGCAGGGGTTTGCCTGGCCGGCTCTCAAGGTATCTTGTGATCCAGTAGCTGTACCTGTTTCTCTTCACGGTATTGAGATCCTTGAGCGTTGCTGACACCTGTGTGATGACCCTGTCCAGCTCTTCTTTGTTATAAAAAGGCGTTCCACTGAATATGAAGTTCAGCATCTGGCGCTGGCTAATGAGATCAAAATATCTTCTTATGGGTGATGTCACATTGATGTAGCTGTCAAGGCCAAGGCCTGAATGGGGTTGCGGCTCCACATCAATTGTAAGCGGCTGAAGCTTTCTTCTCTGTCTGAACACATAATAGATATAGTTACCATCTTCAAGACCAAGTTTTTCAGACGGCTCCTTCTGCGCCCTGTATATTGTGGGAAGGCGGTTATCGCGGCAGAACCTGGCAGCAAGCCAGTTGTAGAGGATCATCATCTCGGCTATCATCATGCGCGATGGCGTCTCCTGGCTTACAAGCCCTATACTTATGGAATCATTTTCACCTATCGAGATGCTGAGTTCAGGCAGTGAAAGTATAAGCGCCCCGCCCTGTTCAACCCTGTATCTCTGTCTTTTCAGGGCAAGCCTGTAAAGCCAGTGGAAGATGGTATCCTTCTCTGTCTCATAAATGTTATTCACATGGTCATAGGTGAGATGTCTTTTGATACAGATAATACTCGGGACAAACCTGTAGTCAAATATCTCCCCGTTCATATCAAAATTTACAAGCAGAGAGAGCGCCTGCCTTTCACAACCCCTTTTCAGGCTCAACCTGTCGTGCGAGAGCTCTGGGGGAAACATGGGTATCTCTTTTCCCGGCAGATATAGCGATGATGCCCTTAACAGGGCTTCATTATCAAGTATATTCCCTGCATCGATAACAGATGAGACATCGGTTATGTGGATCCCCACCTGCATGTGATCACCATCCCTCTCAATGCTTATGGCATCATCAAAATCAAGGGTATCAGGGCCGTCAACAGTAAAGATATCCAGATGGCGCAGGTCCTCATAACCTTTGTGCAAAACCGCTTTTTTGTTTAGCAGTACAGCCTGTTCAATCTGCTCATCGCTGAATGCCTGCGGTATATTGTGCCTTATCAGGTCAACATGCTCATCCCTTTCCCAGATTCTGAGCCTTACAAGGATATTCCTTGCCTCAGATGTGCTCTTGATCCCCGCCCTTTCAAGCAGCTCCTTTACAAATTTGTATTCCTTTGCCTCCCTTTCGTTAAGGGCAAGGTCTATAAGGTTATCAATTATAGACCTCTCAAGCTCACTGTTTACAGAGGCCCCCTCACTTAATGACCTTTTAAGCCATTCGCTTCCAACAGAGAGTCTTTCCTCCTTTTGCCTCTCTTCCTCCTTTTGAAGGATGGCGGCGGCTATCTTTTCCTCCTGATTGGGCAAAAACTGTCCATCTTTCATCTTGAAAAAGAGCTGGTCTTCAAAGAGCGCCCTGACAAGGGCCGCAACATGATCGTCTGTAACCTCCTCGCCAAAACAGAGCTGGGCAAGGTATTT
The DNA here is from genome assembly GCA_964460435.1 of uncultured Desulfatiglans sp. Lineage (GTDB taxonomy): Bacteria > Desulfobacterota > DSM-4660 > Desulfatiglandales > HGW-15 > JAAZBV01. The sequence goes on from CAYWRH010000012.1 coordinate 9,076, forward strand.
GTAGTCATAGCTCTCGCTTTCATCCCTGATTAGTTCCCATAGCTCCTTTATGTTAATATCCTTCTTGAGGGCGTCTCTCCTTGCATCGGTTTCCTTCAAAAGATGGATAAGCTCTTCCCGCGGACGTTCTGTGGAATAGCGTGACACGGATATATGGGTCGCCCGTTTTATGGAGAGGTTAACTAGCCTGTTTGAAGTTGTAAGGAGGTGCAGCCTCTGCCCTTTATCCTGGATACAGAGGGCACAGATGAGTTTCCCCTGATCAATATATTCTATTATTTTGCCCTCTGACATGGGTAAAAAACTTTCTATCTAAGAGATTATCTGACCCTGATTTTTAACCGGCAAATCTCCCCATTACAGAGGCGCAGCAGCTCTATAACCGTTTAAAAGACCGGGGTAGTGATCAGGTTTATTAACCAATCAATTTGATATGTTTAGCAAGGGATATGCCATATGTCAACAAAGCTTGACATATTTCTTTCTGTTCATTACTTACATTTTATCACTTTCCATTGGAGGATATATATGGGGAGATCACCCTATAAAAAACGGCTTAAAGGCCTGACAAAAGGCCTTGAGGATAAAAAGATTGATATGCTCTGGATTGTTCAGCCTGAAAACAGGCAGTACCTTTCCGGATTCATGGCCCGTGATACCCAGCTTAATGAATCCTCAGGGTCACTCCTTATTACCCGAAAAAAGGCGATGCTCATTACCGATTCAAGATACACCGTGGCAGCGGAAATGGAGGCCCCTGATTTCAGGGTCATTACGCAGAAGGCCCTTTTTCAGGATGAATTTATAAAGCAGGCGGAAAGGTCAGGAGGCAAGAGCCTGGGCTTTGAAGGGGATCATGTTACCTTCAACCTTTACAGTGACCTTCAGGCAAGACTAAAAAGAATGAAATGCCCTGTAAAGATGAAAAATATAAGCGGCATGATCGAAAAGATGAGGGAGATCAAGGATGCCTCTGAAATAGCGCTAATGGAAAGGGCATCTAAAATGATGTCAGAGGTTTTGAACAGGGCTATCGATTCTGTTAAGCCGGGCCAGACCGAAAGGGAGATCGCCCGGATGATCGAAGATCTCTCCATTAAGGCGGGGGCAGATGGCATGGCATTTGAACCAATCGTGGCATCAGGCCCGAATGCGGCGCTTCCCCATGCAGTGCCAACAGATCGAAGGATAAAAAAGAGGGATCATATTATCCTTGATGTGGGGCTCAGGGTGAATGGATACTGCTGTGACATGACAAGGACAATATTTATCGGCCCCCCTGAAAGAGAGATCAGGGAGATATACAAAATAGTAAGAGAAGCGCAGGTCGCAGCCCTTAGCCATGTGAGGCCGGGGGAGATGAGCACCAAACCCGATTCCATAGCCAGAGATATCATAGGAAGGGCTGGTTATGGCCGCTTTTTCGGCCACTCACTGGGGCACGGGGTTGGCCTTGCCACCCATGAGGCCCCGCGGCTAAGCCCCAGAAACCCGGTTAAACTGGCAGAGGGCATGGTGGTTACTGTTGAGCCTGGCATTTATATCCCCGGCACAGGGGGGGTGCGCCTTGAAGAGATGGTTGTTATAGAAAAGAACAGGTCAAGGATCTTAACCAGGAACAGCAGATATTATGATTTTTAAGGATAACCATATTTATGATAACAAATGATGCGGAAAACAATGAGCTGCTTGACCAGTTTTTAGGTCACCTGAGGCTGGAGCGGGGTCTATCGGAAAATACAGTATCTGCCTACAGCAGTGACCTGATCAAATATTTCGGGCACCTTGCCCGGATAAAAAAGATGCCCCTATATGTAAAGAGGGAGGATATAGCCGAATACACAGGTATGTTAAAAAAGAGCAATGATTATTCTGCCCGCACAATAGCTAGAAACCTCTCCGCTATCAAGATGTTCTACAGATTTCTTATAACAGAGGGGCGGCTTGCTGAAAACCCTGCAAGACTGCTTGATCCGATAAAACTTCCTGGCAGGCTTCCCGGGACATTAAGCCATGAGGAGGTGGATATACTTCTTTCGCTTCCTGACATCAAAACAGACATTGGACAGAGGGACAGCGCAATGCTTGAGCTTTTATACGCAACAGGGCTCAGGGTGTCAGAGCTAGTTGGGCTCCATCTTGTTAATATCAATCTTGAACCAGGATATGTGAGGACATTAGGCAAGGGCTCAAAGGAGAGGATTGTCCCTATGGGGGACAAGGCAAGGGATGCACTCAGGCTTTACCTGGCCTATGGACGGAAGGAACTCATCAGGGAGAAAAACACCCCCTTTCTTTTTCTCAACGCTAGGGGCGCCTCCATGTCCAGACAGGGTTTCTGGAAAATAATAAAAAAATATGGCATAATGGCGGGCATAACAAAAAGGATCACCCCCCACAGCCTGAGACACTCATTTGCAACGCATCTGCTTGAAGGGGGTGCAGACCTGAGATCCGTACAGATAATGCTAGGGCACTCTGATATTTCGACAACTCAGATTTACACGCATGTGAGCAGGGAAAGGCTTAAGCGAATACACGAAAAATATCACCCGAGGCCGTAAAACATAGCGGCCCCTATTCCGGTTAAACAGCCTCTCCCAGTTGAATATATATGATTTAATGATCCTGCCTTTTATAATAAGAGAGGTGTTATGGCCATCAGAAAATCGCTAATCCCTAAAGAAGGCAGCCGGGATTCCCGTCTTGAAAAACTTAACCATGAGATAAAGGCGCTTAAAAAAACCAATATGTTTCTCTCATCCCTTTATAACGGAATAGGCGAAGAGATAATCGTGATAGACCAGGATTTTTATATTATGGATGCAAACAGGGCATTTCTTAAAAAGGCAGGGGTTGAAAAAAGGGATGTTGAGGGAAGGAGATGTTATGATATCAAAAGGGCCTGGCGGCCCTGTCTGGCAGGCGAGGGAAGGTGCCCGGTAGAAAAGGCTGTAACAGGCGAACCGGTTGAGATGACAGTTACCCATAAAGAGGAAGATGGCGAATCACGGGAATATATTGTTATTATCTACCCGCTTATGGCAGAGGATGAGAGCCGCAGGTATTATCTTGAGATCACAAGGGATGTTACTGAATACCGCCATCTTATACTTAAACTTCAGCGTTCTGAAAAGAGGTTTAAGGCAATACTGGATACGGCAACAGATGCCATTATCAGCATAGATGAAAACCAGCGAATAATACTATTCAACAATGCTGCCCAGAAGATATTCGGTTATTCCGGCAGCGAGGTTAAAGGCAAGACCCTGGATACCATTATCCCCCAGCATTCAGAGCACTATCAGGTTTACCTGGACCGGCTAATGGAAAACCAGGAATCTCTAATAACAGGCAAAAATATCACACTTAATGCCATGAGGAAAAACGGCGAGTATTTTCCTGTTGATCTAAGTATTTCTGTGCTGAACATGGGTGGCAAAAAGACCTTTACCGCAATCATACGCGATATAACCCATCAGCAGCAGATGGAAAGAAAAATGCTTCAGGCAGAACGCCTTGCCTCTGTAGGGCAGGCAGTGGCACGTGTTGCCCATGAGATCAAGAACCCCCTCATGATTATCGGGGGCTTTACCAGCCAGATAAGGTCGGTTCTTGAGAATAAAAAGGATATCAACAAGATAGATATGGTGCTTGATGAGGTGGCAAGGCTTGAAAGGCTTGTGGCAAATCTTGGGGATTTTACAAAGGAATACAGGCTGGTTATGAGACCAGCAGAAATAAACTCTGTGATAGAGGATGTGCTTAACATCATGTCAGGGATATACAGTAATGAAAAATATTATTTTGAACGATATCACGATGATGGATTGTGTGAGATCAACTGTGACCCGGATAAACTCAAGCAGGTGTTTATAAATATAATATCAAACGGGATAGAGGCCATGCCTGGCGGGGGTGTGATCAGGGTAAAGACGGTTAAGATAAAGGGAGGGGTTGAGATATCAATAGGCGATGATGGAAAGGGCATGACAAGCGAAGAGATGAAACATATCTTTGAGCCCTTTTACACAACAAGGGAAAGGGGTACAGGCCTTGGCCTTGCCATTTCATACAAGATAGTGCAGGCCCATAATGGTGATATCTGGGCAGTAAGCTCTCCTGGGAGGGGCACCACCTTTACCATCCAGATTCCGGGATAAAAAGGATTGATAACTAAATGGTGTCCATCAAGAAAGAAGCAAATCCTGGATGAGCGGTCAGTTGTCAGGTAACTCATTGGTTTGAAAGCCTTTTGCTGAAAGCTGAACGCTGATGGCTGACAGCTAGCATCAAAAAACGACAGTTTTTGTATGCGGACAAAATAATATGATTGACTAGACGGGCCAGTAGTGCTATAAAAACCCGCTTAAATGACGCGGGGTGGAGCAGTCAGGCAGCTCGTCGGGCTCATAACCCGAAGGTCGTTGGTTCGAATCCAGCCCCCGCTACCAATAAAAAAATTCAAGGGCTTACGTTGGAAAAAGGACGTGAGCCCTTTTTGATTTTTGATGGTGTTGGGCTCTTTTTGATGTGCCTTTCTTCTTCTTGACCGATTTAATGTGTTCCCTTATACTTAACTTTATGAAATAAATTATTGGAAGGGAAAATTATGACTTTAGAAGAAAAAATTATTTCTCAAGTTCATGAATTGCCCGATGCAAAAAAGGCTGAAGTTCTTGAGTTTGTAAATTATCTAAAAGTGAAAAATGATGAAAAAGACTTTTCAGGATTTTCATTATCGTCCTCCATGCGCGGCTTGGAAGATGAAGAGTCACCCTATTCGCTTAACGACATTAAGGAATAACATATATGACTTCTGAAGGGCATATAGTCCTGTTCAGATTCCCCCAAACGGACCAACAGGTTGGAAAACTCCGCCCAGCGCTGGTTATTCGGAAATTGCCAGGCCAATATAATGATTGGCTAATCTGCATGATATCTTCTCAACTTGACCATAGATTGCATGACTTAGATGAAATTATAAATTCAGATGATTCTGATTTTCCCGGTTCAGGGTTGAAAGTTCCCAGTTTAATAAGAGTGTGCAGGCTTGCTGTAGTTAATGGCGATATCCTTATTGGTAAGATAGGCCAAATCAGCAATTCACGGCTTTTCCACATAAAACAAAATCTTTCACAATGGATACAAGGAGTGTAATGGGTATAGTTTTCTTTTTTCAGGCACAAAATAAAAATGTATCGGATGAAAAGAAAAATGCTGCACTTGCAGCTATTGGGCGGTTTTCTTCAGGGCATGGAGACATATCTGAAAACCATGACAGGTATCTCGCAGAAGTTTATGGAGACAATAACCAACAATGACCAACAAGCGCCTATTTATTGATACTTCAGCCTTTTATGCTCTATTGGACAATTCTGATAAATATCACAAAGAGGCTTAAGTCTTGTCGATTGCAGCAGTTTTATTCTTATGAGAAATAATAATATCCAAAACTACTTCGGGTTTGATTCACATTTTGAGGAGCAGGACTTTACTCCATTTACGATATAATTTTTTCTTCCTCCTCCAATGTGCATACATTCTTGGTACAATCTCCTATCAGTCCTCTTTCCATCTCTGCAAGTGGGGCAGTCAATGTTGAAAAAGAACCTACCCATTGCAGATTATGTATCCAGTGTTTCCTCTATTGAATGGAATGACACCTCCCAATTCTCAAACATCTTTGTTGGTTCAAGTTCATCAGTCGTACTTCTGAATATCCTGTCCAGTTTATACACAACCACTGCGTTAATCTGTTTCCTCTTTGCGATTGTTAGCGCCTTCTGAACTCCTTGCCTGTTAAGCCCTTTTTTGTTATTTATGGATGCTGGAACTAAGGATTAAAGCTGGTTTGAGATCATCTCTCCCATGTAATCCATAAAGGTAACCTTGACAGGGGCTGTTACCTCCCTTGATACGGCAAAATCTCTTTCAAAGAGATCCTCTTTCAATCTCTTTACTGCACCCGGGTCTGAAAAGGCCAGGTTGGTTTCAAGGTTGATTCTCAAGCTTAAGGCATCAAAGTTTGCGCTTCCAAGACATGCCCACCCATCGTAAATGGCCGCCTTGATATGTGATATGCGGGGGTAGTGATAGACCCTTATCCCATTTTTCAGCATGATATTTGTCTTTACTATGTTGCTGCTGTCCATAAAGCCAAAATCGCTCGTTGAGGGCAGTATAACCCGCACATCCACGCCCCTTGCCCTGGCAAGTATTAGCTCGTTAAGAATCCTGTTTTCTGTAAAATAGGGGTTCTGTATATAGATATATCTTCTGGCGCTCCTTATTGCCGCAAGCTGGGCATCAAATATCTGTGTGGCCCCTGCCTTTGTATAGAGGGTTCTTATATCATAGAGCTCCTCCGGCTCATTTTCAGGTTCATAATTTGAGGTGGACGCCCCTGAAAAGAGGTAAGCCATGTCGCCCAAAGGGCCTGCGTGTGACCATGCCTTTCTGAAATCCTTTTTAAGCCGGCCCACAACCGGCCCCCTCACCTCCATCATGAGGTCATGCCACTCATACCTGTACTCCCTGCCTATATTCATGCCCCCTATAAAGGCAGTATTGCTGTCTATTATTATCGTCTTGGTATGGTCTGCTGTAAACCAGGGGTTGGTTGTAGCCCTTACCATTACCTTTGAACCCTTTTCAAGGTAATCAAATATATCTGGTGGAAAAATAAAATCTTCTGGCACCGGTGATGAGGGCAGCGATGTTGCCGCACTCATGCACCCCATATGGTCAGCCAGCACCCTCACCTTTATCTCATATGATCTTCTTTTCAGGATATCGGCTATCTTTACCGCATAATCGTCATTATCAAATATATAGGTTCTGAGCCATATGGATTTTTTTGCATCATTCAGGGCTTGTATTAGCCTCGTAAAAAAGCTCTCACCGTCTATCAGAAATTTCACGTTCCCCTTAAGGGGTTTGTTCTGCGGGAACATCCTGTCAAGTTTGGCCTCAAACCCGGCAATATCCATGCCTGCTGTTCCGCTGTACGGGAGATATCCATTACCGTCAGAATCATTACTCCCTGTCAGCATGACTGCCGCACTGTGTCTTAACCTCCAATAGAGCCTGTACATGGTTGTTGCAGGGTTTTTCAGTATGGTTAAAATCCCTGACCTGTAGAGCCAGCGCGCCATATAAATGGCCGGGTTTGAACCGGAACTGTGAGAATATTCCGGGTCATAGGGTGTTGTTAAAAATACTGTCTGCTTGCGGTTGAGATCAATAAACACAAATGCAATGCCACCGTGATCAATACTGTCTGTACGGAACAAAAACTGCCGCTTATCTTCATTTGCCCCTTCAGCGCCAAGCTGCCTTGTTATCTCCGCAGCAATCTGCTCCTCTGTTAACAGGCCTGTAACCCTGATATGGGGCGGTGTATCACTGAATGCTGCAAGATGGATTGTGCTGTCTGTATCACGGTAAAGCACCATCTCCTGATAATTCAGTACCGCAGAAACGCCCATGCCCTGCTCTGAAGGGGCAATAGCCGATATGGCCCTTTTAAACAGCGACTTCCATTCATCGCCTTTCCGGACAGGTATCTGCCTGGGATTTTTCAGTGTTTTAATAGGTTTTTTTGAAAAAAGGATTTCAGAGAGGCCGTGATTATATGCAGCCAAGCCATACTTAAGGTTTTTCCATGAGGCATAAAGATAGCTGTTTATCTCCCCATGCCTGTACCTGATCTGTATCTCATTGTCGCCCAGGAGTGCGGTTTCAAGGTGCTGTCTGCCGAGGAGGGTAATATTTTCAAAATACTCCCTTTTTTTCAGGGTGGCGCCGCATGCGCTCAAAAAAAAGGAAAGGGACATAAGCCAGATTATTTTATGTACATGTCTAGTCAAGATTGCCCTTTTACTTTTATTGCAGGTGTAAAACGGGAAAATGACCCTTTCAGGCTAGAACCCCATCTTTTCAGGCGGTCTCCTCTCCGGGACATAGGTGTGGGGCACCTTGCCTTCATCCCACTCCTTTGTCACATAAAGGTTACAGTAGCAGCTCCCGAATTCCTTCAGGTCTGCCTCCCTGTATACGCAGGGGCAGATGATATCAGAATCCTGTTTCCGGTCACCGGATGAGAGCCTGCACGGGCAGCACATATAGCCATAGCGCTCCCTGTTAACAAGCAGTGCATCCATAAGCTCCATGACCCTCTCTTTGTTGCTGCTGAAAAGATATCCCTTTGACCCCTGTGACTTTTTCAGCATCTCATAGAGCTCTTCTCTTGTCATAATAAAAGGGCCTCCCTTATTTCATCCTCTTTGAAGCCGATTATGACCTTGTCTCCTATGATAATTGTCGGAAAAGAACATTTCGGGTTTATCTTCCTGATATCATCAAGAACAGCCTTTCTCTTCTCCCCCTGCAGGATATCCACATCGGTAAAATCATATCTAATATTGTGTTCATCCAGAAACTGCTTTGTTGCCCTGCAGTGGCTGCATGTGCTCAAAGTGTATATTTTTACATCTTTCTGATCCGCCATGTTGTTTCTCCCTTGTGTAAGTGATCAATTTTTATCTTTCTCTTTAACCCTTAGTTTTAGCCACTCTATCATATCCTGAATATTTTTTGATAAATAATACCTCCCATTATCAAATGCCCCGTAATCAGCCCCTGACATGGCCGATGCAAACCTTGTTGAGTTTGCATAAAAGAGCCACTGCTCTATCCATTTCTTCTCTATACCTTCATTGAATATGCTGTCCTTTTTGTCAAGGCCATTTGCGGCCCCTTTTGCCCATGCCTCCAGAAGCACCTCTGTTGCCGTGAGGGTCATCTGGTTGGTGGTTTGTATGGTGTTTTCAAGTTTGTCAAAATGGCCATCTACCCAGCCAGTCGAATGGCATGAAAGGCATATATTCTGCATTGTCCTTTTTCTACTATCCTGTTCAGCCTTGTCTATCAGAAAACCCTGTGCAGGCTCTCCTGTGAGCTCGGTTGGAAGGGGTAACCCCGCCCTGTTTTTTATTACAGTAGTATCAGGCGACAGGGGATGCGGGTGGGCATATATGAGCCCGAATATGCGTTTATAGAGCCTGTCATTCATCTGATGGGTTCTTTCAGCAACCACATTGCCGTCTGTATCAGCTACAAGGCTTGCATGGCATGTTGCGCATGTCGGGGCGTAAAAGTCTTTTCCTATTGTCCAGGGCACAGCCTTGAAGTTCCAGCCCTTTTCGTTTGAGGTGAAGATAGTGCCGTGCTTGCTAACCTTATACACAGGATAGGCAGGCACATCAGGCCCCTTGTGGCACTGCGAGCAAGCATCAGGCTTTCTGGCCGTCTCCATGCTAAAGCCGTGTCTTCCGTGGCAGGAGGTGCATGACCCCTTTGACCCGTCAGGGTTTATCCTGCCAACACCCTGGTTGGGCCACCCCTCTATAACAGGGAAATCCATTTCACCAAGATCGGTCTCCCTTGTCATGGTGCCCTTCACATTGAGGCTTGTCCCGTGACATGACAGACATGAATCGGCATTTGTCTTTTCGTCAGGGGGGGCTTTGATTAACGACATCTTGTCAAAGGTCTGAACCCCGTTTACGGATGATACAAGATCTAAATATACCGGGTTATTCATCAGATTCCCATAGGCATGGGACATAATATTTTTCTCATACTGCATTGTCTCTGTGGCGTGACACACAGAGCAGTCCTTTGGAGTAACAACAGGGTGCACTTTAAAATCCGCATGGTCAAAGCTGTCCTTATGTGTTTCGGGGTTTATCGTATGACACTCGGCGCATCCGACCACATTATCAAGAAAGGCTTCAGGTATCTTTTCAGAAGAAACAAGGCGCTCCATTCCCTTCTTTTTTAAAGCAGCAGAGGGGGTTGTCAGGCCATGAACGCTTTTTTGCCACTCGCCGACAATTCCTGGATGGAGACTTGTATGGCAATCAATGCATGTCCGGGTGCTGTCACTGATCTTTGCATCCTCTGGATATGCGCTCAAACAGCATGCAAAAAGAATAAACAGTAAAATGGCTGCTGAGTGGTGTTTATATGTTATCATAATTTTTACTCCCTGATTTGTAACTTCTTGATATGGGCTCTCTTTTTTAAAGATATGATACCTGATCAGTCATCCTTACTTTTGATATCAATAACCGGAATGGTTTTTATGACCCCTTTTTTCTGCCACTCTTCATACTCAAAAAGGGTAAATCCTGACAGGGGCAAGGTCTCTGAACCTGTGACCCTTGCGTTTCTGCAGAGCCTGCACCTTGTCTCGCTGCACATCTGACAAAAATTGCAGTCAGGGCATCTCTCTTTTACCGGTTCCGACATTGAACCCCTTAATCAGGGAGCCTTTCAGCTATCCTTTTGCCAAGCTCCCTGCACCCATTTAATACATCCTCATTTGGCACATACTGGGACCTGATGCCCTGATCAACAATATCCAGGCTCAGCTCTTCAAATACATTATTGATATTTCTTGCTGCCTCCCCGCTCCACCCATATGAACCAAAGGCCGCCGCCACCTTGTTTTTGGGCTTTAGGCCCTTCAGGTATGTAAGAAAATCTCCCATTGTGGGAAAAAAATTGTTGTTAAGGGTGGGCGAGCCCGCAACCACTGCGCCTGCATCAACTATTTCTGTCATTATGTCACTGCGATGCCATTTTCTTAAATGCATCAGTCTTACATCAACACCCTCTTCACCAAGGCTTTCAGCTATTGCGAGAGACATCTTTTCAGTGGAATGCCACATGGTGTCATACACAATCACTGCCTTTCTTTTTGGTTTCTGATGGCACCACTCCTCATAGGCGTTAATAATCCTGAGAGGCTCCTTTCTCCACAGTATACCGTGATCAGGAAAGATCATCTTTACAGGGAGCCCCGAAGCCCTTACCTTCTGGATAAGCTTCAGGATTAAGGGAGAGTATGGCAGCAGGATATTTGCAAAATACTTTTTTGCATGGGGCATGATATCATCGCCCGCCTGATCATCAAACATGTTTATGCCAGCATAGTGCTGCCCGAACCCGTCGCTTGAGAAGAGTATCTGATCCTCTATATCATAGGTGAACATGCTGTCAGGCCAGTGGATCATGCGGGTCTCAATAAAAGAGAGGCTCCTTTTGCCGATTTTAAGCATGCCGCCATCCTCAACAGGCTGGTAATTCCATTTATCAGGGTAATGCATTGAGAGGTTTTTGTGGCCCATCTTTGAGCAGTAAAGGGGCTTTGATTCACCAACTGCCTGCATAACCACAGGAAGCCCGCCCGAATGATCCGGCTCTGTGTGGTTGCTTATAACACAGTCTACCTTTTTTGGGTCAATGATCTGGCTTATCTTGTTGACAAGCTCATCCGCAAACTCCCTTTTTACAGCATCTATAAGGGTTACCTTTTCATCCATTATAAGGAAGGCATTATATGTTGTGCCATCATAGGTGGAATACCCATGAAAATCACGGATGTTCCAGTCCCTGGCCCCCACCCAGTATATATCCTTTGCTACCTCTACAGGCTTCATGGCAAATCCTTTTTCGGAAAAGAGCATCCACAGCCTTTAATTCTCTATGGCTGTGGATGATTATAACAAAATGGTTTAGACCTTTTCGAACTGATCCTTTGACGCACCGCATACAGGGCAGGTCCAGTCGTCAGGCAGGTCATTAAAAGATGTTCCGGCTTTAATGCCGTTATCAGGGTCTCCCTCTTTGGGATCATACACATAGCCGCATACAGTACATTCATATTTATCCATTAAACTGTTTCTCCTTGTATTCAGTGTTTAAATGATATTATGTTTAAACCGGTATAAATTCAATCTTTTTCAATCATGCCTTCCAAAGGCCGTGCAGGTTACAGTATTCCCTGGCAGTGATATCCTTTGCATCAGTTATAAATATTGCCTCAGGGGCATCTTGAGGTTTCAGAAACTGCCTGTATGCCTTGCCGCCTGCTATGATCTCTATCCACTCGATGTAATGCTTTTCCTCCATTGGATGAGCCACAGCGCCAACACGCACCTTGTAACCGCCGCTTATCTTTTCTATTACAGGCACATGTTTCTCTTTTGCTGCATCAACCGTGTTTTCCACCAAAAGCTTCATGGGTTTTCCGCAGCAGACCAGGGTACCGCCGCCGGCAGTGACCACCTCAACAATATTCCCGCACACCTCACACTTGTATATCTCCAGTTTTTTTACCATTGTAATTCCTCCTTATATTTTGTTTGAAGTTTTAAAGCAGTTTTTTTACCTCGTGAATAACCTCTTCATAGTCAGGCTCTTTTGACACCTCTTTTACTGTCTGGATGTATCTCACCACACCCTGCCTGTCTATGACAAATACAGCCCTTGCCAGAAGGCGAAGCTCCTTGATCAACACCCCGTAGGAGGTTCCAAAGGATGCATCCCTGTGGTCGGATAAGGTTATAACCCTCTCTATGCCCGCTGCCCCGCACCATCTCTTCTGGGCAAAGGGCAGATCCATGCTGATTGTCAGGATTGCAACATCATTTCCAAGCGCCTCTGCCTCTTTGTTAAATCTTCGTGTCTCTAAATCGCATACAGGCGTATCAATGGAGGGGACAGAGGAAATTACCAGAACCTTCCCCCTGTAGGATGAAATATTTACCGGGGCAAGAGTGTTATCAAGAAGGGTTGCCTCAGGCGCCCTGTCACCAACCTTTAACTCGTTGCCAATAAGGGTCAGCGGGTTTCCATGCATCGTTATTATTCCTGCTCTCTCTGCCATAAACATCCCTTTCAAAAGAACTTTAAATTCTTTTTTTTGCTGCTGCCTCTATAAAAGGTCAGGAGGCAGCAGGAGGCATAAATTAATAATTTTCACCCAGAAGTTCAAAATGTGCCCTTGGATGAGCGCATGCCGGACACTCTTCCGGGGCCTCGGCTCCTGTAAATATGAAGCCACAGTTCCTGCAGCGCCATACAGTATCATTGTCTCTTTTAAAGACCCTGTTTTTCCTGATATTATCAGCAAGGTCATTATACCTTTTTTCATGCTGCTTTTCTGCTACTGCGATATTCCTGAACACCTTTGCTATATCCTTGAACCCCTCTTCATCTGCTGTCTTTGCAAAGGAGGGGTACATCTCTGTATGTTCGTGATGTTCTCCAGCTGCTGCTGCCATGAGGTTTTGAAGGGTGCTCCCGATCACCCCAGCGGGAAAGGCAGCTGTTATTTCAACATCTCCACCTTCAAGAAACTTAAACAGCCTTTTTGCATGCTCCTTCTCCTGATTTGCTGTCTCTTCAAAGATAAATGCCATCTGCTCATAACCATCCTTTTTCGCCTGGCTAGCAAAATATGTGTAGCGGTTTCTGGCCTGTGATTCTCCTGCAAATGCTGTAAGCAGATTCTTTTCTGTCCTGGTTCCCTTTAAACTTGCCATCTTATCCTCCTGTTTTAATAATTTTATTGGTTATTGTTACTATATTTACAAGGTCTCTTCTAATAGACAAAAAAAGTAATCATATAATAATAAGAGTCAATTAACACCCTTTTAATGCCATCCCTTATTGATGTGCGCATCCCGCTCCTTTTCCGCCATCTTTTTGATCCTGTATGCTGAATCCCTCAATACACCGTATAGCACCCCGCAGCCGTCATCCTCCCGCAGGGCATCACCTTCATCCGATAAAAGGATCATCTCTTCTGCAAGCGCTATTACCTTTATAATGCTCTCATCACACGGTTTCATATAGGGCACCCTCTAATCTAGTACTGATATGTTATTATCAATATCTGTGCCAGCCATTGTAATGATAGTGTAAAATTTAAATTACAAATAATTACAACCCCTTAAGCCCGTTGAAAATAATCAGGGGTTTTTAAAGACAAAAGACATGAGACACTTTTTATGTCCGGGTTTAAAGCCTGAGCTGCCCGGACGCAGCGTGAGTGACCTTGCAGGAGATGGCATAAAATATCAGGCAGTGATCAACCTGCTTAAATTACAGTATGTTACCTGTTGACCCTGGTAAAATTAAAAGACTTTTAATAAAAAAATATTTTAGTCTATTAAAGATTTAATGTCTCAGGGTTATTTGTGAGACATGATTGTATCATGAAACATTCTGGAAATCCACAAGGAATCTGTAGAGGGTTGCCCTCCCGACTCCAAGCAGTCTGGCCGCCTTTGCCTTGTTACCCCCGGATCTTTTCAGGGCATCATCAACAGAGGAGGGTTCCAGCTTTTTTCCGGGCCCCCTTGGTGGCCGCTCATTTTTCCATTCTGTTATTTCACGGGGCAGATGATGGGCGCCTATTGTCTTTCCACCCGATTTTACAAGGGCAAACCTTATGGCGCTCTGAAGCTCCCTTATGTTACCGGGCCAGGGATAATCCATCATTATGTTAATGGCAGCATCTGAAATGCCCCCGCCTTTGCGCTCACAGCCATGATCTGAAAACAGATCAAGAAAGTGCTCTGCAAGCGCAGGGATATCATCCCTGCGTTTTTTAAGAGGGGGGATTATGACCGGGACAACCGCAAGGCGATAGTAAAGGTCCTGCCTGAAATTGCCCTTTTTTACCTCAGCCTTAAGGTCGCAATTTGTGGCGCTTATTATCCTGACATCCACCTTTTTTGATTTTTCAGACCCAACCCTTTCAAAGCATCCCTCCTGCAGGACCCTTAAAAGCTTTGCCTGTACTGTTTTAGGCAGCTCGCCTATCTCATCCAGGAAGAGAGTGCCCCCATCAGCCAGCTCAAACCGCCCCTTTTTATCCCTTATTGCCCCTGTAAATGCCCCCTTTTCATGGCCGAAGAGTTCGCTTTCAAGAATGCCCTCCGGCAGGGCCGCACAGTTGACAGGAACAAAGGGCTTATCAGCCCTGTTTCCTTCATTGTGTATTGCAGAGGCTACAAGCTCCTTGCCTGTGCCGCTCTCTCCCTGTATGAGCACCGGAACATTTATGTTCGCAACATCCCTGATTGTGCTGAAAAGTTCATTCATAACAGCGCTGCTGCCGATGATCCCTGCAAAATTTGTTTCCGCCTTTAGACGCCTCTTTAATCTATTAAGTTCTGTTATGTCTTCGAGGATGATAATGGCAAGCCTTTCTCCCTCATGGTCAAGGGGCGCAGCGCTTATGAGCAGGTCAATATCCCGCTCAATACCATTAATTAAAAATTGTGCGGTTGCCCTTTTTTTTTCTATCCTGCTTCCGCCAATAGCATCAATGGCTGTTTTCCTGATCATGCACTGGCCGCACTCATCAGAAGAGCCGCACCCTCTTTTACCGGCAAGGGCATGGATACATCTGAGGGCATCCCCGCCTCTTTGCATGATCACATCTCTATGGCGTACCCCGAATGTGCGTTCAAGAATATTATTTATTGCCTGAACCCTTCTTTCTTTGTCCAGTACAAGGAGACCACATGGCATGGAATCAAAAAGATTCTTTAAAAAACTGTTCTGGCTCAGTAGTTCTGTAACAGATGTCATAATATATACCGCTGTCAGTTCCTTTATTACCTTGTAAACAGATTGTGCCAATATAACACCTGAGCATAACATGGTCAATTTTAAGGTGAATATTTTTAGAAAGATAATTCTGTGAGAATTTTACAGGGCACCTATCTGCTGTTTTGTTTTTGCAGCCGCTGCAATATGGGTATATAATCGGCCTAAATATTTTTTTGGAGGTAAATTTATGCCGGGATTTCGATTCGTAACAAGATCATTTATCCTTATTCTTCTGGCTGCCTTGTCTCTTGCCTTGCCGGAGAGGCTCGCTGCCCAGAATTCATCACCAATCGTTTATGAGGTCCTGAGCCCCTGGGGCGATGCTGACCCAAAGCCTCTCAAGGGGATTTCAGAGAGGCTTAATACTCTTTCAGGTAAAAAGATAGGGATATTTGCCAACTATAAACGGGCTGCAATGCCTATTGCCTCATCCCTTAAGGATCGCATCAAAGAGAGATATCCTGATGCAGAGGTAAGCATTTATCATTCGGATAAATGGAATGTCATAGAGATAGAGACAGAGAAGAGGGATGAATTTAGAAAATGGGTGGCGAGCAATGACGCATTCATCCTGCTTGTTGGAGACTGAGGCTCCTGCACCAAGTTCCTCGTATTTAATGCAATGTCCATCGAGGAGCTTAAAAAGCCGGTCGTGTTACTGGCTAATCCGGGATTTATCGGGGATGCGGAATCTGCCTCATCCAACAAGGGTATGCCTGTCTTAAGGTTCCTTCCGCTTAATATAGCATGTGAATCGACTGTCAAGGCAGAGATAGATGAGGGCACTAAAGAGGCCATGCCCAGAATAGCCGATGCGCTTACAAAACCCCTTACCGACCATGAACGGGCGCCAAAGTGGGCAACAGAACCTCCACCCAGGGTCGCCTTTAAGGGCACCTATCAGGATGTGAACCTCTTCTTTTACAGAAAGGGGTGGACTGATGGCCTCCCTATAGCCCCGCCCACAGAAGAAGCGGTTAAGGAGATGATGCAGGGCACAGATCTCCCAAAAGACCATGTTGTTGCAGAGGTTATCCCGCGGCACGGAAAGGCCACCATAGAAAAGATTGCCATCAATGCGGTTATGGCCGGGGCTCTGCCCATCCACATGCCTGTTATTATAACGGCGGTTGAAATGCTGGCTGATCAGAAGACCAGGTTTGATACATTTGAGGTAAGCACCGGTTCATGGGCTCCATTTTTCATAATCAACGGGCCAATAAGGGATCAGATACATATTAATTACGGTTCAGGGGCATTAAGCCCAGGAAATATCGCCAATGCAGCAATAGGCCGCGCCATCGGGCTGATTGTTAAAAATATCGGCGGGGCGCGCAAGGGTGTGGAAGACATGGGGGTAATAGGAAACCCGTTAAAGTACAGCCTTGTGATCGGGGAGGATGAGGAGAAGAGCCCGTGGGAGCCACTGCATGTGGATCGCGGGTTCAAAAGGGATGAGAACACTGTCACGGTATTTTTCCCGAACATCTATACGCAGGCCGTGCCAAAGGGAACTGATGCACAGGGTATAGCAGACTCCATGAAGGCGATGAACCCCTGGAGCATGTCATGCTTTATTGTGATACCCTCCCATGCGGAGATACTTGCGAGCGAAGGGTGGACAAAGGAGAGCCTCAAGGAATATCTCATGAAGGATGCTGAATCGCCCATGACCGCTTACAGGCAGAGCCAGGGGGGTAGAGAGGCAAAGGATATACTCTCTGAGCCTCCTCCGGCTGTAGACCCAAACAGCCTCATGATTATTGTTGCAGGAGGCCCCGGCGCATGGACAGGTTTATTAAAAAGCGTTGGCGGCATAGAAAACGACTTTGTTACAAAAAAGATAACGCTTCCTAAAAACTGGGACACACTTGTGAAAAAGTACAGCAACATTGTGCCCAACTATGCCAGGTATTGATTCTATCATAAACGTTTGGATGGAATGTTGACATATCATTCCATCCAAACGTTTTCGTATTGACATTTCACCCCCTTAGGTGCCATTAAAAAGCATTAATTGCATCTCCTTTTCTAAAAAAATAGAGAAATTCCTGGTATAACACTTTCATTCAGGGAGGCCCTCAAATGAAACATCTTTATAAATGCATCATATTATCATTATTGGTTCTGATACCATCTGCCATTAATGCCCATCCCAGTGTTTATCCCCTGGGAACAACCATCTATAAACCCGATAAATGCTGGAATGGTTTTACTATCCTATCCGCTGATAAGGGTATCCTCATTGATATGAACGGGAACCTTGTGCATCTGTGGAAAGGTAAACTCCATCACCCAAACAAGGTATACCCGGGCGGTTACCTGCTCTCTGCCACTACCCCATGGAAACAGGGCAGGCAGGACGCCATTCAGATACAGATAAGGGATTTTGATGATAATGTCCTGTGGAGCTTTGACAAATGGGTAGAGGTTAAGGCAAATGAAGGAGAAGGGACAATGTGGGTTTCAAGGCAGCACCATGACATGCAGATTAAGGGGAACCCGGCCGGTTATTACATACCTGATGCCCCTCCTGTGGATACCAAAAAGGGGACATTACTTGCCCTGGCGCATTACAATGTCAAGAATGAAAAGATTAACAGGAATGTGCAGCTTATTGATGATGTGCTATATGAGGTGGACATTGCAACAGGAAAGATAGTCTGGACCTGGAAGGCCTCTGAGCATATAGATGAGATGGGCTTTGATGATGCAGCTTTAAAGGCTATGCAGACATATAACAGAAAACCAGTGAGTGAAGGCGACGGCTTTGACTGGTTCCACCAGAACTGCGCATCCTATCTTGGCCCCAACAAATGGCATGACGGGGGAGATGAAAGATTCAACCCTGACAACATCATAATAGACAGCCGTGAGGCAGGGCTCCTTGCAATCATAGATCATAAAAGTGGAAAGATTGCCTGGAAGGCCGGGCCATATTACCGGGAAGGCGATGATAAAAAGCTTGGATGGATGATAGGTGTGCATCATACCCATATGATTCCAAAAGGGTTACCAGGAGAGGGCAATATTATGGTGTTTGATAATGGAGGCGCATCAGGGTATGGCCCTCCCACTGATTTTGCCCCGGATGGAATATCTGTGATGCGCAGGGACTATTCCAGGGTTGTGGAGTTCAATCCGGTCACAAAGGAGATTGTGTGGGAATATGCCCCAAACAGCCCCAGGGGCGGAAAGCCTGAACCGATTTATGGCCACAAATTATACAGCGTTAATGTGTCATCAGCTCAGCGGCTCCCTAATGGCAACACCCTTATTACCGAGGGGGCACAGGGCCGCATAATAGAAATCACGAATGATTATGAGATTGTGTGGGAATATATGAATCCGTACCTGTGGGATTCTGATATGCCTATGATAAGAAATCTTGTGTACCGCTCATACCGGGTGCCATATGACTGGCTCCCGCAGCTTAAAAAGCCAAAGGAATCAGCAGTTGATGCGGGGCCAAATTATATGTATAAAGTGCCTGCGGCTGATGGCTCCTCTCCCGATTTTGGCACAGACAAAACATCGGTTTGGATTCAGGGGGGCTCACAGGGAAGACAAACTAAAGGAGAGGATAAAAAATGACAGAGACAAAGTATGGCAAGTATATTGTTACAGAACTCAAGGTGCCTGAAGAGAAGAAGAAGATAGAGGCGGCATACTCAAAATATGCAAAGAGGATACTGTGGCTTGACAAAAACGTGGTAGAGGGTGCATTTCACATGAATACCGCCTGGTATTTAAAGGCAGCCCAGACCCTTGAGGACTGCCCACATGTGCATGATTCAGATGAGATCATAGGCTTTTTCGGGAACAATCCGGATGACCCATATGACCTTGGCGGTGAACTGGAGATGTGGATTGAGGATGAAAAGCATATCATCACAAGGAGCGCTCTGCTCTTTATACCGGCACACATGAAACACTGCCCGCTCGTTCTTTTAAGGGTGGAGAGGCCAATATTCCATTTTACGACCGTGCCGGGTAAATTATACATAAAGGATGAAGACAAATAATTAAACTCAGATTATTCAAATTAAAAAGTCTGGATGAAAGATGGATCAAGGAACCCTGTAAAACAGATAGCCGGATCATACGCAGGGGATAGCCTGGCTGGGTTCCTTGAGGAATGAATATCTTTTGCGATACTTCAAGTGTGGGGACCTCTATTTTATCTCATCCTCAGATGCATTTCGATTAACCCCGAGGATCTCATAGTAGTCCCTCTTGTCTTTCATTAATCAAATACCCTGTGCGCTTCTAGTTTGCAATCCTCTGATCCGCAATCTTGTCTGCATTTCTTCCTTGAAAAACTATATTTTTATTTAATATCCTGGTGAAAGGAAGCTCTTTCTCAAAAACCGCTTTACCGAACGGGTGCACACGCTGAATTCCATCTGTATTTATTACAATACGTTTGGTTTCAGCGCTGCCCTTATCTTTCATATCTTTAAGAAGTTCAAATGCAGAAGAGCCGTCAAAATCACCGGTCAAAAACAGTCGCAGTTCGTCACCAGCCTTTGATTTCTTTACTCTAAAATTTAATGCCATTGCTTACACCTGCAATAAATTTTATTGTCATTATTTTATGATGATAATCTGCTTTAACTTTTTGATAAGCCTGATTGCCCGTTTACGCCTCTAGCATCTGCTTTTCTGATACGCCTAGGTTAAATCATTTTGAAATGCCCGGTTGTTGTGCCGGGCATTTATCGTTTTTTTGCCTCCTCTTTTCTCTGCGAAGATGCCTTTTTAATCTTCTCTGCATCAGTTTTTACAGTCGCCTGTATTTACATCAACATTGCAAGGCCATTATTCGCAAAGGTCTCAGTAGCTTCATACTCTATTAGTACATATCTTCAGAAGGCATCTGAGGTGCTACTGCTTTCTTTTTCTCAGGTTTTTCCGCAATCATTGCCTCAGTGGTCATAAGTAGACCTGCGACTGAAGCGGCATTCTGCAGGGCGGAACGGGTAACCTTTGTAGGATCAATTATCCCCGCTTCAAGCAGATCCTCATAGTTACCGTTTTCTGCGTTGAATCCGAAGTTGCCCTTGCCTTCTATGACCTTCTGGACAACCACCGACCCTTCGAATCCAGCATTGTTGGCTATCTGCCTTACCGGTTCCTCGATCGCCTTTTTAATAAGGTTTACTCCAAGCTGCTCCTCTCCTTCCAACTGGAGATTTCCAAGGGCCTTGAGAGTCCTCAACAGGGCAACTCCGCCACCCGGAACAATGCCCTCCTCAACTGCTGCTCGTGTTGCGTGAAGAGCGTCTTCAACCCTTGCCTTTTTCTCCTTCATTTCAGCCTCTGTTGCAGCTCCAACCTTTATGACCGCAACACCGCCTACAAGTTTAGCAAGACGCTCCTGGAGTTTTTCACGGTCATAATCGCTTGTGGTCTCTTCAATCTGAGCTCTTAACTGCTTTATGCGTCCTTCGAGAGCGCTTTTGGTGCCTCCTCCCTCCACAATCGTGGTGTTATCTTTGTCGATCGATACTTTTTTAGCAGTGCCCAGATCCTTTAGCGTGATATTCTCCAGCTTTACCCCAATGTCTTCGCTTATAACCTTGCCGCCTGTCAAGATGGCTATATCTTCCATCATTGCCTTGCGACGGTCTCCAAAACCAGGTGCCTTAACCGCGGCGCACTTAAGGGTTCCTCTAATCTTGTTGACTACAAGGGTTGCAAGCGCTTCTCCTTCAATATCCTCCGCTATAATCAATAGAGGTTTTCCTGATTTGGCAACCTGTTCAAGAAGGGGGACCATATCTTTCATTCCGGAAATCTTTTTTTCATGAAGGAGGAGATATGCGTCTTCAAGGTGGGTCTCCATCTTTTCTGGATCAGTCACGAAATATGGACTTACATAACCTTTATCAAACTGCATCCCTTCGACAATCTCAAGGGCTGTTTCCATGCTCTTGGCCTCTTCAACCGTTATGACGCCCTCCTTCCCTACCTTTTCCATTGCCTCAGCGATGATATCACCTATTGTCTTATCGTTGTTGGCAGAGACAGTGCCTACCTGGGCGATCTCTTTCTTGTCCTTTGTCTGTTTGGATATCTTCTTCAATTCAGTGACAACTGTTTCTACAGCCTTGTCAATACCGCGTTTGATTGACATGGGATTTGACCCTGCAGCCACAAGTTTGGACCCTTCGCGATATATTGCCTGTGCAAGGATTGTGGCCGTTGTCGTGCCGTCACCGGCTACATCTGATGTCTTTGAGGCAACCTCTTTGACCATCTGGGCGCCCATGTTCTCAAACTTGTCTTCAAGTTCAATCTCTTTGGCAACTGTAACGCCATCTTTTGTAATAGTGGGAGAGCCCCAGGACTTTTCAAGTATAACGTTGCGTCCTTTTGGACCCAATGTTACCTTAACAGCATTGGCTAGGGTGTCCACGCCTTTCATTATGCTTGCGCGCGCTTCGGCTCCATACTTTATCTCTTTCTTTGCCATTAGTCTGACCTCCTTTCCTTACTTCTCAATAATACCGAGGATATCATCCTCGCGCATGATAAGGTATTCAACGCCATCGATTTTTATTTCAGTCCCTGCATACTTGGAAAACAGGACACGATCATCTTCTTTGACCTCAAGTGGCCTTCTTTTTCCATCCTCATCTATCTTCCCCGGCCCGACTGCCACGATTTTGCCCTCCTGAGGCTTTTCCTTGGCCGTATCAGGAATTATTATTCCACCGGAAGTCTTCTCTTCATTTTCAACCCGCAATATCAGTACCCTGTCATTTAATGGTCTTATTTTCATCCCAAAAACCTCCTTTGATTAATATCTAATCCATCTAATGGCTAGTACGATTTAATGAGGCATATCAATCTATGATAAGCCTCATGCCCAAAACCTGGCACTTGCCAGATTGTGATAAACCTATTCAGAATAATTAATCCCGTTTTCCAGACCCTATTGTTCAGGAAAATGGATATTTTTATTTTTATATTATTGTTTTACAGGTAACTTAAGAATTAACAAAAAGACAAAACCCTCTAAATATTTGATATAAAAAAATTATCAAAAATCGGCCAAAAATTAATCATCACCCGGGTATTTGTCAAGAACAGTATATAGATTTTATTTGAGTTTTTGTTCCATATTTAAGGCTTAAAGGTTCATTGATCCGCTAAAAAATAAAATTGTTCCAGATGAAAAAGGGCTGCTCTTTTCGCTATTGGGCGGTTTTCTTCAGGGCACCTGTTACTCTAAAAAAATTATCAACTACGATTGCTACACCTCTTTTCTCTTCCATCTGCCTGTCATAAACAAAACAACATACCCGCATGTAAGCATAACAAAGCTTAAGGCCATTGCCCATCTTACACCAAGCACCTCAAGCCCCAAGAGCTTTGGGAATATTAAAGCCATTGGCAAAAGAACGAACCATGTTGTTGTCACCTCAAAGGTCATGGGAATCGCTGTATCGCCGACACCGGTAAAAAAGTTCAGAAACACAGGTTCAAGCCCGCACATGAGATACCCCACAACACCGATCCTCAAAAACAGGGTTGTAACCCTGATGAGTTCCTGATCCTTTGTGAATATGGAGATTACCGCCTCCGGGAAAATAAAGGCAAGGGCACATGCCGTGATTACAAATGACTCTGCTATCATAATCGCATAGATGCCGCTTTTTCCTGCCCTTTCAGGTTCGTTAGCCCCCAGGTTCTGGCCCGCAAGCACACCTGCTGCTGAGCCCATGCCAACCCCTGCCATAAAAAATACCATCTCCACCCTCTGGAGCACAGTATGAGCAGCAACAGCCAGGGTGCCGTAATGGACGATTAATTTCATTACAATCAGGTTGCTCAGATTCTTCTGTGCCATCATGACAACACCCGGGATGCCTATCTTAAGTATCCTCCACATCAAAGGGAAATCTATTCGCATACCCTTAAGGTGCAGTTGCAGTTGTGTCCTTCCTGTAAAAAGAACAAACAGGCTGGAGATAAGCCCGACAAGAAGGGAGCATACATTCGCCAGCGCTGCGCCCACTACCCCCATACCCGGTATGAAAAGCCAGCCGAAAATAAATAGGGGGCTTAATGAAACATGGAACACCTTGCTAACTATGCCTATTATCATTGGCCTGATTGTATCACCCGAAGACTGCATTATGCTCTCACAAACCATCCCTGAACTCATAATAACCGCACCGCAGAAATTTACCTTTAGATAGGCGCTACCCAGCCTGAGCACCTCTGATTCAACCCCCATTAAGCCTAGTATGGCATCTGAAAAGGTTATCCCGGCGGCGGCGATGATGACAGACAGACCCATTGCGATTAAAAATGCCTGCCTTGCAACCCTTACTGCATCATCAGGCTGCTTCATTCCTATAAACCTTGCTATCAGGGCCCTTGCCCCAATGGCTACACCCATCATGGCGGTCATTACAAACATCACAATCATACCGGAGACGCCCACCGCGGCAATGGCATCAGGGCCGAGCCGCCCAACCCATATCATATCAATGGTGGGTCCTACCATCATCATGATATTGCTTATTATCATAGGCCAGGAGAGGAGCAGGAGATTCTTGAATATGTTTCCCCTGGTCCAGTCCCTGACAACCCTTTCTCCTGTGCCTGATCCCTTTATTGACTCTGTTTCCTGCATTTATCATCCTTTTTTTAATAAAAACTCTATCCCGCACATGAAAAAGGTATGGGCAGAGGGCATCTTCTTAAATGCCTCCGAAAAGGCAATGGCCGTATCAACCCCATACTTTTCAATATCCTCTCTTTTGGTGATTCGCCCGAGCCTTAAAAGGTTAAGCATCGCAGCGGAATTAGAAGATGGGATAGCCCCGTCATATATCTCCCTTTTTCTTGCAGGAAGGGGCTCCCCGTTATCGGGTGTAAAAAAGAGGCCGCCCCTTTCTCTGTCGTAAAAATGGGCCAGAAAATAGTCATTATATTCAAGCGCAAGTTCCAGGAATCTTGCCTCAGAGGTTGCCTCATATAGATTTATTAGTCCCCATATAAAAAAGGCATAGTCATCTGCATTGCCATTGATCTTTGCCTCGCGCTCCCTGTATCTGTGCAGAAGCCCTCCATCACTGTTTCTCATCTGTTCAATGATAAAATCCGCTGCCTTTATAGCAAAAGAGGCATAATCCCTCTTTAGAAGCGCCTTTGCGCCAAGGGCAAGGGCTGCTATCATGAGGCCGTTCCAGTCAGTGAGTATCTTGTCATCCATGTGCGGGCGAACCCTCTTTTGGCGCTCCATAAAAAGGATGTTTACCGCATTTGATACCTTATCCTGAAGCATATTAATGGGAATCTTTTTCTCAAGGGCGATCTCTTCAAGCGGTTTTGCAAGATAAAGGATATTTGAACCTGTTATTTCTCCTGTGGATTCCCCTGATAAATTCCCTTTTTTTGTAACATTAAAAATTTCTTTTATAAGCGCGCCATCCTCGCCAGGGAGAACCTTTAGCTCATCCTCTTTCCAGAGATAGAACTTTCCCTCTTCCCCTTCGCTGTCAGCATCAATGGCAGAATAAAATGCGCCTTCAGGGGCAAAGAGGTCTCTCATGACAAATCGGAATATTTCATCCGCTGTTGAGGCATATTGACTCTTCCCTGTAACCTGATATGCCTCCAGATAGGTCATTGCAAGCATAGCCTGGTCATAGAGCATCTTTTCAAAGTGAGGCAGGAACCACCTGCTGTCTGTTGAGTACCTGTGAAACCCGAACCCGACATGGTCATATATTCCACCCAGCCTCATATATAACAGGGTCTTTTCTGCCATGTTAAGGGCCTTTTCAATACCGGTGCGCCTAAAGTATCTGAGCAGGAACATGATATTATGGGGGCTGGGGAATTTGGGCATCATGCTGAACCCTCCTGACGCCTCATCAAACCTGTTAAACAGCTCTTTATAGGCCCTCTCTGTTAAAGATGGATCAACAGCCTCGCCAGGCATAAGGTTATCTATATTTTTAAGGGCGCTCTCTATCCTTGAGGCGGATTCCTGCACCTCACCCCTTCTGTTATGCCACAGATCCATGATCCCTGGGATAAGATCCACCATGCCTATCCAGCCACGCTTAGTGTTTTTGGGGATATAGGTCCCTGCATAAAAAGGGATTTTATCAGGGGACATTATTATGGTTAAAGGCCAGCCGCCACTGCCTGTTAGCATATGACATGCTGTCATATATATATGGTCAAGATCGGGCCGCTCCTCACGATCTACCTTGATGGAGATGAACTTATTATTCAGAAGCCTGGCAACCTCGTAATCAGTGAAGGATTCCCTCTCCATCACATGGCACCAGTGGCAAGTTGAATAGCCTATGGAGAGAAATATGGGCCTGTCCAGCTCCCTTGCCCGGTTAAATGCCTCATCGCACCAGGGGTACCAGTCAACCGGGTTATGGGCATGCTGCAGCAGATAGGGGCTCTTTTCATGTATCAGCCTGTTCGTTTTGATCTTCATACCTTTTACTCCCATTCTGTAGATGCAAGCGGTCAGTAACTATAACCACAGAAAATGGTTTAACAACCGCAGGATTTAATAGACAGGCAGCCTGATCTCAATAGCTGTCCCCTCGTTTTTTCTGCTTGAAACCCTTATCTCTCCGCAGTGGTTCATAACTATCTGCTGAACCATTGTCAGACCGAGGCCGACGCCAGTCTTTTTTGAGGTAACAAAGGGATCATACAGGGTGGCTATCTCCTCATCCTCTATGCCTGTGCCGGTATCCGTGACCTCAATGATTACCTGATTCTCAATACTCTTTACTGTCAGCCCCAGCTCACCGCCATTCATCATAGAGTCAAGTGCATTTTCAAAAAGGTTGTACAGTGCGGTATATATCTGCGACTCATCAAGGTCAATAGCGGGAAGGGCTTTTTCAACCGATACCCTGATCATAACACCCTGTTTCTCTGCTATGGCCTTGAATGCCTTTACTATGCGGTCGATAACAGGGATTATGCTTCCTTTCTTAAGCTCTGCGCCCTGAACCTCTGCGAGCCTGCCTACCTGCTTTACCAGACGCTCAAGCCGGGCTGTTTCACCGAGTATAATTTCCGTGTAGTTGTATGCATCGGGGTCATGCATGAAACGCGTTTTTAGTCTCCTTGCAAAGCCCCCAATTACCATAACCGGGTTTCTTATCTCATGTGCAACACTGTTTACAAGCTGTCCCATTGCCGCTGCCCTCTCCGTGCGAATCAGCCTTTCACGGGCAGACTTCAGGTCCTGGTTTGTCAGCTCATAATCGTGCTCAAGCCTCTCATAAAGCCGTGCATTTTCCATGGCAACCGCTATAAGCTGTGACAGGCTGGTGAGCAGCTCTATATCCTGCTCATTGAAATCCTCGCCACCCTTTTTATTAAGCACCTGGACTGCGCCCATTGCCTTTCCTCTGATAAAGAGGGGCACACATGCGAGGGACCTTGTCTTGAAACCGATCAGAAGGTCGAGCCTGTTATTAAATCTCTTTTCTTTTTTTACATCATTGATAACCATTGGCGTGCCTGTCTTTACAACATGACCGGCTATGCCATCCCCCAGCTTTACGCGGATATTTTTTACCGGCTCTTTCTTTTCGCCCCGGGCGAGCCTTATAAAAAGATCGCCTTTCTCCTCATCCTTTTCATAGATGGTGCTCGCCTCTGCATTGATAAACTCCTCAGCGCAGTTCATGGCATTGTCAAGCACAGTCTCTATCTTGAGGGATGAGTTGATAAGGGTGCTGAGTTTAATGAGGGTATTCAGCTCATGGTGATAAAGATCATCCTTGCTGTCAGCCATAATAATCTCCGGGGTTTATGGATGTTAAAGTTTGGATCATACTATTATTTAGGGGCAGAGGCAAATCACAAGAAGGTGCAATAGCAGGAGGGCTAGATCAAAAGTGTTGAGACCGGGACAAGCGAAATATCAGTTGATCTGATCTTATTGGAAAAATCTCTTACTGCCCTCGCTGTTTCAGGAAAGGGGTGGCCTATGCCGGTTGCATGGCCGAAGAGCTGTGCAAGCCCCTTTAGATTTTCAAGCTGCATTGCTATATGCGTCTC
This sequence comes from uncultured Desulfatiglans sp., assembly GCA_964460435.1. Classification (GTDB taxonomy): domain Bacteria; phylum Desulfobacterota; class DSM-4660; order Desulfatiglandales; family HGW-15; genus JAAZBV01. The sequence continues at coordinate 36,622 of CAYWRH010000012.1, forward strand.
ATCCTGGACATTATCCAGAAATATGTTTCTTCTTGCGGCAGAGATATTCATTGTTCTAGCTGTCCGGTAACCGGTAGAACGGTTGGTGGTAAGGCTGTCCACAAAAAAGAGCCCTTTTTCCCTCACAACGGTAAGCGCCTCCTTCATCTCATTTCCGCATGCGGTAAACCTTGAGCCCATATGGTTGTTGATGCCTGTTACATATGGGGTTTCAGCGATGTTTTCCTTTATTGTGCCGGTTATTTTATCAACCGGGTCTTCAACATATAATGCCCCAGGCCCCGGATCAATAGATGGATCAAGGGGCTCCATAGGCTGATGGAGCATTATCTCATAACCGTAACGATGTATCTTTTCCGCAAGGGTTGCAGACATGGGTAACCTGGGGAGCACTGAAAAGGTGAGAAATGCCCCGATATCAAGAAACTCATTTAATCTCTCCTCGCTGAAACCTATATCATCTATAATAATCGCTATTTTGGGATTAACCGCGCAGGCACGGGCAACTGAGGTTGAAAGGGCTTTAAAACCAAGGAGGCTGCCGGCAAAAAAGAGTGCGCTTTTATGTAAAAAGGCCCTTCTACCCATAATCAACTCTTTTTCCTGCATGCCATGACCCTTGTGTTGAATTAAATGATAAATTTGGGGTTTTTTACAATAATTAGTGGTTTAGGTCAAGGAAAAATCTATATATTGTGTAAGAAACCTGATACAAACCTTTTTACGCTTTACAGGGATTTGAATGATAACAACTGTAATTGATTCAAGCTGCTTTTTGCTGATTTAATGATAATTATAAATTTTTTATGTTGATTTTTCATTATTTAAGGCTTAAAGAAAAACAGATAGTTCAATATCGGAAACCAAAATTACGAAGGTCAAGAAAAGGAGGATTCAAAATGGCAAAGTCAAAGTATGGAAAATACATATTCAGGGAGCCTCTGGAAGTAGGTGGTAATGCGCCTACCCTGCACATATGTGCTGAAAAGGGGTGCATTGGTGAAAGCATCAAGGTTCCTGTTGAGGTGCAGCTTCTTGTCATAACCGAGCCGGTCAAGTTCCCTCACCCGGCCCATTCTCATGATGGAGATGAAATCTTTTTCATCTTTGGAGCTAATCCTAAGAATTATTATGATTTTGATGCCGAGATTGAGGTCTGTTTTGGAAAGGAGGGGGAGAAACATATTATAGATTCAACCTCTATCCTTTACATGCCCAAGGGATTGATACATGGCCCGATCAATATCAAAAAGGTGAATAAACCTTTTCAGTGGATGCATGTGCTTTTCTCACCCAAGTATGACATGGCAACTGGCGATGTCTCTCTGCATCCCGGACACCCTCGTAAGCATTACACAGCAGCCCAGATCAAAAAGCTGAAAAAGGGAGAGCCTTTAGTAAAAAACGCAACAGCAAAAAAGGCAGCTACAAAAAAAACAGCAGTAAAGAAAGCCGCAGCTAAAAAGACTGCTGCAAAAAAGACCACAGTAAAAAAGGCTGCTGTTAAAAAACCGGCAGCAAAAAAATCCAAGTAAAAGCCTGGCCCCGCATCTGATGCGGGGCATTAAACATAAAGCACTCAGTTCTCTCCATATAAGAGAGTAAAACAGATATCAGGGAAAAAATGGACCAGGAAAGACGCAAGACCCTTATTGAACTATACAGAAAGAGCTCTGATTATGATCTTGAGCAGCTTTTACTTGAGGGAAAAGAGAGTTTTGAAGATGGGGCATATGACCTTATAGTTGCAGAGGCCAGGAGAAGGCATATTCATACAGGCCCTGACTATATTGAATCTGATTATGATGAAGATGAAGCAGAATATACCGATGCCATGAAAGAGATCCGGTTTGATATGATGAGCGATCCAGACCTTATGGGCGTACTTGTAAACATACATCAACTGGATGAACTCAATTTTCATCTTGCATCTGCTGAGGCTATCAGGAGAGGGATAGATGCAACAGATATAAGGGCCTACAGGAAGACAGTGCAGCAGGAGAGATGCGCTGAACCTGTTGAAGTTGAGATGATAGAAAGCCCCCGGCCCCTGATCATATCAAAGACAATTGATGAGGCAAAGTTATATGCTGAGGCCCTTGATGAAGAGGGCATTCCATATGAGGTACAGATCATAGTGGATGACAAGGATTATAAACAGGCAGAAATGGCAACAAACAGCATTATGCCTCCTGAGAATGATGAATAGTTGATCTGACCCGCTCCCAGTTATTATCACAAGGCTTCAAGATAAAAATCCTTTTTATTCTATATCTTTCTATTGTAACGATTCATCCTTCAGTAGAGCATGAAAAATTTAGGTATGACCGGAAATGGGAGAACTACTATAATGAAACACACTTCTTGCATGTGACAACCAAAAAAATTTATGTATATGAAATGGATCAGGTAGAGCAGAACAAGAACAGTGGAACAGTCTACACAAGGAATCATAATGACCGATGAAAAAAATATTGAAGCCTTGATTATAGAGATGGAAAAAAAGGCGCTGGATCGATGGAATAATGGAGACCCCTTAGGCTTCCTGGAGATTTCTGACAAGGACGTTGTCTATTTTGATCCCTTTCTTAAATCTCGTCTTGATGGTCTTGAGGCGCTTTCCATTGACTATTTGCGGAATTGATGAAATCTGCAATATGGATATAGGTGAAGAAACAAAAAAGTAGGATAAGGGAGACAAAGAATACAGGCAGATCAAAACCATCTATTTTCAGAGTAAGCAGCGTTCAAATGTTAAAGGATTTTGAAAAGATAATGCAGTTCAAGTTAAAGGCAAGGTAATAAAAGCCTCTATAATGGCAAATGGGTTCCCGCTGCCTGTAAACTTTATCTTCTTAAGATATTTTAGTGTAATCTTTTTAAATGGAGTCGTTTATGACAGAGATACTGTTATATATAATATTAGCCCTTTTAACAGTCTCGGCTGTTATGCTGATTATTCTTCTAATAAGATCCTCCAGATTTGATTTCACAGCGCTAACCTCACGTCTCGATTCCATTGAAAAGGGGCAGGAGCGCACTGAAAGAGCAGTTAAAGAGGAGGTGGCCCAGAATAGAGTCGAACTGGGCAATGCATCGAAAGAGCAGAGGCTTGAGCTTTCAGCGGCATTCAAGTCCTTTGGTAATTCTGTAATAGAGCGGATTGGTGAGCTTGCCCATACCCAGAAGGGCCAGCTTGAAACCATGTCAAATGCAATAGAAAGGCTCTCAGGATCTATTGAAAAAAGGATGGAGGATGCAAAGGTCTCTCTTGATGGCAGGCTCAGGAACATACAGGATAATAATGCAAAACAGCTTGAACAGATGCGGCAGGTCGTAGATGAAAAACTTCAGGGCACACTTGAAAAACGGCTGGGCGAATCCTTCAGGCAGGTGAGTGAGCGGCTTGAACTGGTTCATAAGGGGCTTGGAGAGATGCAGGCGCTTGCAACCGGCGTTGGTGACCTTAAAAAGGTTCTTGCAAACGTGAAGACACGCGGAACATGGGGAGAGGTTCAGCTTGGCGCCCTTTTGGAGCAGGTGCTTACCCCTGAGCAGTACGCTGCCAATGTTGCTACAAAAGAGGGTGCTGAGCGTGTTGAGTTTGCAATAAAACTGCCGGGCCAGGGCACAGAAAAGGATGATATGGTCTATCTTCCAATTGATGCCAAGTTTCCTGTTGAGGATTACCAGCGTCTTATCGAGGCGCAGGAGAGGGGTGATGCAGGGGCGATTGAAATTGCAGGCAGGCAGCTTGAGGCACGGATCAGGTCATGCGCATATGATATCTGCTCAAAGTACATTAACCCGCCAAAAACCACTGATTTCGCCATCCTCTTTTTACCAATTGAGGGGCTCTTTGCAGAGGTCATCCGAAGAACCGGTTTAATAGATAACCTTCAGCGTGAATGCCGTGTTGTGATTGCAGGCCCTACAACATTATGGTCTATTATGAACAGCCTTCAGATGGGGTTCAGGACCCTCGCTATCCAGAGACGTTCAGGCGAGGTCTGGCGCCTGCTTGCAGCGGTTAAGACCGAGTGGACAAGGTATGGCGATATACTGGATGCAGTTCAGAAAAAGATAAATCAGGCATCTGAAACAATTGAAAAGGCCAGGATAAGATCAAGGGCTGTTGGAAAAAAACTAAAGGATGTTCAGGAGCTGCCTGCAAGTGAGGTCACAAACTTTTTGCCCCGGGATTTTTCAGAAGATGATAAAGAGGCAAAAGCAGAAGAGGTTATGTAACATTATAGAGGCAGATAATAGTGACGGCCTTATCATCACTTAATAGCGGTTATCAGGTATGTGCCGGTCAGAAGAACAATGGTTGCTGTGAGCCTTACAGCAAGGCCAGTCTCCCTGAAAAGTCTGCCGCCAACAAGGCATGCAAAAAATACCGAAAGCCTTTTTAAAGCCAGCACCAGGGCCACCTTGCCGCCTGCCACTGCAAGTATCTGGGAGTATCTGTAACCTATGGTGAGCACACCGATAAATGCTATCAGAGGCCAGCCATTTTTTAATGACGCTGTAAAATATTCAACTGCCTTCTTCTTTCTGACAAGGATAAACGCCAGCCCGAACAGAACAAGGTTAAAGAGGTGCTGGAAAAACATGAATGCCTCAGGCTTTATCCTGAAATTTCCAACAATAACCTTATCAAGTATAGAGGTGATCGTGAATGCAATAAGAGCTATGAGTATATAGTTGTGTCCCCTGGATCTTATAAATATGGTAAAGGGGGCGAGCACGTGATTCCCCTTTTTCACATTAATAAGGTATGTCCCTATAATAACAAGTATAAGCCCTGCAATCTGCCAGGGGTTCAGGCTTTCATTCAGAAATATGAACGCAACAATGGCAACAAGGCCGGGATTAAGGTCCATAAGAGGGAGAGATCCGCTGATATCCAGCCTTTTAAGGGCGGCCATAACAGAATAGAATGCAATGGCATTGAAAACGCTCTTAATAAAAAGAACTGATAATGCCTGACTGTTTATCTCTCCGAAGTAAAAGAAAAAGACAAAGGGCAAGGCAAGTATAAATGAAAAAAGAGAAAGAATGGCTGAAAATTCAAGCGCATCTATCTTGAAGAGGGATTTTTTTTCACATATGGCAGCGGCTGCCGAAAAGGCAGCCGATACCAATGCAAGAATACGCCAGTCCATAAAACCTGCTTTAGAGTTATGCCCCTTCAGATATAGGTTCCATCTCTACTGGCCGTGTAAGCCTGAGGAAGCTGTCCAGTTCTGACTGACTTACCTTTATACCATTCACCTTAATAAGGAATTCCTTGCCGGGGCAGTCCTTCAGGTGCAGAGGCACTATGCGGATACCATCTTGAAGTTTCCGTTCCTCAATCTTCTGATTAAGCGCCCTGATAAAGTCTCCAACACCGTTTGCAATGCATTTTTCGCATACACATATCTCAATAACCTGAGTCTTGAAAACAGAGTCACCCATCTTGTTTGACTTTGTTATCTTGCCCTTTCTGTTAAAATAGTGTGTGTGCAGCAGCTTGTGGGCCTTTTCAGAGTTGGGTTCGCCGTAAAATTCGGTATATAGATTTATGATGTCAGGGTTGTCCTGGGACTTCCTGAACTTGGAGGTCTTGTCTATATTGATCAGAACCTGCTGCCTCTTTTCAAGAGAGTCTATCTTTTTAGGCACAGGGTGACCGGCGCCGGATATACATCCACCAGGGCATGTCATAACCTCAATAAGATCATACCCTGTATCAACGCCCTCCTTTACCCTCTCTATAACCTGTTCTGCATTGTGAAGACCGCTTATAACTGCAACCCTGAGCTTATTGCCTCCGAGGTTAACAGTGGCCTCCTTTATGCCTTCAAACCCCCTTACAGCCTCGAACTCAAGCTGGGCAAGCTGTGCCTTTCCTGAGAGTTTTTCAGCAGCCATCCTGAGAGCAGCCTCTGCAACACCGCCTGATGCGCCAAAAAGAACACCTGCCCCTGTAACCTGTTTGTAGGGGTCATCAAACTCGGATAGCTCCACCTCGTTTACGTCAGTGAATGTGATCTCTACCATCTCAATGAGCTCTGTTGTTGTAAGAACAGAGTCAACATCACGTATGCCCCCGGGCGCAAACTCCTCCCTTGCCGCCTCAGACTTCTTTGCAAGACAGGGCACTATTGAGACAACAAAAAGGTCTTTTTTAGGTATATTTGCCCATTCAGAAAAATGGTTTTTAACAGTGGCGCCCATCATCTGCTGAGGTGATTTGCATGAGGAGAGGTGAGGTATGAGTTCAGGATGCCTGCGTTCAACATAATTGACCCATCCCGGACAGCATGATGTAAACTGGGGCATAACACCTTTATTGCTTACCCTGTTAATAAATTCGGTTGTCTCTTCAAGAACGGTCAGATCTGCGGCGAAACAGAAATCAAAGACCTTGTCAAAACCCATCTTTTTAAGAAGACCGGCTATAAAGGGAGAGGCCTTGTCAAAGGGGAGTTTAAAATGTGAGGCAATAACGCTTCTTACTGCAGGAGCAACAAAACCTACAACCGTCTTTTTCGGGTCTTTGATGGCGCCAAGCACCTTCCACCTTTCTCTCTTGTAATCAAGGGCGCCGCATGGGCATGAGTTTACGCACTGCCCGCAGCTTACGCAGTATGTCTCATTGAGCGGCTTACCTGTTCTTGTGCCAACAAGCATCCTGCCGTTCTTCAGGTAATAGGAGAGGACATCCACACCTACAACCTCGGCACAGGCCGCAATGCATCTGCCGCATGAGATACATTTGTTGTGATCCCTTACGATGAATGGATGGTCATTTGCCTGGGGGAAGAATGGCCTTTCATGAATAGGTTTGATGTATGTCAGGTTATGAGCCTTGGCCTCTGCCTTGAGATCACAGGTGTATCTTGCGCCGCACCCGCAGCGGAGACAGCGTCTGGCCTCTTCCCTGACCTGTTCCGCGCTTAAGCCCAGCTCAACCTCATTAAAATTATTCTTTCTGGCCTCAACCTCAAGTGCAGGCATCTTTGACCTTGGAAGTTTTGGCATCTCTTCGAATTCCCACCTTGGAAGATCCTCAAGTGTGCCCCTGCTACTGTTATATTCAGCCTTTTCTTCCTTAACATAGCCCTCTGTCAGGAAGCAGTGCATTGCCTCTGCGGCGCGGCGGCCTGCCCCAACCGCCTGAATAACCGTGGCAGGGCCTGTAACGCAGTCTCCGCCCGAGAACACCTTTTCTACAGAGGTCTGCATGGTGCGCCCGTCTATCTTTATATCGCCCCATTTATTCAGCTTTACAGGGAGGTCATTATACAAAAACTGGGTGTTTGTGCTCTGGCCGATAGCGCCTATGATGGTGTCAGCCTCTATGATGAACTCGCTCCCTTCAATGGATACAGGGCGGCGTCGGCCTGACCTGTCAAGTTCGCCAAGGGTCATCTTTATGCACTCAAGCTGTTTTTTCCCATTATTCTCTGTTATCTTCTTTGGGGCTGTGAGGGTGATTATCTCTATGCCTTCATGTTTGGCATCCTCTACCTCATATTTCTCGGCAGGCATCTCATCCTCTGTCCTGCGGTATATGATCTTTACATCCTTTGCACCCTTGCGCAGGGCTGTGCGGGCACAGTCAATCGCGGTGTTACCGCCGCCTATTACGATAACCTTATCGCCTATATCGATTTTTTCTCCCTTTGTGACGATCTCAAGGAAGTTTATCCCGAGATATACATTCTTGAGATTTTCACCCTCTATCTGCATGGGGGTTGCCCGCCATGAACCTATGGCAAGATAAACCGCATCAAAGTTTTTATGGAGGTCTTCAAGGTGTATGCTTGTTCCAAGATTCTTTTCGCATATTATCTTAACGCCCAGCGCCTTTATAACATCGATCTCCTTGTCAAGCCGTGCCTTTGGCAGACGATATTCCGGGATACCGTAGCGCATCATGCCGCCAGGCTGGCTGTGGCGCTCAAAGACGGTAACATCATGGCCGTTTATTGCGCTGTAATATGCAGCTGAAAGACCTGATGGGCCTGCTCCGATAATGGCGATCTTTTTGCCGGTAGGATCAGCCTTTTTGGGCACAAACGGGGTTCCGCTTGCCATGTCCCAGTCTGCTGCAAAACGTTTCACATAGTTAATAGCGACTGGCTCATCAACAAGGTTGCGTCTGCATTGTGCCTCACATGGATGAGGACATACTCGACCGCAGGCGACCGGGAAGGGGTTTCTTTGCTTTATAACCTTCAGGGCTGCCTCAAAATTACCGGCCTCCACATGCATCAGGTAGAATTGTATATCAATATGGGCAGGGCAGGTCATTACGCATGGCGCGGTGCAGTCTGCATTGTGGTCGCTCAAGAGCTGTTCAAGCCTTACCCTTCTATAGGCCTCAAGATGATGGCTGGAGGTGATGATATTCATCCCCTCTTTTATGGGGGTCTGGCAGCTTTTTACGCTTCTTACAACCTTTCCATCCTCTTCAAGCTCCACTTCACAGAGGCCGCAGTTCCCATTGGCCCTTTTAAGCCTTATGTCATAACAGAGGTGAGGTATGTGTATCCCCTCCTGCTGAAGAGACTGAAGGATGGTAAGCCCGCCATATACCTCGGTTTCCTTTCCGTTTACAGTTACCTTTATTCTTTTAAATTCTGAACTTTTCCTGGCAGCTAGGGGTATGTACCCGGCTGCGGTTCTGAGCTCCTTCATAAGAGAGGAGCGCTCCATATCAGCACTGTCAGATTGTTTATATGTATCACTACTGCTCATAAGATAATCTCCTTTAATTATTTATCAGATTTATATCTGCTATTTTTTCGGTCTACCTGGCAAAACAAGGGCAAACTATAAAAAATATCAGGGATATATATCACTATTCCCGCCTCTATGCAAAAAAATAATTTGATGCAAGGTATTTAAAAAAGGGCTAACTTGCCAATCTTTTTGAAGATTTTTAATCTGAAAAGGGCAGACAACTCTATGATTGAACATCAAGAATGGATATTTTTTTTGCAAATCTAAAAAAAATATTTAGTTTAGGAAAAATAAAAATGGACAATTGGCAGGATTAGGTTTTGAAAAAGCACGAAATGTGAATCTGGAGATTTATAATGAAAGCTATATCTGTAATTCTATTGTTCTTCGCTCTCATGTCAATACATCTCTTTGCAGAAGAGAAAAAGCCTGATGAAGACACAGACAGCAAAGAATCTTATATACTGGATGAAATAATTGTGACCGCAAGGGGTTATTCCTCGGAGATAAAAAGGGTGCCGGGCGGCACAGGGGTTATAAGCTCAAATGAGATACACTTTATACAGCCAAGCAGCATATCGGATGCGCTTCGTGTAATCCCGGGTGTAACAAAGAGTTCAGACTCCCCCTGGGGCTCCGAGGTTAATATCCGCGGAAGCTCAAGGGCAAACGTGGTCTTTCTTGTGGATGAGATCAGGCTCAATACTGCAACCGATATAGGGGCGCAGTTCGGCACAGTTGACCCTGCCTCTGTTGAGCGTGTTGAGATACTTAAAGGCCCTATCTCTTCCCTATACGGCTCAGGCACAATGGGCGGAGTGGTAAATGTAATCACCAGAAACGGCAGGTTCAGCCATGATCCCTATGCAGAGGGAGGCCTCAACCTGCTCTATAATTTTAATTCTGATGGCGGAAGCACATATGCATATACCGCCTATAATACCCCTGATTACTATATCTTTGCGAGCGGGAGCTACAGGGACTTCGGGTCATATGAGGATGGCAGACACAATACCATGAAAAACAGCGGCTTTTCAGACCTGCAGGGGATTTTTAATTTTGGGTATAAGCCCAATGAAGTCAACACAACTGAACTAAAAACCCAGTATTACAGGGGTGACGAGATAGGCATCCCTGGAGCGGGCAGTGTGGGCTTTCCGGCTGAGGCAACCGTGACATATGATGAGGTTGACCGTGTCCTGATAAACCTTGAGCACACCTATCGGCCTGAAGCCCTGTTTTATCAGGAGTCAAAGCTCAGGCTTTCATACCATTCCATAGAGAGGCATGTAAGGGTTAATGACATCCCCCCGCCCACAGGCGCCTTTTTAAGGAGCATTGAACCTGAGGCAACACATAAAACCTACTCCATTGCCCTTATTAACAGGTTTAAGAGTGATAATCATGACATCATGCTTGGCCTTGATACATGGAAACGCACCTACAGAGGTGAGAGGGTGCGCACAAAGCATAATGGCGAGACCTCCATAGACACACCCATTCCTGATTCATATTATCTCTCATCAGGCATCTACAGTGAGGATGAATGGAAGATAAACGAAAGGTTTTCACTTAATCTCGGCGGCAGGTTTGACAGGATTCAGGTGGAAAATGATGAGACAGACCTTTATATAACCCAATTTGCCACTGCACCGCCTCCTCCCCAGCCAAACAGGAGGATATGGGACAAGTATGATGTAACTGAATATTCATGGAACGCCCATACAGGTGTCACATATGAGATAAATAGCCTCTGGTCAACAGATTTTATCATTGCAAGAGCATACAGGGCTGCCTCACTTGAAGAGAGGTATAAATACCTTAATCTGGGAAGCGGTGTAGAAAAATGGGGCAACCCCAACCTTGAGCCGGAAGAGTCCATCTTTTTTGAGTACGGCATAATGAGAACAGGGGATATCTTAAAGGCAGGTGTTTCTCTCTATTATAATGATATGAAGAATCTTATTGCAGAAAATCGGGTAAGCCCTGCACGTATAGAACTCCAGAACATAAACGAGGCGGAGTTGTATGGAGGGGAGATCGAATTTTCCCTAAGACCCACTGATTGGTTTTCTGCCTCCGGTAATGTGGCATACACCAGGGGGCGTGACACTGGAACAGATCAGGACCTCCCCTCAATACCCCCTTTTAATGGCTTTTTAAGGCTCTGCTATTATCCATTTCAGGGGGCATGGGTGCAGCTTGATACCATATATAATGGCTCACAGAAAAAGGTGCCCACTGGTGTAAATATATCTGATAAGTGGACAAGGTTTGATTTTATGGCAGGTTATAAATTTATAGTTGCCGGGACCGCTCATGAGCTATACGGGGCAATAGACAATATGTTTAACAAAGCATATTCCGATTACCTTACCACCTCAAGGGGTTTTACCTTTAATGAGCCAGGAAGGAGCTTCCGTATAGGGTATAAGATGGAGTTTTAATAGAAGAGTCTTCACCGCAGAGCACGCTGAGATTAATATTAATTTCCAACTATATTTCAGCAAATTGCAATATAGTCATGACTGTTTTGCAATTTGCTGCATAATGGTCTAAATAACCAACTTAATGAGCACAATATGGAGAGAAAGCAGAAGTAACTCATAATAAAGGATCTTAAGAAAAAGATGGTGTTCCTGACCGGTCCGTGTCAGGTTGGCAAAACCTGGCTGTCTAAAGAGATTGCAGGGTCATTTTCAGACAGTGTATACCTGAACTATGACAGCCTTGAGGACCGGAAAATTATTAAAAAGGAGGCGTGGCTTCCCAAAACCGGGCTCCTGATACTGGATGAGATCCACAAAATGCAGGGTTGGAAGAATTATCTAAAGGGCGTGTATGACACAAAACCTGATCAAATGATGATTCTTGTTACCGAAAGCTGAGAGAAACTTGCAACATTACCGGACTATACAGGCACTGTCTTTAATACTTGGGCCTGAAAGAAAAAATGATGCAGAGTATCTGTAATCATGAAGTGCTAAAAGAAACACGGTTGAATATGATTATGTAGGTGGAGTCACAAGAGGGAATGCAGTGGAGCTTATAGAATTTGTAAAGAAGTTGAAAGTTGATGTAGAGTCATGGTTGGAAAAAGAGCACCCAGAGCTTTTCTATTAGTTTACTTGGGTAATGAAATGTCCAATGTCAAGGGCGACCCGGATTTTTCCCTTGTCTATCGGCAGTAGCCTTGGCGATGGCTGAATCGGGAATCCAGTTTTAGTCCTATCAGAAAATCCCCGCCCCATTGCGGGAGGGGTTAGGGGAGGGGGAGCAACTATTACCTCAATTGAAAACCTATTGACATCATCCCAGTGATTCCAGATAATGCCCAGGTCTTACCGGTTTTCTTTTCATCAATATTTTAGTTAAGTATTACATTGATATTCAGGTAGCTTTCACCTGAAAAGGTACAAAAAATATAGGCGGTTTAAGTTAATATAAAATTCCATTAACAGCCTGGCCGATTATCGGTTTTCCTGCATGAAAGAAAAATTTGGCATGGTTAAAGAAGTAGAGAAAATTTTCCCCGAGAAGCAGATTATCAGAACCATTATGGTAATTCGTGGTGAAAAGGTTATCTTGGATTCTGATCTTGCTGCTCTTTATGGAGTTGAAACAAGGCGTCTCAATGAACAGGTCCGCAGAAATGCAGATAAATTTCCAGAAGATTTCATGTTTCAATTGTCAAATGAAGAATTTAATAATTTGAAATCGCAAATTGCGACATCAAGTTGGGGTGGTCGACGTAAACTGCCTCTTGTTTTTACAGAGCACGGAGCATTACAGGCCGCAAATGTTTTAAATTCAGATCAGGCGAACAAGATGAGTGTCTTTATAGTACGAGCATTCATTAGACTTCGGGAGATGGCTCTGACAAACGAAAAACTGTCCAGAAAAATCGATGACCTGGAAAGGCGTGTCAGTGATCACGATGAAATTCTGATCGACTTGATTCGTGAAATTCGAAAACTGGTTGATGTGCCGGATATGAAAAGGAAGAAAAGGCCTATTGGTTTTATCATTTCGGAATAATAAGGAGAAACTAACCTCTATGGGTAATCTAAAATCTATCTCACTACTTCATTCCCGACTTCGATCGGGAATCCCAGTATCCCTGTTTGTCATTCCACGGCTTCGACCGTGGAATCCAGTCTTAAACAGTTTATCCACAAAATATTTCCCTCCACTTTAGGAAGGGATTAGGGGGGGGCAACTTCACCTCAACTGAAAACCTATTGACATCATCCCAGTGATTCCAGATAATGCCCAGGTCTCATCGGTTATATTTTCATCATGTTTTAAGTGGCTTTACGTTGGTATTATACAGGTTGCAGAGGTGCTGAACAGAAACGGTTCAATTACTTGTTATAATTTTAAATCAATTTGATATGACTGGAAATGTCATTTTTTGAAAAACTTATAAGTAATATCTGCAATTGCTACACAAAGGATCCTGGCTTTTTCTGGGGATTTCTTGTTTTCCTTGTTATTACAGGATGTGGAATTTATTTGACCATACTTGTATATAGAAAAATTGTTGGTTCAGAATTTTATTTTAAAATTATTGCTTTATTAATATTTTTCTTTCTCGGAATTATACTGACATTACCAATTTTTTTAATCGAGCAAGCTCTGCTGTTTTTTGGTATTGAAGTA
>CAYWRH010000013.1:0-47059 GCA_964460435.1 uncultured Desulfatiglans sp.
CTCCGTGTCCTCCGTGGTAAAAAATATTTTATTCAAACCACTACAGGTTGATAAGAGGCAGGGTAGCACATGCGGCTTTACCCTGCTCGAGATAGTAGTGGCAATAGCCATATTTGCCGTTATAGTCTCGCTCATATACCCGGCCTATACAGGCACATACCGCAATGTAGAGACAGCAGAAACCCAGTCAGAGATATATGAGATGGCCAGGACCGCCCTGATAAGGATAGTGGAAGACCTTGAATCTGCCTATGTGCCTGCGCCATCAGAGGGGGGAGAGGGTGAGACTGCCCCTGAACCACTGACTGGCCAGGACGATTTTATTGACGGGAGGGAATCTGATCGAATCAGGTTCTTTTCCAGGTCTCACATAGACATGGAAAAGACCCAGGATGAGGCAGGGGAGGCAAAGATCGCCTACTACCCCATTTTAAAGGAGGATAAAAGCATCACACTGTACCGTTCAGACACCAGCGCCAATCTTGAATGGCCTGATGAAAATACCGGCGGATGGCGCATATGCGAGGGGCTCTATTCAGTAAATTTTTCATACAGGGGTAAGGATGGCAACACCTATGACACGTGGGACAACTCTGTCGCAGGCCCAGGAACAGGGCTCCCGTTAATGGTGATTGTCACGCTTAAATTTATAGACAATGACAACCCTGAAAAACCTTTAACCTTTTCCACCTCTGTGGCGCTGCCGCTTTCCAAGTGAAATATGAAAACAATATTCACAAATAACAGGGGGGTAGCGCTTATCATAACCATACTGATGATGGCTATTATTGTGGTGCTCACCCTTCAATTCAACAGCTCAATGAGGCATGAGCTGTATGGGGCTGTAAGCTCAAGGGATAATATCCTTTTAGGTTATATTGCCAAATCAGGCTATAACCTTGCCATGACCCTTTTAAAGGAGGATGATCCTGCAAGTGATTCATACCAGGATGACTGGGCGCTTTTAGAGGAGGGCTCGGCCCTTTCAGAGGGGCTCTTTGACGGGGGGAGATTCCAGGTGAAGATCACTGACCTCTCAGGCAGGGTACAGATAAACAGCCTCGTAAAGCAGGATGGCACATACGATGAGGATCAGAAGGGCATCCTTTTAAGGCTCCTTACATCAGAGCCCTTTGAGCTTGAAGAAGATGAGGCAGAGGATATAGTGGATAATATCAAGGACTGGATTGATATGGATGATGAGCCTACCCGTTTCGGGGCAGAGTCCTCATACTATCAATCGCTTGAAAAGCCTTACCCATGCGCAAACAGCCGTTTAAGATCAATCAATGAGATGATGTATATCAGGGGAATAACCCGCAACCTGCTCTATGGCACAAAGGATTCCCCGGGTTTAATGGAGTACATCACGGTTTTTGGCGATCCTGGAGGCAGGATAAACATTAATACAGCGGACAGGCGCGTCCTTCTGGCCATGTCCGGGGAGTTGGACCTGGATATGGTGGACGACATCATTGCATTCCGTAACAATAAGGATAATGACCTGAACAGCGACCTCTGGTACAAGGATGCCCTTGGCACAGATGAAGAGATCATAAAAGGCTCACTCATCACCATAAAGAGCTCATATTTTGAGATACTCTCCACAGGCATAAGGGACAGGGCGGCAAAGGAGCTGAAGGCAGTGGTCAAAAGGGCTCAGGGTGATTTTATTACACTTTCATGGGAGATAATATAACAGCTTTCAGCTTATATAAGAATATATTGAGTTTTTTTAAACATTTATATATAGAGAATAGAACCAACTAATTTTCATCAGGAATAAAGGATGCCCGGAAAGATTTTAGGTATAGACATCTCAAAGAGCTGTGTATCTGCGGTTCAGGTGATAAGCGGTTATAAGGGGTATCAGGTGGTATCATGCTTTTCTGAGACTGTTACTGATACTGGTCCATTAAATGCCCTTGAAAAACTGGCTGGCCACATTGACATGAAAAGTGACAGGACTCTTCTAACTATCCCCCCCTCCGGGATATCCTTCAGGAACATAGAGACACCTTTTAAAGATGCCAAAAAGATCAGGCAGACCCTCCCCTTTGAGATAGAGAGCCATGTGCCCTTTTCTGTGGACGGGATGATAATAGATTACACCCATTCGGACCCTGAAAACCCTTCTGCACTGCTTGCCGCAGCCATTTTAAAGCCTGCTGTCTCAGGGTATATCGATCTCCTTCAAAAGGCTGGGTTTGATCCCGAAAAAATAGCTGTGAGGCCTGTGCCGGCTGTTACATGGCTTCTGGATCAGGAAAAGTGCCCGTCAAACGGGATATACCTTGACCTTGAACCGGGACAACCCTCCCTTGTTATCTTTAGGGGGAAAAGGATTGTTGTTATAAGGGAGTTGCCCTGCTCTTTTGATCAAGGCATAAAAGACCCTGAAGCTGTTGAAAATGCCATAAAGGCCATATGCTCTGAGGCCTCAAAGACCCTCCATTCCTATAACACACTGGCAAGGAACGGTTTTAGACCTGAAGGTGTCTATTTTGGAGGGAGGCTCTCTGCCTATAATGATGCCCAGTCCATAATAGGCAGCCATTTTGATGCGCCTTCCGGGAGGTTAAATATCACAAGAGAGGGTAAGCTTCGAATGGATCTTAGCCTTTCTGCCCTTTATGACCCTGCATTAATGGATAGCGCCCTTGCCCTTGCAGTAAAGGAGACAGGAAAAGAGAGCGGCTTTAATTTCAGAAGAGATGAGTTCAAGGCTAAAAAGAGTGTCCTGGGTCAGGTGAAACACATCAGGACAACCCTTATCATGGCTTCTCTCCTCTTTTTCATGCTGATCATAAACCTGGGCGCTGACTACTATTTTGTGAGCAGGAGGCACTCAGAGGTTAACAGGGAATTTGATAAAATAGCGCCAGAGTTCAGCGGAATAAAAAACGTGAGGGGAAAGATAGCCGCGGCACAGCAGAAGCTGAAAAACCTGAATAACCCCTCATCGGATCTGTCAAACGAGATAAACCCTCGCGAGAGGGTGCTTGATATCATCAGGGACCTGTCTGTCAGGATAGGTGATCAATATAACTTTAACATAAGCACACTAATAATAAACAGCAGCGAGGTCACCATAAAGGCAAATTATGACAGCTATGATACCTCAAAATTGGAAAGCGCCTTAAAGTCCTCCAACCTCTATAAAAATGTAATTATAACCTCCAACCGGAAAGGGGAAGGGGTCACTCTTGATGTGAAGCTTGAAAGGGCATATTAGTTATAAGGGTAATGGATAAGATATGAAACTTGCAAGGCGTGAAAAACTCTTTATAGGTGGAGCAGGGTTGATCCTGGCGGGGTTCCTGATAGTTGAACTTATTGTTGTTCCATTCTTCAACAGGAAAGCCCGGCTGGAAAAGGAGACAAAAGAGCTTGAACAGGTGATTCAGGATTATGTGAAGTCAGGCGCTGGCGGCCAGGATATGGAGAGCATATCAGGAAACCTTGAAAAGGTGCTCGCGGCCCGCGGCGATATTTCCCTGCGTGCACTGATCAACAAAGAGGCCGGGGCAATCGGGATAACGAAGAATATACAGAGCATGAAATCTTCTGAAAACAAGAAGCAGGGTGGAAATTATATAGAGGATATTGTTGAACTGCGTCTTGAGGCTGTAACACAGTCCCAGCTCACAGAATTTTTATACCGGATCGAAAACCCGGAGGCATTTATTTATATAAGCAGGATCAACATAAGTGATAATAAAAGGCAGGAGGGCTACCTTGATGCAACTATCAGGGCGCTCACATATAAGAGAATATAGCAGGGCATAAACTGAGTAATAATGCAGCCATTCAAGGGAAATAGGAGATACTTTTACCTGGTATATATTGCGGTTCTGCTGATCCTCTTTTTATATGTCATGTTTCCTGACACTATCCTGAACAGCTTTTTAAGCGCACAGGCGGAAAAGAGGCTGCCTGATTTAAGTATCAGTTTTGAGGATACAGGGTTTATATTACCCCTTGGCATCAGGATCACGGGGCTTGAGGTTGCATTAAGGGTAAAACCCGATCAGCCCCTATATGTCTCTGAGAAGACATCCATAAGGGTTTCTATAACAGGCATGCTTTTTGGCGGTAACAGGGTAACCTTTACAAGCAGGGTAAATGGAGGGGAGATATCCGGGGTTATAAAAGAAAGGGATAGGGATATCTGTAACATTACAGCCGATATTAATGACATAATACTTGATGGAGGGCCATTTATACACCCGGAAACAGGCAAATATATAGAGGGGTTGCTTAAGGGCAGGATAAGCTTTACAGGTAACCCCTCAGACCTTGTCGCAGGGAATGCCGATATCTTCCTTGAGGTGAAAAATGGCAGGATAAAGCCCGGGATTCCACTTTTTGATATAAGGGATATAGGGTTTGAGAGCATAACTGTCACAGGGGCGCTTGACAAGATGAGGCTTAATATAAAGGATCTATTGATAAAAGGCGGCCCTTTTAATGGCAGCGCAAAGGGTGATGTGCAGTTGAAAAGGGATATCCTTTCAAGCGGGTTAAATCTCTCCGCCAGGATAACCCCGGGGCCGTCACTGAAAAAGGAGATGCCCGATGTTGCAGGGGCAATAGAGTCATCAGGAATAATGAAAAATGGCAGGCTAATCTTGGATATAAAGGGCACATTAAATGACCCGTTACCGGCAATAAGGTGATATTCATATGCTGACAACTATCATGACAAAGAATCTTTATAATATTATCAACATAATAGCCACAGCAGTGATAATCTATCTGGGCGTTGATACCTTTTACCGTGTTATTGAGGCAGGGTTTGAAAAACCTAAAGTCAAACAGCCTGTGGCAGCAGTAAAGGCTGAGCCCAAAAAGGATATTATCACCCGGAAGCTGAGCGACTATGAGGTGATCAACAGCAGAAGCATCTTTGGCAGGCTGGACGAAGGCATAACAGGCGCAAGGGATGACCTCTTGCAGGTGGAAAACCTTGACCAGACCTCGCTTGATGTCATACTCCTTGGGACAGTGGCAGGGAATGATGAGGATGCCTATGCTATTATTGAAGACAAGTCAAAAAGGACACAGGATATCTACCACATAGGCGACAGTATAAAGAGTGCGGTCCTTAAAAATATATACAGGAACAAGGTGGTGATAAGGTTCAATGGCAGGGATGAGATCCTGCTCAAGGATGAAAACCAGGGGCAAAAGGGGCCATCTTCCACGTCTGTTCCTGGATTTTCAGGAATGACCCCTCCGCCATCACCAGGGGAAGAGCCTGTGCAGACCATTACACTGAACAGGGTAGAGCTTGACAGCGCCCTCGCAAATATACAGGAGGTCATGACCCAGGCATCCATTCAGCCGCACATGCAGGATGGTGTAGTTGACGGTATGACCATTACAGGGGTTAAGCCAGGCTCTATATTCAGGAGGGCAGGGTTAAGGAACGGTGATATTGTAAAGGGCATTGACGGCAGGGAGATCAAAAGCATGGAGGATCTGCTCGCCGTTTATGGCAGTCTAAAGGATATGGAATCAGTGGGGCTCCAGATCATACGAAGGGGAAGGGTAAGGAATATAGAGCTCAAGGTCAGATGATGATTAATAGGCGCACATATATCAGATGCGGACAGGGAATAGGGTAAAGGGATGTACAATTCATTTTTCGGTCTTAACGAGACACCATTTAACCTTACGCCAGATCCCAGGTATCTTTTTTTAAGTCCCAACCACAGGGAGGCGATTGACCACCTCCTGTACGGGATCAATGAGAGGAAGGGGTTTATCCTGATCACAGGGGGGATCGGCGCTGGAAAGACAACCCTCTGCCGTGTGCTCCTTGACAGGCTGGATGAAAAGACAAAGAGCGCACTTATACTCAATTCATTCATATCAGACATTGAGCTCCTAAAACTTATTGTGCAGGAATTCGGCGTTGATATTGAAACAACGACCGGCACAGAAATCACAAAAAAGGACTATGTTGATGCCCTGAACAGGTTTCTTCTTGCCAATTTCAGCAACGGCGGAAATGCTGTCCTCCTTATAGATGAGGCGCAGAATCTGTCAAGGGAGGTGCTTGAACAGCTAAGGATGCTCTCAAACCTTGAGACCGAAAGGGAAAAGCTGATACAGATCGTCCTTATAGGCCAGCCTGAACTCAATGATATAATTGGCTCCCCATCCCTGAGGCAGCTTAATGACAGGATACTGGTGCGCTATTTTCTTAAACCCTTAGGCGACATGGATGTAAAGGGGTATGTTGAACACAGGCTTGTTGTTGCAGGCAGCCACGGTAATATCACCTTTACGGGCGGGGCATACAGGAGGTTATATTCAAGGTCTGAGGGTATACCCAGGCGGATAAACAGCATCTGTGACAGGGCGCTTCTTATTGCCTATACAAAAGGGGCATATACCATAACCGGAACCATAATCGAGAAGGCGGCAGATGATCTGTACGGGGCAGGTGATGTAAATAAAAGGGTTGGGCTGTTTTTGCGGGTAAAGCCCCTTTATATAATCCTGCTTGTCTTTATCCTTCTTGTGGCAGCAGGGGTCACAGGTTTTATTTACCTGAAACATATGTATGAGGTTTCATTAAAGAGGCAGCTCAATGAGGTGGCCGCCGCTCAAAAAAAAGAGGAGAGGCCTGTGGTGGAGCCAGTCAAAAGGGAGCCTGAGCTGTTCCTTGACAGTGCAAACAGTATCTCTGCGCTCTTTTCCCTTTTTTACAGGGATAACCCGGATAAGAGGATTAATGAAGCAGGCGGCAAGTTAAGCCTTGAGACATTCGAGCTTTCACCTGAATATTACATAACGCTGAAAAAGCCCTTTGTGCTTAAAACAAACAGGGATGCGGTTAACATAAAATATCTGCTCATTACATCTGTGAATGAAAATGGGGCACGCTGCTCTGATGCAGAGGGAAACGAGAGGGAGATAAGCAGGGAGTTTCTCTTTGAAAACTGGGGAGGGGCTGTGTCGTGGATATTCCCTGTTTACCCCGGTGACCAGGTATATAATATCGGCATGGAAGGCCAGGCAGTCAGCCAGTTACAGAAAACCCTTCAGGCAAAAGGTTATCTGGTGCAGGTGAACGGGTTATATGACATAACCACATTCAATGAGATGAAACGTTTTCAGGGTGATTTTGGCCTGCGTGTGGACGGTGTTGCAGGGCCAAGGACAAAGGCCCTTTTATATCAGATGGCAGAATGAGATGAGTTATATCAATCAGGCACTCAAAAAGGCACAGAAGGAGAAGGATGCCGGACGCATAGGCTACATAAGGTCTATCGGCGGGGCAGGAGCAAGCCCGGAGAGGGTGTCAGGCAGGCAGTACATTTATATAGCCGCCGCAGTGATTATACTGGTTACCGGAGGCATCCTTTACACCATAAAGGCTAACAGCGGAAAGGGCGCTGAACCGGCTGTAATACCTGCTGCAACCGAACATGCCACAGATATTATGGGGCAAAACCGGGACATTGCGGTTCAAAAAAAGGTAATCCCGGATGAAGAAAATGTTACAGTGTCTGAGAACAATAGAAAGGTCATGACAGATTTAGTGGAAGGGTTGTATAAAAAGGCGGTTCTTCTCATGAAGGAGAAGAGGATAAAGGAGGCCCTGGCAATTTACACGGAAATACTTGATAAAGACCCTGGCCATGTTGCCTCCCTGAATGATACAGGGGCGCTCTGTCTCCTTGAGGGCAGATATTTTGATGCTATTACTTATCTTGAAAAGGCGGTAAGGCTTAAACCCGGGTTTGTGACCCCATGCTATAATCTGGCCTGCGCCTATGCCCTTAACAATGAACCTGAAAAGGGGATGATCTATCTTGAAAAGGCCATTAGCATAGATAAAGAGGTAAAGGCATGGGCAAAAAATGACCCTGATCTTAAAAACCTGAGAAGTCAGAGCGGATTTGCCGCCCTGATTGAGTGATGAATCAGTACCTGAGTTTTGCACCAGGTTTCACAGTTGTAGAGACGGGTTTTAAACCCCGCCGCATAATAGATATCTGGTGCAAAATTCAGATAAAATATGGTAAAAGGTGAAAATTCCATAAAACAGAAGGGTAAATTATGCGAGTTAAAAATTTCGTAACAATCGGCGCTCTTTTTTTGATGGTCTCCATTTTTACGGCTGGCACAGTATACAGCGCACGCACAAGTGAGGGGGATGAGATAACCTCCTCAGCCGGCGAAGGGGCCGCATCAGGCGAGCCTCCTGTCATTAATGAAGATTTTTATCCCCCCGCAATTACAGCTTCCGAACAGGATGCTGCACCGGCTGCGCCGCAAAGGAAGGCAGCGGAACAGGGGAGAAACCCGGCACGCGAGAAGGAAGAAACCCGCCTGATCTCCATTGATTTTGACAATGTGGATATCAGCCTTCTGATTAAATTTATAAGCGAGCTTACAGGCAAAAATTTTCTGGTTAATGAAAATGTCAAAGGGAAGGTCACCATCATTTCACCCTCAAAGATATCTGTTGATGAGGCATACAGGGTCTTTGAATCAGTGCTTGAGGTGCATGGCTTTGCAACAGTGCCGTCAGGGAGCATCACAAAGATAGTCCCTGTGGCCGAGGCCAGGACAAAAAATATTGAGACCCTGCTTGGTGATGAAAAGGTCAGGCCTGAAGACAGACTTGTTACGCAGATAATCCCGCTTAAATATGCAAACCCTAAAGAGCTTGAGACACTGTTCAAAAACTTTACTTCCACAAAGGGCGGCAACCCGATAGTCTCTTATGACCCTACCGGCATGCTTATTATCACAGATACCAAATCGAATATCTCGCGCCTCATGAAGATAATAGAGGCGCTGGATGTGCCTGGCACAGGAGAGATGATAACGGTTATCCCGCTTAAAAATGCATCAGCGCAGACAATAGCAACAAACATTGGGACAGTCTTCAGGTCAACTGCCGGCACAACAAGAAGGGCCAATGTGCCGGGGGCTGTAAACTCCCAGATAATCGCGGTGCCTGATGAAAGGATGAATGCAGTCATACTGCTTGCATCAGAGGTTGATACCCTCAAGATAAAGGGGCTGATTGAACTGCTTGACAAAGAGATACCAAGGGGCGACGGCGGCATCCATGTCTACCCGCTCCAGAACGCAGATGCCGAGGAGATGTCAAAAACCCTCATGGCCATTCCAAAGGATACCCCGAAGCAGGGCCAGGGTTCGCCCGCTGGCACTGCCCCCGTGCTTTCAAAGAATATCCAGATAGTGGCGGACAAGGCCACAAATTCCCTGATCATAACCGCTGAAAAGGCTGACTACATGATCCTTGAGAATGTGATCCATGAACTGGACAAGCCAAGAAGCATGGTCTACATAGAGGCCCTGATCATGGAAGTGAGCATGAGTAACAAGCTTGAGATAGGGGTGCAGTGGCAGGTAGGAAAGGAGGGTGACAATGCATCCGTATACAGCGCATCCAACCCCGGGGTGAATAATTTCCCCTCTCTTAATTCAGATGGGAGCGTGAATCTGCCCACCGGCCTCACATACGGGGTTCTTGGAAACACCATCACGATAGGGGGCGTGGAATTTGCCGATATTGGCGCTGTCTTCAGGGCATATGCCAATGATTCCGATGTGCAGATACATTCAAGGCCGCAGATAATGAGCCTTGATAATGCAGAGGCAGAGCTGAAGGTTACAGATGAGGTGCCCTTTATATCAAGAAGGGATGAAAACACCTCAACAGGCACAACAGGCTACAGCAATTATGAATTCAAGGAGGTCGGCGTAAAGCTTAAGATCACCCCGCAGATCAACCAGGAAAGGTTTGTAAGGTTAAAGATCGAACAGGAGGTAAGCCAGGTGTTGAGTTTCGATGAGGCAGGACAGCCCAGAACCTTTAAAAGGATAGCAAACACCGTGGTGAGGATAAAGGATGGCCAGACAGTGGTAATCGGCGGCCTTATAGATACAAAGGACAACCGGACAAATTACAGGGTGCCTCTATTGAGCCGGGTCCCGATTCTGGGGTATCTATTCAGGTCAAAGACCAATTCACTTGATAAAAAGAATCTCTATATCTTCCTGACGCCCCGTATCCAGACAAATCCTGAGGAGGTAACAACCCTTTTCGAAGAAAAAAAGGAACATATCAACTCCATACAGGAGGGGGCCATCCGAATGAATAATGATGGCAAACTCTCTGAGGATATGAGGCTTGCGGGCATGGGTTATAAATACCTTGAGCTCAAGGAATATGACAAGGCCATGAATTATTATGAAAAGGCCCTTGAAGAAAATCCCCAAAACCCCTATGCGATTCTGAATATCGGCTATATAAACCAGGTGCAGGGCAACAGCGCAAAGGCGATCGAGATGTATGAAAGGCTTATAGCGATGGCGCCAAAGGATGTGGCAGACGCATCCACTGACCCTTTGTGGGCAGGTAAAAGGCTTACTGATATAGCAGCAGAAAACCTGAAATCATTAAAGACAGATAAATAATATGAAATCCCTCGGACAGATACTTCTTGAACTAAGGCTTATAACACAGGAACAACTGGATGAAGGCATGAATACCCAGAAGGAGAAGGGCGGCCTTATCGGCGAAATACTTGTCAGAAAAAAGCTTTTGTCCGAAAATGATCTGCTCAAGGCCCTTGGCATACAGTATAATATGGATTATCATACCGCTATTTCAGTCAGTGAGCTGAGCACCGAATTCACAGAAAAGGTGCCCATACAGTACCTTAAAAAATATTGCATGATACCGCTTATCACCGGTGACTCCAAAAAGATAGCCATAAACAACCCTTTAGACTTTCAGCCACTGGATGACCTGAGGCTTCAGCTTAACATGAAGGATGCAGAGCCGGTGCTTGCCCCGAAGGCGGAGATAATCTCCTCAATAAATTTCATATATGACAGCAGCCAGGACTCCGCGGAACAGGTGCTTCAGGATATGCACGATGAAAGCGGGGATTCCATAATCTCCGCCATACAGGAGGCAGGAGACCTGCTGGATGACACTAGCGATGCCCCCATAATTAAGCTTGTAAATGTCATGCTTTCACAGGCGGTAAAGGACAAGGCTAGTGATATCCACATAGAGCCGACGCAGAAAGGGCTCAAGATAAGATACAGGCTTGATGGCATACTGTACGACATGATCTCCCCCCCTAAACAGATACAGGCAGCCCTGATTTCCCGTATCAAGGTTATGGCAGATATGAATATAGCTGAAAAGAGGCTCCCGCAGGATGGCCGTATTGAGATAAGGATAGGCGATAAGAACATAGATATCAGGGTCTCAACAATCCCTACCGCCTATGGTGAGAGGGTGGTCTTAAGGCTGCTGGACAAGACAAAGATTTTTATCAGCGTATCAGAGCTGGGCATGCCAAAAGAGAGGCTCGGTGAATTCAATGAACTCATCAATGCGGCGCACGGGATATTCCTTGTAACAGGTCCGACCGGGAGCGGAAAAACAACCACGCTCTACGCTGCCCTCTCACAGATAAACAATACGGATAAAAACATCATAACCATTGAAGACCCTATAGAATACCAGCTTGAAGGTGTGGGACAGATTCAGGTAAACCCAAAGATAGACCTCACCTTTTCACGGGGCTTGCGCTCTATTGTAAGGCAGGACCCTGATGTCATCCTTGTGGGCGAGATAAGGGACCTTGAGACAGCCGAGATCGCCATACAGTCTGCGCTCACAGGCCACCTGGTTTTTTCTACCCTCCATACAAATGACGCTGCCAGTGCAGTTACAAGGCTGATAGATATGGGCATAGAGCCATTTCTGATCACATCATCGGTCATAGCCATTCTTGCCCAGAGGCTTGTCAGGGTAATCTGCCCCGTATGCAAAGAGGCATATAATCCGGATGAACAATCCCTTTCAAAGGTGGGCATAACCCCTGAGATGCTTAAAGGGAGAAACATATACAGGGGAAGGGGATGCGCCTCCTGTCTTAATACCGGCTATTCAGGCAGGACCGGGATATTTGAACTGCTGATAATAAATGAGGCAATACAGAACCTGATACTGAAAACCTCTGATTCAAACGCAATAAAACAGAAGGCGGTTGAGCACGGTATGGTTACTCTGAGGCAGAACGGGGCAGAGAAGGTGCTTAACGGCATTACCACAATAGAGGAGGTGTTCAGGGTTACCTATCAGTAGAAAACTTTTTATACCTTGTAATTTAAAAAAATAAATGCTATGTTTTCGCAAGGTTATGGATGGTTCAAAAATTAATTCAATGATCAGTATGGGTGCATTATCATGAAAATACATTGTCCCGAGTGTAAAACAAAATACAGCCTGGATACAGACAAGATCCCCGCTGCTCCGAATAAGGGAATAACTGTGACATGCCCGAAATGTAAACATAAATTCCCTTTAACCATTGAACCCAAAGAATCCGTGGAAGAAAATAAAAATACCGTGCAGGAGATACTTATTCCGTGCCCGTCATGCGGCCATATAAGCATTTCACAGAAGAAATGTCCTGGCTGCGGAAAGGTATTTACCCATGAAGATGTGGAAAAGCTGAAGATAACAATCAATATCTGACCATATCTTTTAACTGTAATGTAAACTGCCTTTTAGGCACAATATCCGCCTGCTTCTATAACTAAGAAAGCAATATTTATAAACCTGAACAGTTATAGGAAAAAAATGATGTCGGAAATAAAAAAAGAGATACTGATAGTGGATGACGAAGAACAGATGCGCCTTGCCCTGAGGCGTATGCTGGAAAAAGAGGGCTATTCTGTAAGAGAGGCTGAAAATGGTGACAAGGCCATCAGGGCACACAGGGAAAGACAGGCTGACCTTATCATCACAGACATAATAATGCCTGATAAGGAGGGGCTTGGCACCATCGTGGAGCTTAAAAGTGAATTTCCCGATGTAAAGATATTCGCCATGTCCGGAGGCGGGAAAAACTCCCCTGACCAGTATCTGCGCATGGCCAAGGGGCTTGGTGTTGACAGGGTATTTATAAAGCCTTTTAACCGTGAAGATATACTCTCAGCCGTTGCAGAGGCGCTTAAATAGCACAGATAGTACTAATAATTATTTTACTTATGCGAGCTCGGATGGGCACCAATTAGTTTCCGCCATCCTGCTTCCGCCTGTTTTTACCGCCCTTCCTCAGTATATAATTAACAGTGTTATGGTATTTTTTAAGGACAACTGATACCGGACCGAATCTCCTCAATATTTTGCCATAGAGGGACCGGTTTTCCCTATAAAGCCTGCCAGCAGTCATGCCAGAGGGGAGCTTTTTGATGGCCATTATCAGCTCTTCATCCTGATCCTTGTATAAAAACTTTTCAGGGTCTAATCCGACTTTAACAGCAAAGTTATGCCAGCTTTTATATTTTACATAAACCATGGCCTGGTATCGCTGTTTAAGTTTTTTGAGGGCACTGATGCGCTCTTCGCCTGTTAATTTGTTAATCCTGTATGCTGCTTTTATAACCTTGTTCATCTCTTCATCAGAATAGCGGTTTATCAGATACACTTTCCTGTAATCAATGCCTGCGGCCTCAAGGGCCTTTGGATATGAGCCGAACCTTCTGCGTGACGCATTGTAAAGACGGAGTTCCGATTTGGCAACAGCCTTTTCATTTAAAGGCAACCCCTTTTTCTGGCGATCCTTAAGAATATTTATCACATCTTCATCGGAAAGGCTGATTCTCGCAGCCAGCTTCCGATGCTTGTCCGGACTGATTCCAAGCTGAGAGATGGCAGCGTCCCAGCTTCCAAAAAAACGAATTGCAGCATCGGTAGTTGACCTGTCATGGGCTTGTATAGAATAGAAGTTGATCTGGCCTCCACGCTCACGATAGTCCTCAATGCGGTCAAGAAGGTATTCAGGTGTCCAGAGTTCTTCCCAGTGAGGCAGGGTGCGTTTAGGGTTAACCGGTTTTCGTTTCATTCTGCTGCGCGCAATGCGAAGGGTTTCGGACATCAGTTCAGCATCAGGATATTCCCTATGATATTCCACAGGGGTCATTGAGTGATTTCCCATAAGGTGCCCGGTAATGATGCTGAAATGTTTTCCACAGATCTTGCAGACAACGTAATCAAGGTATTCCCGCTCAATATCTTTATAGTCGATTCCCGCCGCAATCAAAAGTTTTCGCCAGCCAAGAAAGGGTTTAACAGCATAGGCAGCGTGAACCAGGTCAGGAAAAAGGCGTTTTGCAGCAGTCAGGTTAAGAGGGGCATGCTGACTGTGAAGCTCTCTAATCTTATCCACCATCCAGGAAATCTGGCTTTTAGTTGCTGAACTCATATGATGTTTTGTTTAGTATTGTTGATATTAGTTAGTAGCGGGAATATAGAGAAGAGACTTCAGGATGTCAATAACCTCTTTTATCTTATCTTGAAGAAAGGGCTTTATTTTATCCAGATTATTTCTCGGGCGTGTGAGATGGGGTTGAGAATATGGAGTTAAAGTTTACCCGCCTGAGTATGCCATGTCTATGCTTTTTATATATTCGTCCACCCCTCTTGAAATGCCTTCAGAAAGAATCTCCTTATAATTATCGCTAATAAGTTTCTTTCTCTCTATGCTGTTTGTAAGAAAGCCTGTTTCAATTAGTATGGATGGCATCTCTGCGCCTATAAGCACATAGAATGGCGCCTGTTTTACACCCAGGCTCTTGTTAACCTGGTATTTTTTCTTTAAATCCCCCATAATCCCGTCCTGGACAGAGTGGGCAAGCCTGCTTGATTCGCTTATTTTGGTATTGAGCATAAGGTCATTAAGTATTGACTGGAGATCGCTTATGTTCTTTTCAGATGTGGCGTTTTCCCTTGCCGCTACCAGCACAGCCTGCTTGTCAGTGGCCATGTTCAAGAAGTATGTCTCAATTCCGTATATGGCACTCTCCTTATGGGCATTTACATGAAGCGAAATAAAGAGGTCAGCCTTTTTTATATTGGCAAAGGCAGTCCTTTCATCAAGGGGAATAAAGATATCTGTGCTCCTTGTTAGCAGCACCTCACATCCCAGCCTCTTTTCCAGCCTGATTTTAAGCCTTTTTGCCATATCAAGGACTATATCCTTTTCCTTTATGTCTCCATTTATATAACATCCGGGGTCCTTGCCGCCATGACCCGGGTCTATTACTATCCTCTTAACAGAGAGACCCAGCTGCCTTGCAAGGGATACAGTGTCATCCGGTTTTTGAGTCTTTTTAATCCCCCTTTCGACTGGTCTCTTCTGAGGTTTCTTTTCTCCGCCTGCAGCGGCCATGCTGTTACCCTGCACATCCACAACTATCCTGAAGGGGTCATGAAGCCTGAAGGTCTTGTAACCGCTGATGCTTTCTATGTCGAGTACAACCCTGACAGTATCAGGGGTATACTGGCCTGCCCTTGCTGTCTTTAAAAGTCCGTCTTTTATAGGTATGTAGGTCTCTATATCTTTGCCTGCCAGTGATCTTTTTATATCAAGGTAGAGCCTTCTGGGTTTATCAAGATCCTGGTCTTTTTTAAGGAGATGATCACTGTACTCCACCGGCTTGTCAAGATCAATTACCACCCTTGTATAGGTTGGGGTTGACCAGTAGCGTATATTCCTTACTGTTGCCAGCCCGGCCTCTTCTGTGCCGGTTGATGTATCATTTTTTGCCGCCTCCTTCTCCTGTTTTTCACCCAGAATGGCCGAGAGCTTTTCCAGCATGCTCTTTGCCGCAGGCCTCATATCGCCGTTAGGGAACTTGATCTCCACCTTGAGAAACTCAACATATGCCTGTGTATTATCCTTTTTAATGGCATAGTATATCTCTCCCATTTTATACTGTGCATCATCAGCAAGAGAGTGTTCTGGGTACTCCTTTACGATCCTTTCATACAGTTTAAGGGCTTCATTAAGGTCCTTTTCAAGCGTTGATATCCTGTTCAGCCTTACGTACATACCCGCAGAATGAAAGAGCGCCCATGCAGCCTGGTCAGTTTTTGGATAATCTGTATATATCTTCTCATATGCCGCAATACAGGTCTCCCAGTTATGCCTGTAGCTCATGCGCTTATTTGACTGGTAGAGTGATTCCCTGCTGCTATCAGCGTTCCTGAGCGCATTTTCAGCCGAGGTGGCAGCGCCTGTATTACCTCCTGAGGCGATAAGCATAAAGAATAGTATAAGGGTTATAAACAGTGCAGGAGGATATCTTTTGTCTGAAATAGTTATCATTTTAAACCATCCACATACTTCTTAAGCCTGTCCAGCTCTATAAGCGCCTCAACGGGGGTTATCCCCGAGATATCCAGCTCCTTTATCAGCCTTATGACCTTTGACTCATTATTACCGAAAAGGGAGAGTTGCACAGCCTCGTTTTTACCGGGCTTTGCATCTGACCTGGCTATCCTTGGCCTGCCCAGGTCATCAAGGTGTTCATTCTCCAGGTTATTGAGTATCTCCTTTGCCCGCTCAATAACCCTTTCAGGTATGCCAGCGATCCTTGCCACCTGTATCCCGTAGCTTCGGCTTGTGCTTCCGGGCACCATCTTTCTTAAAAATATGATCCTGTCCTTCCATTCCCTGACCGCAATATTGAAATTTTTAACCCTGGGTTTTGCGGCAAGGAGTTCAGTAAGCTCATGATAATGGGTTGCAAAGATGGTCCTAACCCCTTTATTATCAAGGTCGTGAAGGGCCTCTGCAACCGCCCATGCAATGGAAAGGCCGTCATAGGTGCTTGTGCCGCGCCCTATTTCATCCAGTATGACAAGGCTTTTTGGGGTCGCATGTCTGAGTATGTTGGCTGTTTCATCCATCTCAACCATGAATGTGCTCTGGCCCCTTGTAAGGTCATCAGAGGCCCCTATACGGGTGAATATCCTGTCAACAATGCCTATGACTGCCTTTGAGGCAGGCACAAAACAGCCCATCTGGGCCATAAGTACTGTAAGGGCTGTCTGCCTCAGTATTGTGGATTTGCCTGCCATGTTGGGGCCGGTAATGATCATGATCTGCTGGTCTGTATCATTGAGGTATATATCGTTTGGGACAAAATCCTCCTCCTTTACGGTCTGCTCTATAACAGGGTGCCTTCCATCAATGATATTGATCGCCCCATCCTCATTTATCTCGGGGCATACATAGTTGTTAAGCTCAGAAACCTCGGCAAGGCCTGCCAGCACATCTATCTCGCCGATCCGTGATGCAGTCTCCTTGATGCGGTGGTTTTCAAGGGCGATCATCTCCCTTATCTTTTCAAACAGGCTGAACTCAAGCTCCATGCGCCTCTCTTCAGCCCCCAGAACCTTCTCCTCGTACTCCTTGAGCGATTCCGTGATATATCTTTCGCAGTTAACAAGGGTCTGCTTCCTGATATAGTCATGAGGGACAAGATGGATATTGGATTTTGTTATCTCTATAAAATATCCGAATACCTTGTTGAAGCCTATCTTAAGCTTGGGGATGCCTGTCCTTTCCTGCTCTTTTCTTTCAAGCTCGTTGATCCATTTTTTACCGTGTCTGGTAATGGATATAAGTTCATCAAGCTCAGGGTTGTAGCCCTCCCTTATAATCCCCCCCTCCCTTAAAGAGACAGGCGGGTCATCATTAATAGCGGACTCTATGATCTGTGCGATATCATCCAGCGTATCAAGCCCGTGAGCTATATCAGACAACAGATCGCTTATAGCCCCCTTTAGCCTCTCTTTTATTGACGGGAGCTTCAGGATGGATGCCTTTAATGCTATAAGGTCGCGGGCGTTTGCCCTGCCAAGGGAGACCTTGCCGTTCAGCCTTTCAAGGTCATATATCCCCTTAAGGTTTTCCCTTATATCCTCCCTGAATATCCTGTCATCATGCAGGTTTGACACAGCCGAGAGCCTCTCTTTTATGCGCGTGATATCCACCAGCGGATAACCTATCCATCTCTTGAGGAGCCTTGCTCCCATTGGCGTGACCGTTCTGTCAATGACACTGAATAATGATCCCCTGGATGAGCGCCTTCTCATTGTCTCAAAGAGTTCAAGGCTCAGGGTTGTTGATTCATCAAGGAACATATAGTCGCCAAGGTGGTATGTGGATATCTCCTTTATATGATCCGGGTCACCCTTCTGGGTCTCGCGCAAATACTGCGCAATAGCCCCTGCCGCTATTATCCCCTCCTTCATGCCCTCACAGCCGAAACCGGCAAGGGATTTAACGCCAAGCTGATCCTTGAGTATCTGATCTGACCGGTTCCTGTCATAATCAGGCCCCTTCAAGATCTCTATCCTGTACCTTGAAAGCTCCCGGTTTTCCTTTAGCGGGTCATTATCATAAACAAGGAGCTCCGCCGGGTCTATCCTGCCAAGTTCATCAAACAGCTCGCGCCTCTCCTTCACCTCTGTTACCCTGAAATCACCGGTAGAGAGATCAACATGCGCAAGGCCGTACATGCTGTCGCCGGATGAGACAGCGGCCATGTACAGGTTTCGGCCACCCTCCATATCAAGTTCAGCAACCACTGAACCCGGGGTTATCACCCTTACCACATCCCTTTTTACTATGCCCTTGGCCAGCTTAGGGTCTTCAACCTGCTCGCACACAGCCACCTTGCAGCCGTTCTCAATAAGTTTGGCGACGTATGACCTTGATGAATGGTGTGGCACCCCGCACATGGGCACCCTGCTGCCGTTAAAGGAGCCCCTTGATGTGAGGGTAATGCCGAGTATCTTTGAGGCCTTTTCCGCATCCTCAAAGAACATCTCGTAAAAGTCCCCCATTCTGAAAAAGAGTATACAATCAGGATATGCGCTCTTGGTATCAATGAACTGCCTGAGCATGGGGGTCATTTCATTCATTAGTTGTCCCCGCCACGGTCATAGGATTCGGAAAGGAGCGGTTCAGATGTGGAAAGGCCATTTATCTTCCTGAATCCGGTCTCTGTGAGAGTAATGGTGTCCCATTTTTTACACTGGGGGCACTGCCATTTAAGTGTCGCAGGGTGGAAGCCGCAGTTTGTGCACTGAAACTCAAGGTATGGCACATCAAGATGCATGAGGAGATCATTATAGGCATTAAGGGCATCCCCGGTATTTCCTGTCTCAAGCAGTATCTCTCCCATAAGCCTGCGCGCCTCCCAGAAACGGGGATAATAATCAAGCGCCTTTTTTAATTCATCAACAGCCTCTTCATCTCTTTTCTCCCTGTACATGTGACGGGCAAGGGCAAGGTGCGTGAATGCATCTGTGTTGTATTTTGCGCAGTCTTTAAGAAAGCCCTCTATCTGCTTTATGTCATTGGAACGGTTATATACCTGTTCAAGCCTCTGATATGCGAGAAATGTAAAATGGGGAGATATGGCCACTATCTTTTTCCAGGTTGCCATTGCCTCTTTGGTGTCACCTGTTGCAAAATAGATATCGCCCAGGTGAAGGTATGCGTCTATGCACTGTTTGTTTATGGCGATTGCCCTTTTAAAAGATGCCTTGGCCCTGGCTGCGTTACCCTGTTCAAAAAGGGCCTTTCCTGCCTCTGCCATCTGATGGGCCAGTATGCTGCTGCAGTCTGTTTTTGTAAGTTTTGCGATCTTCTTTCGCATCTCAAAGGCGTTTTCCCACTCCTTTACCTCCTCGTAAATCTTTTCAAGCTCCTCAAGTGTGGCAATGTCAGATGGCCTTTTTTTGATTACATTGAGGAATGTCTCAAGGCTGCGGTCAAGAAAGCCGCCCCTTTTATAGTCAAGCCCAAGGTCAAAGAGCGCCCTCACCTTTGTCTCTTCATCTATGTTTGGCCGGAGTATTATGCTTCTGCGGATATGTATGGCCCTGTCAATGGCCCCCTTTGCCCTGTAAAGGTTGCCTAATGCCGCATATGTCTCGATTGTATCCGAATTGATCTGAACAGATTTTGTAAACTCCTCTATTGCATGATCCGGGTCATCTGAAAGCAGGTATTGTATGCCCTTAAAAAAGGCGCTGTCCCCCTTGTCAAAAAAAGGCCTTGCTTTACTGCGGCCTTTTCCAAGGTATCTCCCTGCAAAAAAACCTGCAAAAAGGGCAGCAAGAAGATACATCAGAAATTTTTGATTGGCAGGGTCAGCAAGATACTGCCACACCTGATCATGCATTTTTATTCCCCGTTTATGTCAAATCCATATCACTATCACTGTCGCTCACACCCGGAGGGACACTCTCCGAGGTAATAGGTAAATTTCTTAATGAGTTTAGCTCCTTATCCTTATTCTTTATTTCATTCCTGAGCCTGGTTATTGTTCTTTTGAGCTGAAACCTGTCAAGCAGGTTATATAGCCATGAGATGATAAGACCCAGTGTAAATGCTATGGCTGATATCAGATAGATCGTTATCCCGGCAGATTCATATTTGCCAAACCAGAGGTTTACATGGAAAACCACACTTGTATTAAATGCCTCATGATTCTGTACCAG
This sequence comes from uncultured Desulfatiglans sp., assembly GCA_964460435.1. GTDB lineage: Bacteria > Desulfobacterota > DSM-4660 > Desulfatiglandales > HGW-15 > JAAZBV01. Next base: position 20,387 of record CAYWRH010000013.1, read on the forward strand.
GAGCATCACAACAACGAAAATAATCAAGACATAAATCAGAAATTTAATATGTTTCATACCCTAATCTCCCTTCTGCAGGTAAAAAATTTACAAGTCCTTGAAATATGGTTTCAACTTCATGTATGTCTCCCTGATATGTTCAGGTATTATCCGCACATCAGCCAGCACAGTCATGAAATTGGAGTCACCGTACCAGCGCGGGACAATATGGAAGTGCATATGCTCCTCCACGCCCGCGCCTGCCACCTTGCCCAGGTTTAGCCCCACATTAAACCCTTCGGGGTTGAAGGCCTTTTTAAGAATTTCTGTTGCCATGCTCACCATGTTGATAAGATCAAGCCTCTCTTCATCATTGAGCATATGAAGGCCCTGACAGTGCTTCACAGGCGCAACCAGCAGATGAGCGTTTACATAGGGGAATTTATTCATCATTACAAGGGTTTTTTTCCCTTTATAGAGTATCATGCGATCTTCATCACAGGCGCTGTTTTCATCAGTGCAAAAGATGCAGCAACTCTCTTTGCCTTCTGTAAGTATGTATTCCATCCGCCAGGGGGCCCAGAGCACTTCCATTTTTATCTCCTTAAAGTGTTCCTGATTTCTGAAGATTATAGCAATATCTCAAAAATTACAAGTTGTAATCGGTTATTCAAAAATGTTTGACTGATAATCCGATTTTTTGTATTTCCAGCATTAATAATCTGAAAAATTCAAAGGAGTCTTTATGCCCATATATGAATTTTACTGCAAAAAATGTCATATGATTTTCAACTTTTTTTCATCCACGATAAATACGGACAAAAAGCCGGTCTGCCCAAGATGTAACAAGGTAAAGCTTGAGAGGCAGATGTCCAGATTCGCCACTGTAAAGCACAAGGGCGATGAGCCGGATGATATGCCAATCCCGGGCATGGATGAAGCCAAGCTTGAACAGGCCATGAATATGCTTGCAAAGGAGGCAGAGAACATAAATGAGGATGACCCGAGGCAGGCAGCTAACCTCATGAGAAAACTCTCTGACATGACAGGCATTAACCTTGGGCCTGGCATGGAAGAGGCCATAGCCAGAATGGAGATAGGCGAAGACCCTGAACAGATAGAGGCGGAGATGGGCGACCTTTTAGAGGGGGAGGAGCCCTTCAGCTTCAGGGAAAAGACATACAAACTAATAAAGGAGCTGCCACCCAGGGTGGATGAGGAGCTTTATTATCTTTAAAATAGAAAAGAATTTTCCTGATTCCCATGGTCCCCGTGGGAATCAGGAAAAATAGGCTCCGGTTTGTCATAAGTATTTCAACTAATACTTATTCCATTTACCATTTATATTATATTCCTGAACGTTAGTTTATAAATACCTCTCCACATGAAATTAAAAGAAAATGCCATGCAATGACGATGTTTATAAAAATGGACATACCCTTTCTTTACCTGTTATGTTTTTATTGGGCTACCATCCTCATTTCTTAATCGTTTCCCTGCATGCACGTACCAATGGAGAGGCTTTGTTGTTTGATAATTAACGATATTACTGCATACTCTATAACCACCAGTCTTTTTTTTCAAGCATTGAAGCTTCTCTCTGAATTGCTAATAAAAAAATCAGTGGCAAGGGTAGATTCTGTTGCCTCCAGTGCGGTCAGAATATATAAATGCCGTTTTGGAATAACAACTATGTGATATTCAAAGTCTGGTTGTGAATGGTGAAATGCCAGCGCAAGCTCAGTTTCAAAAACTACTGATTTTTATCTAAAAAACAGTAATCCCCCACCCAAATAGGCTTACTATTTTAATCTTTTGGGAAATATTTCCAACTACTCTGAACTGCATCCCGAATCACTACCATAAGCCCTTTCCATTCATCCTCTGAATAATTATCTATTGCCTGCATTACTCGCTGGTGAATTTTTAACCTAGATGGTTGCTTAAGGCGTATTATCAATATCCCATGATGTGTTTCATTACGTTGTGCAGAAAATCCTTTATCGGTTGTAATCAATAGTCGTTGTTCTTGTTGAACAATCTTCCATAACTCTTCATCGGTTATACCCTGATCGGTTGTCCCACGAAGGTCTCTGACATCAAATCCCTTTGAACGCAGCTCTTTCACGGTCATTAAAGGTATATTCTCATCCACAAATATCTTCATGGTGTTGTAGATTATCCTATCATTTCAATCGGTGTAAATTGTTCCTCTGCGAGAGATGCGGCATATTCAAGGCATGCCTGTATATCTTCTGCTATTAGTGAAGGGTAATCTTCGAGAATCTCTTCCGATTTATCTCCGCTTGCAAGCATGCGTATAATCTGGTGAACAGGTATCCGTGTCCCCTTTATACAAGCCTGCCCATGACAAATTTTAGGGTCTATTGAAATACGTTCATACATGGCAATCTCCTTTTTTTATTGAATATATCATTTTTCAATCCCTAAGCAAATGAATGTTTTTTCAGGTTCCCACGGTCTCCGTGGCGACCTCTTCTTTCCTGGTTCCCATGGTCTCCGAGGGAAAGATCCAAAAGATCAATCAATGTATTTCTATGAATTTTTGCCATCATAAACACAGATTTGATGCCCAAATAAAAAACCAGCCCCCTAACTCTCTCTTTGCATAAAAGGTTGAAATATATTATCAATTATTCAGAGGATATCAATAAGATGGCACTTGATTACACAACCCTGGACATGCTAAGGCAGAACCATCCGGCATGGAGACTCTTGCGCGCCAGCCATGCCCCTCTTATTGCGAGCTTTCTTTACAGGGTCTTTATTCTGCCCAATGTGCGAAACCTTTCAGAGGCCGATCTGGTGGAGGCGCTTGAGGATGAGCTCTTTGCCTTGCGTGAGCAGTTCGGGCAGGATGCATTTCCTGGAACCGCACAAAGTTATCTGAATGAGTGGGCGGATAATGACAAGGGGTGGCTGCGTAAATTCTATCCGGCTGGCACTGATGAACCCCATTTTGATCTGACACCGGCCACAGAAAAGGCGCTATCATGGCTTGAAAAACTCACAGAACGCTCTTTTGTCGGCACAGAATCCCGGCTTCTTACCCTGTTCGAACTTCTACGTCAGATGAGCGAGGGAAGTCAGACAGACCCTCAGACACGTATTAACGAATTACAGAAGCGGCGTAAGGAGATAGACGATGAAATTTCACGTGTCATTGCCGGTGATATCCCCCTTCTGGATGACACAGCTCTTAAGGAGCGCTTTCAGCAGTTTATCCAGATGTCAAGAGAATTGCTGGCAGATTTTCGCGAGGTTGAAAACAATTTCAGGAACCTGGACCGGAGGGTACGTGAGAGGATTGCCCTCTGGGAAGGAGCAAAGGGTGAACTTCTCCAGGATATAATGGGAGAAAGGGATGCAATCGCAGATTCGGATCAGGGTAAAAGTTTTCAGGCATTCTGGGATTTTCTCATGTCACAGTCAAGACAGGAAGAGCTGAGCAGGTTACTGGAACAGGTGCTTTCCCTGGCTCCAATACTGGCTATGAGACCGGATGCCCGTCTGCATCGTATACATTATGATTGGCTTGAGGCAGGTGAACATACCCAGCGGACAGTTGCAAGGCTATCTGAGCAGTTACGCAGGTTTCTTGATGATAAGGCATGGCTTGAAAACCGCCGCATAATGGATATCCTGCACAGTATTGAAACCCATGCCCTTGCCCTGCGGGAAGATATCCCTTCGGGGCATTTCATCTCACTTCCGGAGACATGCGCAAGTTTTGATCTTCCTCTTGAAAGGCCGCTTTACAGAGAGCCTTTTAAGCCCATTATTGATGACCTGGTTAAGGACGAGGGAGATGCTGATGTTGATACGATAGCCCTTTATTCCCAGATAATGGTTGACCGGGCAGAACTCAGGGAAAATATCCGAAAGGAGCTTCAAGGCCGCGGTCAGATAACCCTTGCCGAGGTGGTCAATCTTCATCCTCTTAGATACGGACTTACCGAGCTGGTCGCATACCTTGAGATCGCCGGGGAATGGGCTGAAACGGCTGTGGATGAGGATATGCATGAAAAGGTGAGCTGGCAATCAAGTCAGGGAATTACACGTCAGGCGACCTTGCCGCGTATTATTCTGTTAAGGAGTTGAAGATGGATTTGATGGAAAAGGATATCAGCCAAATAAATAACCCGAACAATGAAATCTCTTCCGCTGTTGTTCATCTGTTAAAGGGTGTGGTTTATCAGGAGGAAAACCCCGGATTGTGGAGCGCCCTGTTAAGCAAGCAGGCAAGGATAAGGGATTATGTATCTGTTATAGGTTTGGAGCTGATACTCGATGAATCAGAAGGCTATGCCTTTTTACGCTCTGTTCAGGAGATCAGCGATGACACAGCCTCTATCCCGCGTCTTATTGCACGCAGGCAGCTTTCTTATCCGGTCAGTTTGCTACTGGCCCTTCTTCGAAAAAAACTGGCTGAGTTAGATGCCAGCGGAAACGATACAAGGCTCATTCTTTCAAGGGATGAGGTGGCTGAATTAATAAGGATATTTTTGCCTTCGGGCAGCAATGAGGCAAGGCTGATTGATCAGATTGATTCCACATTAAATAAAATTGCTGAACTGGGTTTCATAAGGCGTTTAAGGGGAGAGGGTCAGATGATTGAGGTGCGGCGTATTATCAAGGCCTTTGTCGATGCGCAATGGCTGGCCGACTTTGATCAGCGCCTTTTAGAATACAGGCAGCAGCCAGCAGAAGAGAGGGAAAACAGCAATGACTGAACAGCTTGGCCTTGAATTTATTTCGGATGACCGGCTTGCCGGGTTTCGTCTTGTAAGGCTTGAGGTTTTAAACTGGGGAACCTTTGACGGCAGGGTATGGACACTCAGGCTTGGTGGCAGAAATGTGCTGCTAACAGGGGATATAGGGTCTGGAAAATCAACCCTTGTTGATGCCATTACTACCCTTCTGGTTCCTGCTAACCGGATTGCCTATAACAAGGCTGCTGGCGCTGATATTCGTGAGAGGACATTGAGGTCATATGTTCTGGGTTATTACAAATCTGAAAGGCAGGAGATGCTGAACAGCACAAAACCTGTCTCCCTCAGGGATTTCAACAGCTATTCGGTAATCCTTGGTGTTTTTCACAATGAAGGATACAACAAAACAGTAACCCTTGCGCAGGTCTTCTGGATGAAGGAATCTAAAACGCAGCCAGCCAGGCTGTATGCTGCATGTGAGCGTGACATCTCTATTGCCTCTGACTTTTCGGGCTTCGGCAAAGAGATAGCAGGGCTTCGCAAAAAACTGCGCTCAAACAATGTGGAGATATTTGACAGTTATCCGCCATACGGCGCATGGTTCCGCAGGCGTTTCGGAATTGACAATGAACAGGCCCTTGATCTTTTTCACCAGACAGTCTCACTTAAATCTGTTGGAAACCTTACCGACTTTGTAAGAAGCCACATGCTTGAACCCTTTGATGTTGCGCCCAGGATTACCGCTCTTATTAAACATTTTGAGGACCTGACCCGCGCTCATGAGGCTGTGCTCAAGGCGAGACAGCAGCTTGAAATGCTCGCGCCTCTTGTTGCTGACTTTGATATTCTTAAGGAGTTTCAGCTTTCAGTTGAACAACTCAGGTCATGCAGGGATGCACTCCGCCCCTGGTTTGCCTCTCTGAAGGTTAATCTTCTGGATAAACGTATTTTATCATTGAACGATGAGTTAAAACGTCATCAGGCAGCTATTGAACGTATGGAAGAGCTGCGCCGCTCACAGCAGGAAAAGGAACGTGAACTCCGGAGAAACATTGCGGAAAATGGAGGTGACCGCATAGAAAGCATTGCGGCTGAGATAAAAATCAAACAGGAGGAGCTAGAAAGAAGAAGGCAAAGGGCCAGGCGGTTTAATGAACTTGTCTGCGCATTGGGCGAACAACCTGCCACGGGAGAGGAAGAATTTATAACACAGAGATCCCGAAATGCAGAGCTTTACAGGGAGGCACTTGAAAGTGAAAATTTGCTGCAAAACGAGATAACAGAAAAGGGGGTAGCCCTGTCGCGTGCGCGCACCGAGTATGATGAATTAAAAACCGAGATAAGTGGGCTTAAGGCAAGGCGCAGCAATATTGATGAAAAACAGGTTTCTATCAGAAACTCTATCAGTAAAATGCTTAACATAAAAGAAGAGGAGATGCCATATATAGGTGAACTTATTCAGGTACGAGAGGACGAACTGGACTGGGAAGGTGCAATTGAAAGGCTGCTGCGTGGTTTCGGCCTTTCTCTTCTCGTTCCTGACAAGCATTATGCAGCGGTTTCAGAATTTGTTGATAAAACAAATCTTAAAGGGAAACTGGTATATTTCAGGGTGCGTGAAACCGGGCCTAGAGAGCTTCCCTCACCTCATCCAGATTCACTGGTGCGAAAGCTTCAGATCAGGCCCGATTCACCCTTTTATGGCTGGATAGAGGGAGAATTATCAAGGCGGTTTGATCTGGCCTGCTGTAAAACTCAGGAGCAGTTCCGCCGTGAATCAAGGGCTATTACTGCTTTCGGGCAGATAAAGATTCAGGGAGAGCGGCATGAAAAGGATGACCGGCACAGGCTTGATGACAGGACTCGATATGTATTAGGCTGGAGCAATGCCCAAAAGATTAAAGCCCTTGAAGAGAGGAAAGCGCTTCATGAGAAAAATATCTCCGGCCTTGCAGGAGATATCAGCGGAATACAGAAAAAACAGGCTAACTTAAGAGACAGGCTTGAAAAACTCTCAAAGCTGGATGAATATACCGATTTTCGCGATATAGACTGGAATCCCCTGGCCCTTCAAATTGCAAAACTTGAGGAAGAAAAAAAAGGTCTTGAAACAGCATCAGATATCTTAAAGACACTGGGGCAGCAGCTTTCAACCCTTGAAGTGGAAATAAAAGAGACTGAAAGGCAGCTTGATGAGAGGAAAGACAGCCGCTCCAAAACAGAACAGAAAATTGCCATCACAAATGAACTCAGGGAGCAGGCTCAGTCTCTTATGGCAGGAATATCAGAAGAGACGAAAACCCTTTTTAGACATTTAGAGAAGATGCGTGAAGAGGCATCAGGCAGTCAATTGCTTACAGTGGAATCCTGCGACAACCGTGAACGTGATATGAGGGAATGGCTTCAGGGTAAAATAGATGGGGAAGACAGAAAAATCGCCAGACTGGGAGAAAAAATCACAAGAGAGATGACAGAATACAGGAAGGAGTGGCCTCTTGAGACAAGGGAGGTGGACGTGAGCCTGAATGCCGGAGATGAATACAGGGCCATGCTTGATAGGCTTATCGCTGATGATCTGCCTCGTTTTGAAGTGCGTTTCAAAGAGCTCCTTAATGTTAATACTATTCGGGAGGTGGCAAATTTTCAGTCACAGATCAATCGTGAAAAAGAGACCATTAAAGATCGTATAGCCCAGATAAACCGGTCACTTACCAAAATTGACTACAATCAGGGAAGGTATATAACTCTTGAAGCGCAGATGAACCTTGATGCGGATATAAGAGAATTTCAAAAAGAGCTGCGAGCCTGCACTGAAGGCGCTTTGACTGGTTCCGGTGATACCCAGTATTCGGAGGCAAAGTTTCTGCAGGTAAAGAGGATAATAGAGAGATTCAGGGGGCGTGAGGAATATTCGGATATGGATCGCAGATGGACTGCAAAGGTTACAGATGTCCGTAACTGGTTTGTCTTTGCGGCAAGTGAACGATGGCGCGAGGATGACACTGAATATGAACACTATGCGGATTCAGGAGGAAAATCAGGAGGGCAGAAGGAGAAGCTTGCATATACTGTGCTGGCAGCCAGCCTGGCTTATCAGTTTGGTCTCGAATGGGGGGCAGTGCGTTCCCGCTCTTTCCGCTTTGTGGTAATAGATGAGGCATTTGGGCGCGGTTCGGATGAATCGGCAAATTATGGCTTGAGGCTTTTTGAGCAGCTCAATCTTCAGCTTCTTATTGTGACACCATTGCAGAAAATTCATATCATAGAGCCCTTTGTATCGGGTGTTGGATTTGTATTTAGTAATGATGGACGAAACTCGGTACTGCGGAATCTTACAATAGAGGAGTACCGCGCTGAAAAGCAGAGGATTACAGGATGAAATGGACAACGCTCGCAGACATCAGGGCACAGATAGATAAGCTCTGGAATAGAGGTTTGTTGCTTGCCAGTTTATGCGAAGGAGAGAATATCTTTCCCCTGAGACTGCCAGTAAAGGGACCAGACTCAAAGGAATTGAGTGAGCGTTTTTCGGAGGTGCAAAGCTGGATAGCACAACTGATAGAATCAGCAAAGTTCTACAGGATAGAATGGAAAAAGATCAATCACCGAATAGTTGGAACAAATGAAATTCCATCAGCCATCTGGATTGACACCCTGGATGATGCATTAAGGCTTACAGGCAAGAGGGAGGCTAAGGATAGATTTATCGAACTCGTTAAAATTACAGGTGATAGACAGCCGAAACTGCTGACATGGCTTGCCAAAAGGCCTCTGGCCGCGCTTAAGATCGCTAAAGACTGGCCAAAACTTTTACTTGTTGTTGACTGGCTTTTCAGGCATAACCGGCCTGGAATTTATCTGAGGCAGATAGATTTGGCCGGTATTCATACCAAATTTATTGAGGAATACAGGAATGTTCTTCTTGAACTGCTTGATATAGTTCTTCCTGAAACTGCGATAGATGAAACCGCCAGAGGGATAACAGGGTTCTGCAGGCGCTACGGTTTTCTGGATAAACCCTTGCGTGTGCGTTTCAGGGTGCTTGACCAGAATATTAGACTGCTTTCAGCCGGTTCTATGCAGGATATAACTTTAACGGAAGAGACCTTCTCCGCCCTCCAAATACCTGTTTCAAAAATTTTTATTACTGAAAATGAGATCAACTTCCTTGCCTTTCCGGTAGTGGTTGATGCTATAGTTATATTTGGAGCCGGTTATGGATTCAATAATCTGATCTCTGCACAATGGTTACACAACAAGCAGATTTATTACTGGGGTGATATTGATACACACGGTTTTGCAATCCTCAATCAGTTGCGGGCTATTTTCCCGGATGTAAAATCCTTTCTGATGGATATTGAGACACTCCTCAGCCACAGGGAACTGTGGGGGTTTGAGTCTGAACAGGAAAAGGCAAATCTTATAAGGCTTACACCTGAGGAGACAAAGCTCTATGATCAACTGCGCAATAATCACTGGGGAGAAAATATAAGGCTTGAGCAGGAGAGAGTGGGTTTCAAATTTCTTCTTGATGTTTTAGAGGGGCTATAACTTATAAAAGGAGGAGATCACATGCCATACAATTTTAAAAATCTGGTGTTTGAGGGTGGCGGTGTCAAGGGCATTGCCTATGTTGGCGCTCTTGATGTTCTAGAGAGCAAAGGGATACTAAATGATATTGAGAGGATTGGTGGGACATCCGCAGGGGCTATAAATGCCATTCTTGTTGGACTAAATTTCAGCCAGAATGAGACAAAGGAGGTGCTCTGGTCACTTGATTTTAAAAAACTGATGGATGATTCATGGGGTGTAATAAGGGATGCAAAAAGGCTGATAGAAGAATATGGCTGGTATAAGGGTGATTTTTTCAGGAACTGGATAGGAAAACAGATAAAAAGGAAAACCGGCAACAGCGAGAGCACCTTTGCGGATATTGAAGCAATGAAGGAAAAGGCAAAATTCAGGTCACTCTATTTTATGGGGACAAACCTCTCCACAGGCTTTTCAGAGGTCTTTTCAGCGGAGCATACCCCAAGGATGTGCATAGCCGATGCTGTCCGCATCTCCATGTCCATCCCGCTTTTTTTTACAGCAAAGAAAAGTATCAGGGGGGATATATATGTGGATGGAGGGGTTCTGGACAACTACCCGGTAAAATTATTTGACCGGGAAAAGTATGTGAGCGGCAGTGGAGGCGTTGAGACAAAGTATTATGAGAAGATAAATAAAAAATTAAAAAAAATGATCCGGCCTGTTTCAAATTATATCTATAACAAACAGACCCTGGGGTTCAGGCTGGACACAAGGGAAGAGATCGCCATGTTTCGTGACCATGCGGAGCCTGTCACCCAAAAGATTGACAACTTCATGGATTACACATGGGGCCTGATAAACACGATCCTGAATGCACAGCAGAGTATCCATCTTCACAGCGATGACTGGGCCAGAACCGTGTACATAGACACACTGGGTGTAAAGACCACTGATTTCAACCTCAAAGACGAAAAGAAAAAGCTGCTTGTAAAATCAGGAGCCACAGGCACAGAGGAATACTTTAAATGGTTTGACAACACTGATGATGCGCCAAATAAATAACCATAAACTTATTAACCACGAAACACATTAAATACACGAAAGGTTTTTTTGGAAGTCAGTTGATGACCGTGCCCACACTCCGCAGTAACGCCAGGGCTTACCGGAGCATGGGCATGGGCAGTACAGCGTAGAGTTCGCAGTTATTATATTCCAGGTATCAACAAAACATTGTCGATAATTTATTTTTTAAAATTTCCCGGCCATGCCACCTTTTTTTTGTACAGCTCCTCAACAGAATAATAGCTTCCAAGCCTTTCCCCATACTCCTGTTTCTTTGCCTCTTTTATGGATGTTACGGCCTCATCAATGCTTTGCTCCACTGCGCCTGAATATTTGCAGCCCTGTTTTGTTGATGCCTCAACCGAGACACTTGCTGTCCCTCCAAAACCATTCCTGAAATCCTGCTTCACGCCTGCTGAAAAATTGGAGTCCCTGACCTCTCCGCCAGGGCCAAAGGTGAGTTGCCCCCCTACTGATAATGAGCTGTTATTTGCCGATACCTTTAATCCTGTTGCTGCAGTAACAGAGTAGTCCTGCACAACACCCTGGCCGTCCATGGTAACAGATGAGCTTAAGTCAAAATATGCGCCTGCCTGTACACCGCCCTGTTTGGCCCCAAGGGAAAGCTTTATGCCCTGACCATAGGTGCCTGTGCCGGTAAACTCGCTTACAGACTGTGATAAAAAGATCTCCGGTGAACCGGGTATGGGCAGTTTCATATTGAACTTTACAGTAGTGCGCGCAGGCGACATGCGCCCCTTGAAAAAGAAATAGTCAAAATCAAAGCCATAGCCGTCTATCTTTTTGAATAGCGGCGTTGATTCGGGTATCTCGCCTGAGTCAAATGCCTTTTTGGCCGCCTTATCAGCCTGTATCCGGTCATTTTCCTCTTTCCTGCGCTCCTCTGCCTCCATCTCCCTCTGCTCTAGGAGCGATGCAATGTCACACTCACAGTCCCACTCGTCATGGTATTTAAATGAGCTGTGAGCAGCGCCAACCATGCTCAGTGAATAGACCATGGCAGAATATATGGACTGGCGCAGTTCAGCATCCTTCTGTGTGCGCACATCAGGGTCGCTTATAAGGGCAACATGCCTTATAACATCATAATAGTATGCCTCTATGGTTGGCTTTATCTTCTGTGTATATGTCACAGCAGTAAGGTTTGCTGCTGAGCCGAATGCTGTCTCTGCTGCATTGTTGCAGGAATTAAAATAGGCCACATGGATATTGTGCTCCCTCAGCTTCCACTCTGCGCTGTTCCCTTTTGCCCCTGCTGCCTTTTTCTGCGCATTGAACTGTTCAAGCTGTTTATCCCTGATCGCCTTTGCCTCTGTGATCTTTTTCCGGTATTGTTCCAGTATCTCATTAAGGGAGCGGTGGAGACGCCGGTTTAACGAATGCAGATAGCCCCTGTAGAGATTGCTCTTTCTGTTATGAACCGCAAAGTTATGTTTCTGGATAATAACATTCATGGGATCAGCATATTCATATGGATCAATCTGAAGGATCGCTATGGATGGATCATACTGGGAAACAAGCCCTGCAAGGCCGCCCGCATCTCCCTTTTTCATATCAGCCTGGGCCACCTGTGCCTCTCTTTTCCATTCACCAATCTTCTCCTTGATCTGTGACTTATCCACCTTTGCCTTTGGTTTCTTTTTCATGTTTCTATATTTTTCAGGATTTCTTGCCACATCATTAAGGTCAACATTCATGTCAACATCAATCCCAAGCTGTTCAAGCATCTTCATCTGCTCCTTGCCAAGTGAGGCAAATGAAGAGATGGAGTAACGCTGAAGCATATCTGCAAAATCCTTCACAGCGCTTTCGCCCTGCGGGCTGTTAATGGCCTTGAGTGATGCATACTGTGTAAGCTTCTTGATAGATGGGGCCTTGAAGCTCCCCTGCGGGGGCAGGTTTTCTACAAACCTACGCATCTCAATAGCCTTTCCCTCATCTATCTGTGCCATGAAGTCAGCAGCAGTGAAAACAGGCTCTGCGGAAATGGTCTTAATATTCTCTTTGTACAGCTCTTCAGGGGAATCAACGGGCAGATCCTTTGTCTTTTCAAGCGCCCTTGATGCCTTTTTTGCCACCATAAGTGTCTGTGGCCTGTCCAGCTTTTCATCATCCAGTATGGCCCTTGCCTTGTCAGGTTTATTAATGGAATGGAAATATGCTGCCATGCCGATCGCTGCATCCCAAGAAAATGGGCTCTGCTTGCGTGCTGCCTGCAACAGTGAGCGCGCCTCATCCGGCCGGTTCATATCTATATTGAGGTTTCCAAGGTTGATCATGGATACAAGGCTGGCATCGGTATATGCATTTTTATCCATTGAGATAGAAAGGGCATAGAGATAAACTGACTCCGCATCCTTCTGATAGGAGTTGATTTCATTAGCGCCGCTTTTAACCTGCGAGAGAACCTTGCCAGCGGTATATATTGCTGCTGCCATATTATTTGCGCTCGCTGTGCTCTTCGGGTCAAGTGTAAAGACCGCTGTTGCATAGGCAATAACGAAATTGGGCATGTTAAAGTGGCTTGTGGCAGAGCTTACTGAAAATGAATAATTTCTTGCCATTAAAGGGTTCAGATCCTTGCCGTCAAAGCGGGGATTAAATGTAACCGCCCCTGTATAGGCAGTGGCCTCATCCGGTTTGAAATTTTTGCGGGATGATGCGTTGTATGAAGCAGCAAGATTCAGTATAGCCGCCTGATCAGGGGCCTCCTCCCTTTTGGGGAGCTTTACAGGGAGGGATTCAAGCTCTGCATTTACTGCCCTTAATGCGCGGGCCTTTTCTTCAGGTGTGCGGAACTCTGTATCAGAGAGAGAGCCTCCCCCTGTGACAGGCGCCTCTTTATACTCAGGCTCCTGGGCCATGAGCGTGGAAAAGAGCTGTGTCGCAGGGCTTATTCCATCATCGCCGCTGCCAGAGCCTGCCTGTGCAGCCATATTTTCAAGTCCAAGATCCTTGAACTGTCTCTCAAACTCTCTTTCTGCCTCCTTTGCTTTTGCCTCATTCTTATCTGGTGTCTGCCTTGATTCAGCCCCAGAAACCGATGGCATTCCCATGCACTCCATCCATCTTTTTCGTGCCTCCTCAGCTTTGTCTGAGAGCGCCTTCATCCTCTGCCCGAATGCCTCCCCTTCAGCCTCAGACATTATGGTTTTTCCTTCAAGCTCCTTTCTCATCTCACCCATCTGGTTCAGGAGGGCCTCCATCTCATTGCCATACTTCTCACACTCCTGGGCGCTAATTTCATGAAAAGGCAGGAACCCTATAATCAATAACACTAAAAAGATCTTCCCTTTGCTCATTTTATATCTCCATATATCCTGTAGGGTCAGGTATGCCTGCCTCTTTAAAGCCCCTTTTTCTTATTATGCAACTGTCGCATTGCCCGCATGCAAGGCCATCCTTTGACGGGTCATAGCAACTGTGGGTAATGGAGTAATCCACCCCCAGCCTGTGCCCGCACCTTATTATCTCTGCCTTGGTCATATTAATGAGGGGTGTGTGTATCTTGAGTCTGGTTTTCTTTTCCACCCCTGCCTTTGTGGCAAGGTTGGCCATTCTTTCAAATGCCTCTATATACTCCGGCCTGCAGTCAGGGTAGCCGCTATAGTCAACCGCATTTACGCCAATAAAGATATCAGCGCATTCAATAACCTCTGCCAGGGCAAGGGCATAGGATAAAAAGATGGTGTTTCTCGCAGGGACATAGGTGATGGGGATATTCTTTGCCATATCTGCCTCTGCCCTGCCTTTGGGCACATCAATATCAGCGGTGAGGGATGAGCCGCCTATTGCACGCAGATCAATGTTGATCAGCATGTGGTTATTTACCCTGAAAAACTCTGCAACCCTTCGAGCAGATTCCAGCTCAAATACATGGCGCTGGCCATAATTAAAGGAGAGGCTGTATATGGAAAACCCCTCACTTATGGCAATCGCCATTACAGTCGTTGAATCAAGGCCGCCGCTTGACAGTATAACGGCCTTTTTATTGTCTGCCATAACTGTGATCCCCCCTATTCCATTTATCAGGATCATATATGCTATATATGGATGAAAATCAAATGGACAAAATATAGATGGCTAGTTCCGTGTTCTCCATTGCGGGCAGACACCCAGGCCTGCCCCTAAAGAAATAAACCGGTTACCAAAAACTACACATACTGGGTAACCTTTCTCTTGAGCGTCACCTCTTTCTTTATAATGGATGGGTGAACAGGGGGTTTTGCAAGTAATATGAAGACAAAGGCGATCGCCATTACCAGGGCAGATACCTGGAATGCAGGGACATAACTCCCCATGATATCCCTTACATGGCCTGCTATGGGGGCTGATACACCCCCTATGATGGTATTGAATGGCGTTATATAACCCATGATCTTTGGGTATTCGGATGTGCCATAATACCCTGGGATCAGATTTACCAGGACAAGGCAGTTCACCCCGAAGCCCACCCCGAAGAGCACTGAATAAACCAGCACGGTTGTAAATGATGTGGCAAAGGGTGCAATGATGAGGCCCACTATAAGGGTAGTGATTGAGCCAAGTGTAATATACTGCATATTTATCCTCACAGCCATTATGCCTGCAGTAATCTGGGCAATCGTCATGGCGGTTGACATGACCCCTATTGATACCCCTGACAGGCCTGATGATATGCCTATGTCAAACATATAGGTCACCTGATGGGTTACGAACCAGTTCATAATCATGTACTGGAATGTATAAAAGCCGACTAAAAGCCACAGGGTCTTTGTCCTGAAGGCCTCCTTTACGGTAAAATCCACAGGCGTTGTATACCTTCCCTTCCTGACCCTCGTATCCTGCAATGCTTCAGGGTCGCTTTTGGCCGGGCCGTCCGGTATCTGCCCAAGCTCTTGCGGCCTGTTCCTTACGAGAAGGGCTGGGAGGATTACACAGAAGAGCATTACCATAGCGGCCATAAACATGAGTGTATGCCTCCACCCGATGCCCTTTATAAGGAAAAGAACAAGCGGGGCAATAATTATGCCTGTAACCCCTGTGGCTGCGGTTGCAATCCCTACTGCTATGGAGAGCCTTTTTTTGAACCAGTTATTGATAATGGTGTTCATGGCAAGCACACCACCCAGGCTATAGCCTGTCCCGACCATAAGCCCGTAGCCGATATAGAGCTGCCACACCTCTGTGTAAAAGGCCAGCAGCAGGAGGCCGCACACATTTATGAGGTTACCTGTGACTATCGCCTTTTTCCCGCCGAACCTCATGATGAACAGGCCTGCGAGCGGGGCAACAACCCCAATGAGAATCATATTGGCTGACTGTGCCCCTGAGACAATACCCCTGCTCCATGAAAAATCATTGACCCAGAAGGGCAGATAGATGCCAAAGGTTATCAGAAGCGAACCTGAAACCATGTTAAACAGAAACAGCACGCAGAGGTTTATCCAGCCGTAAAAACCCTCGCTGCTCATTGATTTTATCTTCATTTTTTTGATCTCCCTTATAAAGCCCCCGGGCGATCTTGCACACCATTGCGATTCATCATCTATTATAGATGAATGAGTAACTGTTTTTCAGGGTCGATCTTCTCCCGGCCTTTTAATTTTTTTAACGGTTGCAGGAGATGATCATACAAACCTTCAAAAGGATGGATAAGTTCATCCGTTTGAATATGGTTTTAATTAGCGGGATTGTCTTTTCGGGCCGGTAAACCGGTCTTGATCCTGAAAAACAGATGCACGGATAGATAGTAAAATATGTATTCGATTAACCCAACTCTTGTTATGCTAATAATGACCCGAAATTATTTCCGGGCTTACACTGATTTTTAATACCTGCTATCCACAAGATCACCTGGAGAGCATAATAACTTAAGATATAAATAATTCATTTAAAAATATTTAAGTACAACAATAATTAAAATAATTACCAATAAATAGATTATGAACAATCTTTAAGATAATTTTATACGCTTCAATAATATTTTAACAGAACTTGACAATAGTCAGATCTGCCTCTTTTCCGAAATAAAAATCCCCAAAATCTGTTGCGGCTTTATAGGCCAGTGGAGAGGAATTGTCAATCCTTCATTAAGCCAAAAATCAGCATGCCCAATGTGCAAGTTAATTGACTCGAACTCCTTATCCATGTATAAAACACCTTTGTTTTCAGCAAATAAAACAATGGCATTTGTGCCATATAATCTAATTGAAAGAGAGAACTTGAATATGGATAATTTTCTGGAAAATGGACCAAAAAATCCGATAAAGATACAGGACAACACCTTTAGAGACGGACATCAGTCGCTTCTTGCTACAAGAATGAGGACAGAAGACATGCTCCCTATAGCCGAAAGGATGGATCAGGTAGGTTTCTGGGCTATGGAGGTGTGGGGCGGCGCCACATTTGATACCATGCACCGCTTTCTTGGTGAAGACCCCTTTGAGAGGCTTAAGACACTCAAGAAATATATAAAAAAGACCCCCTTTTCAATGCTGCTAAGAGGCCAGAACCTGGTGGGCTACAGAAACTACGCTGATGATGTGGCAAGGCTCTTTGTGGACAAGGCCAGCGAGGCGGGCATGGATGTCTTCAGGGTCTTTGATGCCCTTAATGATTTCAGGAATTTTGAAACGGTTGTGGAAAGGATCAAGGCAAATGGAAAGCACTTTCAGGGCACCATCTGCTACAGCCTAACAGAAAGGCGTATGGGCGGAGAGGTATTCACACTTGAATACTATCTTGCAAAGGCAAAGGAGCTTGAGGAGATGGGCGCTGATACCCTCTGCTTCAAGGATATGGCAGGAATTATGTCTCCATTTGACATAGCCAAGCTTGTCACAGAGCTTAAAAAGGTTATAACCATCCCGATCCACCTCCACACCCATTACACTAGCGGTATGGGCTCAATGGTTTATCTTGAGGCAATAAAGGCAGGCGTTGATATTATAGATACATGCCTTGCGCCATTTGCATTAAGGACATCCCAGCCTGCTGTTGAGCCATTGGTTGCATCTCTGACCGGCACAACAAGAGACCCAGGGTTTGACCTTGACCTTCTGCTTGAGATGGGTGAACACCTGGAACAGGTTGCACCCAAATACAGGGATTACCTTGCAAAGCACAGGATGTCTGTGATCGATTCAGGGGTGCTTCAGCACCAGGTGCCGGGCGGAATGATCTCAAACCTGGTTAGCCAGCTCAAGGAGGCTAATGCCCTTGACAGGCTCCCAGAGGTCTACAAAGAGGTTGCTGAGGCCAGGAAGGAGCTGGGCATGCCGCCCCTTGTTACACCAACAAGCCAGATTGTCGGCACACAGGCGGTATTAAATGTGCTACAGGGACGCTGGAAGGTGATGAATTATGAATCAATGGACCTTGCAATGGGCTATTACGGCAAGACACCAATACCTGTTAATCCCAGCATTATTGAGATAGCTACAAAAAGAAATAAAAGCCGCAGGCCTGACGGCGTTATAGTTGACAGGGTGGCAAATCACCTTGAGCCTGAGCTTGTTAAGGCAAAAGAGAAGCTTGGGGATCTGGCAAAAGATGATTTTGACCTGCTTATATACTGCCTCTACCCCACAACAGGAGAAAAATTTCTGAAGTGGAAATACGGGATTGAAAAAATGCCCGATTCTGTCAAGCCCAAGACCCTTGATGACATCAGGAAGGAAGATGAGGCAATGGCAGCGGCTATTGAACAGGTTTGCAAGACATCATTTAAATAACATCATACAGGAAAACCCTTATGAGAAAAAAGGTTACAGTGGTCGGCGCTGGCAATGTCGGCGCGATCACTGCCATGAAGCTCATTGAAAAAGAGCTTGCGAATGTCGTGCTGATCGATGTCCTTGAAGGCCTCTCCGAGGGTAAGGCCCTTGATCTTATAGAGTCCGCCCCCATTCTAAAACATGACATGAAGATATCCGGTTTCACCAGCGATTATACGGCTGCTGAAGGTTCAGATATCGTTATTATTACAGCCGGTTTCCCCAGAAAACCTGGCATGAGCAGGGATGATCTTCTTGAAGTAAACACGGGCATAATGAAACCTGTTGTAACAGAGATAACAAGGGTTGCCCCTGAATCCATCCTGATAATAGTAACCAATCCCATTGAGGCCATGTGTCATGTTTCAAGAGACGTGAGCGGTTTTCCAAGGGAAAGGATTATTGGACTATCCGGGGTACTCGATTCTGCAAGGTTCAGTACCTTTATTTCCATGGAGCTGAATGTCTCTGTGGAAAATGTATATGCGCTTGTTATAGGTGGGCATGGGGATAACATTGTGCCTTTGCCTAGACTTTCCTCTGTGGCAGGTATCCCGGTCATGGAGCTAATTTCCCCTGAGAAAATAGAGGCAATTATCGAAAGGACACGCAATGCAGGGGCTGAGATAGTAGACCTTTTAAAGAACGGGAGCGCATTTTATGCCCCTGCATCTGCTGCGGTGGAGATGGCTGAGGCAATACTGAAAGATAAAAAGAAGATACTTCCATGCGCGGTTTTTCTGACTGGTGAGTATGGTATAAAGAACCTTTTTTCCGGTGTACCTGTAAAGCTTGGTAAAAAGGGTGTTGAAGAAATAATAGAATTAAAACTGAAAGAGGCAGAATTACAGGCACTGAAGGCATCGGCAAGGGCGGTGCAGATACTTGTAAACAAATTAAATTAAAGCAGAAAAAAATGTCGACCGGGTTTTCATTTGAAGAGATGTTTCAGCTTGGAGAGGATACTACCGAATATCGTCTTCTGACAGAGGAGTACATATCGACCGGCAGTTTTGAAGGCAAGCATATCATAAAGGTGAAAAGGGAGGGCCTTACTCTCTTAGCAGAGGAGGCCTTCCGGGATGTTTCACATCTATTAAGAAAAACCCATCTGGAACAGACCGCCCAGATCATGAATGACCCGGAGGCATCTGATAATGATAAATATGTGGCGCTTGAGCTTATAAAAAACGCTGCGATCTCTGCTGAAGGCATATTCCCCATGTGTCAGGATACAGGCACTGCCCTGATAATTGGCAAAAAGGGGCAGCATATCTGGACAGGCTATTCTGATGAAGAGGCCCTTTCACTTGGTGTTTTTAATGCCTATACCAGAAACAACCTGCGCTATTCACAGAATGCCCCCCTTACCATGTATGAAGAAAAAAATACAGGATGCAACCTGCCTGCGCAGATAGATATCTATGCAACAGAGGGGGATAGATATGAATTCCTGTTTATTGCCAAGGGTGGCGGCTCTTCAAACAAGAGCCTCCTGTTTCAGGAGACAAAGGCAATATTAAACAGTGATCGCCTCATATCTTATCTCACTGAAAAGCTGAAGGGTCTGGGCACCTCTGCATGCCCTCCCTATCATGCTGCCTTTGTTATAGGCGGCACATCACCGGAGCTGACACTAAAGACAGTAAAACTTGCATCTGCGGGATACCTGGATAATCTTCCAAGAACCGGAAGCCCCGGCGGCAGGGCATTCAGGGATACAGGGCTGGAAGAAAGGGTACTGGGACATTCAAGAAAAATCGGCCTGGGGGCTCAGTTCGGCGGTAAATATTTCTGTCTTGATGTAAGGGTTATAAGGCTTCCGAGGCACGGGGCATCATGCCCTGTTGGCATGGGTGTAAGCTGCTCAGCGCACAGGAATATAAAGGCAAAAATCACAAAGGAGGGGATATTCCTTGAAAGGCTTTGTACAGACCCATCCATATATCTCCCTGAACCAGCAGGCACTGATAACGACGCAGTATACATTGACCTTGAAAGACCGATGGAGATGATACGGGAAACCCTCTCCAAATATCCTGTTTCAACCAGGCTGCTGCTTACAGGCAGGATGATTGTGGCAAGGGACATTGCCCATGCAAAACTAAAGGAGAGGCTGGATAGAGGCGAAGGGATGCCGCAATACATGAAAGACCACATCATATATTATGCCGGGCCTGCAAAAACACCAGAAGGATATGCATCAGGTTCATTCGGGCCCACAACCGCGAGCCGGATGGATCAATATGTGCCCTTGTTTCAGGCTCATGGGGCATCAATGATAATGGTTGCCAAGGGCAACCGTTCAAAAAACGTGACAGATTCATGCAAAAAATATGGCGGCTTTTACCTTGGGTCTATCGGAGGCGCAGCAGCAAGGCTCGGAAAGGAGTGCATCACAAAGGTTGAGGTGCTTGAATATCCTGAGCTCGGGATGGAGGCCATATACATGATTACAGTAAAGGATTTCCCTGCATTTATATTAGTTGATGACAAGGGAAATGATTTTTTTGAGCAGCTTGCATAGCTGGTGGGCGGTACAGGATTTGAACCTGCGACTTCCACCGTGTGAGGATGGCACTCTCCCGCTGAGTTAACCGCCCGCGTCTGGTCTTTCTTAAGATGAGTCAGAAAGATGAGATACTTGATATACCTAAATAACCGGTTTGTAAATAGAAAAAAAAGGGCTCTACGAGTCAAGGGTTCAAGGGTACTTAGTATTCGAGTGCCGTGACAGGGCTTCACCCTGGAATTTTTAGCAGAAAATTCCTGTTTAATGTGGTATTATCCGCCAGACCAATGCAAAAGGAGCCACTTTATGACCGAAAGAAAAGAGATACTTACAGACTGCACACTATGTTATCACAGCTGCGGATGCAGGGTTACTGTAGAAGATGGAAAAGCTATAGAGGTAAAGGGCCTTGAATCGCACCCCATAAACCACGGTGAGTTATGCGCAAAGGGCAAGGCATGCCTTAGTAATGTCTACAGCGCTGAACGTTTAAAATACCCCATGAAGAGAACCGCTGCCGGTTTTGAGAGGATATCATGGGATCAGGCGCTTACCGAGATTGCCTCAAGACTAAACGATTTAAAGGAGAGCTTCGGGCCTCAGATACTTGGTGTTTTCAGCGGATCAATAGGGGTAGAAAACCTTGAGATGGCCGGGCTCACCCAGAGATTCAAGGCGGCCTTTGGCTCCCCGAACTTTTTTTCTGTTGAAAGCGTATGCTACCGCATGCGTATAAGAACAAGGCAGATGACCTTTGGCAAGTACCCTACTGAAGAGTTTGATTCAAAGCTCTATATACTCTGGGGCCATAACCCGGATGCATCTGATTTCCCGCTAAAACTTGCCCTTGAAAAAAATCTTGCAAAGGGGTCGAAGCTTGTTGTTATTGACCCGAGGCGCATACCACTTGCTGAAAAGGCAGACATGTATCTTAAAATAAGGCCAGGCACAGATGGAGCCCTCGCGCTGGCAATGATAAATGTAATTATCGAAGAGGGGCTTTATGACAGGGAGTTTATCAATAAACACACAATGGGATTTGATAAACTCGTGCCCCATATAAAAAGATACACACCGGAATGGGCAAGCGACATAACATGGGTTAATGCCGATGACATACGAAAACTTGCTAGGCTATTTGCATCAACAAAAGGGGCCGGCATATACCAGGGCACCTGCACACAGGATCAGACAGCAAATGGAACCCAGAACAGCAGGGCCTTTTCAATACTTCAGACAATCACCGGGAATATAAATATACCCGGATCATGGGTTATAAGCCCCAGGCTTGCCTTCGGCAATGTGGCTTTAAATGTGGATGGAGAACCTGTTGGCGCTCAGCAATATCCACTCTTTTTTGAGATATGGGGGAGGAAAAGCCCCTATGGCGTTGTTACGGTAGTGCCTGAGAGCATCCCTGATAAACTCAAGGCATTCTTGGTTGTTGGCGGGAACCCGCTTATATCCATGCCTGACAGCAATGCCTTCAGGGAGGCATTTAAAAGGCTTGAACTCCTCGTTGTTCATGACATGTTTATGACTGAGACAGGAAAGCTCGCGCACTATGTGCTCCCTGCCTGCTCTCACCTTGAGAAATGGGGGGTAGCATACACCTATAATGTTTGCCACTGCGTGCCCTTCCTCATGCTGCGTAAAAAGTGCATTGAGCCACTTTATGAGAGCCGGTCAGAATGGTGGATGTACAATGAACTTGCAAAAAGGCTTGGGCTTGGCGAACTGTTTCCGTGGCAGTCTGAGGAGGAGCTTGTAAGGTTTGAGCTTGGCCCCACTGGTCTTTCATTTGAATATCTTTTAAATGAAAGGCCTGAAGGGGATTATTACCAAAAAAAAGATTATGATATCCCTGAAAACACCTTTAAAACTCCTTCAGGAAAGATTGAGATTTATAGTGATGCCCTTAAACAGGCTGGCTTTGACCCGCTCCCGACATATAAAGAGCCGGAAAGAAGCCCCATGAGCAAAGAGATAGAAAAGGAATTTCTCCTTGAATATCCTCTTATACTGGGCACAGGCAACAGGAACTATTATTACACACACAGCCAGCACCGGAATATCAGTGAGCTTACAGAAAAAAGCCCTGAGCCCTTTGCAGAAATAGGTCCTGAGACTGCAAGGAGATACAAGATAAATTCCGGCGATATGGCAGAGATAAAAACAAACAGGGGCGCTGTTAACATGAAAATAAAGGTGGATGAAGGTGTATCAGAGGGTGTTGTTTTTGTGCCCCACGGGTGGGGAGGCAGTGCAAATGCAAACCTGCTTACGGATGTCCAGTGCAGGGAGTGCATTCTGGGTTATCCTGATATGAAATCGCTCATGTGCAATATAAGAAGGCTGTAGCTATTTGGCAAATGATCCCGGCGACTCGCTTCGGTATTATAGATGGAAGAGGCTTAAAAAAATATATCACAGTTTCCTGGGAGGCTATAGGCCTTAACAAAAGCATTTGCTAACCGCCTATAGCCTGATAGCCTTAATTAGTGTCCATCCGGAAAGAGGCAAATTCGGGATGGGGCCAATCAAAATTCCTCTTCAACCATTTCTATGGCTGCTGTATCGCCATCAATAATCGCCCCGGCCTTTGATTTGGAAAGAGTCAGGATATTGCTGCTAAAATAGCGTGCTGATGAGACCTTTCCGCTGTAAAAGGCTGCCTCACTGTTTTCTGCTATAAACCTTTTTACCTCTCTCTGCCCTTTTAACCCGCTATCCTTAATCATAGCCTGAAGCTTTTCATGGGCAATGACCGCCTGCCATAAAAGGAGCCACCCGGTTACAACATCGCCAAATAGCTCCATGTACTGTGTGGCAAAAAGGGCTAATCTCCTGTAATCAATACCCTGCCTTTGGGTAAAATAGACCGTAACCTCTGACAGCGCCTTAATCCCTTCTGAAAGATAACCAAAATATTTTGCCAGTTCTTTGTGGTGCTCATTTAATCTGCAAAATTTTTCAATATCGGTAAAAAGCCCCTTTACAAGGCTTTCTCTGTTCTTCATAACCTTTCTTGTTAAAAGATCAAGGGCCTGTATGCCATTAGTCCCTTCAAAGATGGAATGCACCTTTTCATCCCTTAAAAACTGCTCAACGCGGTAATCCTTCATGTACCCGTATCCGCCATACACCTGCATGGCGGTCTCTGTTACCCTGAAACTCATGTCAGAGCCATATGCCTTTGCAACAGGGGTCAAAAAGGCAGTGAGTTCCGACCATTTCACCTTTTCATCCTGATCCTCTGAAACAAGCTCCATATCCATGCAATAGGCGGTATAGAGTATAAGGGCCCTTATGCCCTCTGTATATGCCTTCATCATCAAGAGCATTCGCCTCACATCAGGATGTCTGATGATAGGGACCTGCGGCAAGTCAGGCGAGGCGCCGGCCTCTCTGCCCTGAAGCCTCTCCCTTGAGTAGTTAAGGGCATGAAGATATGCTGTTGCAGCGATTGATGCCCCATGTCGCGCTGCTATAAGCCTTGACTCATTCATCATGGTAAAAAAGATCGCCATGCCCCTGTTTATTTCACCGATCAGTTCGCCAGTGCAATTACCCTCCTCTCCAAAGATCATCTGACAAGTAGGAGAGCCTTTAAGGCCCATCTTTTTTTCTATGGATATAACCTTTATATCATTCAGTTCGCCAATTGATCCGTCGGGGTTAACCCTGTACTTGGGCACCAGAAAAAGAGAGAGCCCCCTTGTGCCCGGGGGTGAACCTTTTACCCTTGCGAGTGTTAGATGAATAATGTTTTCAACCAGGTTATTATCGCCTCCGGTTATGAATGTTTTATTTCCGGTAATACTGTATGTGCCGTCATCATTGGGTAGAGCCACTGTCTTTGTTGCGCCTACATCGCTTCCTGCCTCTGACTCAGTGAGCACCATTGTGCCTGTCCACTGCCCGGAAAGTATCTTTTCAACATATTTTTGTTTCTGTTCTTCTGAGCCGTGCCTTGCAATCAGAAAGGCAGCGCCTCTTGCCATTGCTGCAAGTGTCTGGAAGGCAAGGTTTCCCGCCTCAAAAAATTCGTTTGCTGCCATCCCTATTATAAGGGGGAGCCCCTGCCCTCCTATTTCACGGGGGAGATCAATCCTGCGCCACTCACCCTCATTCCATGCCCTCCATAGCCCTTTAAATACCTCAGGGACAAAAACCTGGCCATCCTTTAAGGTACAGCCCGCCTCATCTGATTCATGGCAGGTAGGCATCATCACGTTTGTGGCCATTTTTTCCGCTTCTCTCAGGATCATCCGGCAGGTCTCTTCGTCAAAATCGGAATAGAGCTCTTTATTAAACAACTCCTGAATCCTGAGCTGCTCAAACAGGACAAATGCCTGATCCCTGTCATCAATCAAAAGTTTTTTCATTACGGAATTCCCCTGTAAACAAATAGATAATAACAGCACTTAAAAAATCTTATACCAGCAATGGCTGAAAATTTCCACTTTACAAATGATTTTATGAATGTACTATTAAAATGGATCGCATCAAAAGGTTTACCCACTTATAACAGGAATACCCATGAAAAGATCAGGCATCATCACCCTTTTAACGGATTTCGGCCTCTCTGATGCATATGTGGCCATGATGAAAGGTGTAATCCTTTCTATCAAAAGGGATGCGGTACTGGTTGACATCACTCACAACATCAATACCGGCTCAATCCTTCAGGGGGCATATATTGTAAAAGAGAGCTTCTCATTTTTTCCAGCAGGCACTGTCCATGTGGCGGTTGTTGACCCTGGTGTGGGAAGCAACAGGAGATCCATAGCAGTAAATGCTGGCGGCCATTTTTTAATTGGCCCTGATAATGGCATTTTTTGGCCAGTAATAGAAAGGTATAAAGATGCAACTGTTTATGAGCTTACCGAAAAGAGATACTTTCTCCCGCAGGTAACCAGCACCTTTCACGGCAGGGATATATTTGCCCCTGTGGCAGCCCATATCTCCCTTGGATTAAATATTCATCAGCTTGGAAGGGCTGTGTCAGACCCTGAAAAACTGGAGATGCCTCTACCCTTTAAACATGATAACACCCTTACCGGCCAGATAATACGCATTGATAATTTCGGGAATCTCATTACCAATATTACAGCAGATGACCTTGCAGGCTTTCTGGATAATAGAACACCTGTAATACACACAGGCAAAATCAAGATATTCGGGTTAAACAAAATCTATTCTGACAGGGAAAACGGGGAGCTTCTTGCCATAATAAATAGCACCAATAACCTTGAGATCGCAGTAAATATGGGCAAGGCATCACACTATATCGGTAAAGAGCCTGATGATATCATCGGCACAGCCGTCAGAGTGGAAAAAACCGGTTAGATCACTGTTTCATCCTTTTTGAGGGAAGAGAGGTATTCCTCCCATTCGATAGGAAGAAGGTATTTCTTTTTATTGTTGCACTCCTTGCATGCAGCAACAATGTTCCCCTTCTTGCTTTTTCCGCCGCGGCTTAAGGGAACAATATGATCCATTGTAAGCCCTTTTGCACCAACATCCAGTCCGCAGTAATAACATTTGCCCTCATTAACACGTCTGAGCCACCAGGAGGTGCGTCTGAGCTCCCTGGCCTTTTGCTTTTCCCGTTTTATATCAGCATCATCAACCCATTCATCTTCATACATAGCGCAACCGGTAAAAGGCTTTTGGCCATTTTTATAAATTTAAAAGGCTTCCCAGAATGCCGTTTTTATCCCCGAGGCGAATCTCCTGCATAATTTAAACATGGCGAGATTCCCGGCAGAAAAGATGCACGCACATCAGAGAAGCCTTTTTAAAACGATAATCGCTAATTCTATCTTTAAATTATACCTTTTGATGCCTTTTGACATCACAGGGTTTTTCTATTAATTGTTGAAATAAAATATCCATTAAATACGGCCTGAATATAAACACTGGATTATCACAAGTCAACCCGGAAGGATTTATTTTAGAGAGTTAAAAAAAGCAGAAAGGAAACCTGAATAAAGCACTCAAATATTTAAATATCTACTGATTTTTACTGGCTTTTCTGCCTTCTCTGGTATATATAAAAAAAGTCTTCAAA